>JBJEYC010000051.1:0-16566 GCA_051886435.1 Lachnospiraceae bacterium
AGGTCGTGAAGGACTTCTTCCAGAACCTCCTGGCAGAGCGGATGAACCTGCTGCGCGTCTCCGCCCCATTAATCGTGGATCCGGCCTCCGGACTCAACGACAACTTAAACGGTGTGGAGCGCCCGGTGCGCTTTGACATCAAGGAGACCGGACGCGACGCAGAGGTGGTGCAGTCGCTGGCGAAGTGGAAGCGCTATGCTCTCAAGAAGTACGGCTTCCGGGTGGGCGAGGGCCTCTACACCGACATGAGCGCCATCCGCCGTGATGAGATCACTGACAACATTCATTCGATCTACGTGGACCAGTGGGACTGGGAAAAGATCATCCGCAAAGAGGATCGCAATCTGGATACTCTCAAGGAGACCGTCCGTACCGTCTACCGGGTTCTGCGCAAGACCGAGAAGTACATGTCCATCCGCTACGATTACATTGAGGATCTTCTGCCCCACGATATCAGCTTTGTGACGAGCAGTGAACTCGAAGCCATGTATCCGGACAAGACTCCCAAGGAGCGGGAGTATCTGCTCACAAAGGAGAAGGGTGCCCTATGTGTCATGCAGATCGGCGACAAGCTGGCAAATGGCAAGCCCCACGACGGCAGAGCCCCGGACTACGATGACTGGCAGCTGAATGCGGACATCCTGGTCTATTATCCGCTTCTCGACATCGCCCTGGAGCTCTCCTCCATGGGTATCCGTGTGGACGAGAAGTCCCTGGCTGAGCAGCTTAAAAAAGCAGGATGTGAAGACCGGGCCAATCTCCCGTTCCAGCAGGCAGTTCTGCGTGGAGAGCTCCCCTACACCATCGGCGGCGGCATTGGCCAGTCCCGAATCTGCATGTTCTTCCTGCGCAAGGCGCACATCGGTGAAGTGCAGGCTTCTATCTGGCCCGAGGAGGTTACAAAGGCCTGTGAGGAGAGCGGCATTCATCTGCTCTGAGCCGGCGGTTTCCATATGATATTCTTTGCATGATTGATATCTTTTTTGTATGGTAAAACACCCTGTTTTGGCGCAGTCGTCGCCGAAACAGGGTGTTTTCTGTCTGCTATGTCGAATTCGACTTTAATATATTAGTTTTGAAGCGCCTTTTTCCCGCTCTACCACGTTAAAGTACTTGCGTTTCATAGGGGAAACTTTATAATTAAGTGCTGTATACAACTGCAGTTTCGCACGATGTGCGATCAAAAGGAGGAAGACCTATGTCTTATGTTGAGGAAGTCTACCAGAACCTGGTAGCAAAGCACCCCTACGAGCCTGAGTTCCTCGAGGCAGCAAAGCGCGTTCTGGAGTCTCTGGAGCCGATTGTTGCGGCGAACGAGGAGCTCTATCGCAAGAATACGCTTCTGGAGCGTCTTGTTGAGCCTGAGCGTATCATCACCTTCCGTGTGCCTTGGGTAGATGACAAGGGAAAGCAACAGCTGAACCTGGGATATCGTATCCAGTTCAACTCTGCCATTGGACCCTACAAGGGAGGTCTTCGCTTCCATCCCACTGTCAACCAGTCCATTCTGAAGTTCCTCGGCTTTGAGCAGATCTTCAAGAACTCCCTGACCGGTCTTCCGATCGGCGGCGGCAAGGGCGGTTCTGATTTTGATCCCAAGGGCAAGTCGGATGCCGAAGTTATGCGCTTCTGCCAGAGCTTCATGACTGAGCTCTACAAGTACATCGGCAAGGACGAGGATGTCCCGGCAGGTGACATCGGCGTCGGCGGCCGCGAGATCGGCTATCTGTACGGCCAGTACAAGAGAATCACGAACCTCTACGAGGGCGTTCTCACCGGAAAGGGCCTTTCCTTCGGCGGATCTCTCGCCCGGACTGAGGCAACCGGTTATGGTCTCGTCTACATCACTGATGAAATGGTAAAGGGTGCGGGCAGAACGCTCTCCGGCAAGACCGTCGTCATTTCCGGTTCCGGAAACGTTGCGCAGTACGCTTGCAAGAAGGCAGAAGAGCTCGGTGCAAAAGTTGTCACTGTTTCCGACTCCAACGGCTATGTCTACGATCCAGAGGGCATCAAGCTCGACGTGCTCTTCGATATCAAGCAGGCTCACCGCGGCAGAATCAAGGAGTATGCTGATCGCGTGGCCGGTGCCGAGTACCATGAGGGCGAGCGCCCTTGGGGTGTTGCCTGCGACATTGCACTTCCCTGCGCAACACAGAACGAGATCAACGGCGCAGATGCTGCAAAGCTCATCGCCAATGGCTGCTGGTGCGTCGCTGAGGGTGCAAACATGCCTTCTGACGAGGATGCCATCAACGCTTATGAGAAGGCAAGAGAGAATGGCCTGTTCCTGTACATGCCCGCCAAGGCAGCAAACGCTGGCGGCGTCGGCGTTTCCGCACTGGAGATGAGCCAGAACTCCGAGCGCCTTGCCTGGACCTTCGAGGAAGTGGATGCAAAACTCAAGGATATGATGAAGAATATCTACCAGAGAGTCTCCACTGCCGCCAAGACCTACGGCCACGAGGGTGATTTCGTTGTCGGTGCCAACATCGCCGGCTTTGAGAAAGTTGCAGACGCAATGCTCGCTCAGGGCAACGTCTGAGTCAGCTTCCCATAAGACAGACTGAACCGTACATGCCGATTTCGGGGATTTTCCCCCGGAATCGGCATTTTTTCGCCTAGGAAATGGCCGCCTGCCGCGTTACAATCTTTACGATATGAACGATTGCAGATCCACGGAACGCCTTCAGAAAGGACCCGTTTATGAAACAGTTTGAACTGATTGCCCCCTGTCACTTCGGCCTCGAGAGCGTATGCAAGCAGGAAATCTACGACATCGGATATGAGATCTCAGAGGTAGACGACGGCCGGGTCACCTTTTTCGGGGATCCAGAGGCGATTGTCCGGGCCAATATCTGCCTGCGGACCGCAGAGCGGGTGCTGCTCAAGGTCGGATCGTTCCATGCCGAATCCTTTGAGGAGCTCTTCCAGGGGACCCGGGCTCTGCCCTGGGAGGATTTTCTGCCCCGGGATGCGAAATTCTGGGTGACCAAGGCTTCCAGCGTACGAAGCAAGGTCTTCTCCCCCTCCGATATCCAATCGGTCATGAAAAAGGCCATGGTGGAGCGGATGAAAGACCGCTACCACATCGACCACTTCCCGGAGGACGGTGCCTCCTATCCGGTGCGCGTCTTCATCAAGAAGGATGAAGTAACCGTTGGCATCGACACCACCGGCGAAAGTCTCCACAAACGGGGATACCGTCTCGCCCAGGTCAAAGCACCGATCGCAGAGAACCTGGCGGCAGGTCTTCTGCAGCTGACTCCCTGGAAGCCCGGTCGGATCCTGGTAGATCCCTTCTGCGGTTCCGGGACCTTTCTCATCGAAGCGGCCATGATGGCAGCCAATATCGCCCCTGGCATGAGCCGTCACTTCACCGCCGAGAGCTGGACCAACCTGATTCCCTCCTCCTACTGGAAGGACGGCCGCACCGAGGCAGCCGATGCCATCGACCTCTCTGTTGATACAGATCTGCAGGGGTATGACATCGATCCCGCCGCGGTGGCTGCGGCCCGGGAGAACGCGCGCAATGCCGGTGTGGCAGATCTCATCCACTTCCAGGTGCGCCCGGTATCCGCCCTATCCCACCCCAAGAAATACGGATTTATCGTGACCAACCCGCCCTACGGTGAGCGTCTGACCGACCAGGAACACGGTGGCGACTTTTATCTGCGGGGCATGCATCCGGGGCGTGAGGCAAGGCAGGAGCGGACGCCGTCCCTCGCCTCTGAGCGGGAGATCGCGTCGCTCTATCGGGAACTCGGAGAGCGGTTTCGGGCACTGGATTCCTGGTCTTTGTACCTCATCACCTCCTACGCCGATGCGGAGAAAGAACTCGGCATGAAAGCGTCAAAGAACCGCAAGATCTACAATGGCATGATCAAGACCTACTTTTACATGTTCCCCGGGCCGAAGCCCGCGCCGCGCAGAAAGAAAGAGGAAGAGCTGTCCGAGTAAACTCGGAGGAAGGAGGCTGCCGTGAAACTGACCATGATCCTGGCCACCGGGAATGCCAACAAAGTCCGGGAAGTCCGAGAGATCGTAGCAGATCCGAATGTTGCCGTGCGATCCATGAAGGAGGCCGGTGTATTTGCCGATGCAGATGAGACCGGCTCCACCTTTGCCGAGAATGCCCTCCTCAAGGCAGAGGCTGTGGCAAAGCTGTCAAAACAGGCAAAAATGGAGGAGCCCTACTGTATCGTGAGCGATGATTCGGGGCTTGTCATCGATGCCCTGGATGGTGCCCCGGGTATATATTCCGCACGCTTTATGGGACATGACACAGACTACCGCGTCAAGATGAATGCCCTTCTGGAAAAGCTACAGGGCGTTCCGGACGAAAAACGCACCGCCCGCTTTGTAGCAGCGGTCTCCTGCATCTTCCCCGCAGGACAGAAGGGTGTCCGCTATTTGCAGGAAGGGAAGGATCTGGTTCTTGCCAGTGAGGGAACCATGGAAGGACGGATCGCCCACGGTATTGCCGGGATGAACGGTTTTGGCTATGATCCCTTCTTCTATCTTCCCAAGTATGGTAAGACCAGCGCAGAACTCGCTCCGATGGAAAAAGATGCCATCTCACACAGAGGGAAAGCCGTGCGGGAAATTCTGCGTCAGATTCGGGAGGTATTGGAGTCCACATGAAGATCCTGGTCATTTCCGATACCCACAGGCGGGACCACCTGGTTGAAGTCATCTGGAAGCGGGAAGCCCCCTGCGATCTGGTACTGTGTGCCGGGGATGCCGAAGGGTCCGAGGCGGATTTTGCAGCGCTCGTTGCGCCCGCGCCCTTTCTCTGCGTGCGCGGCAACAACGACTTTTTCTCGGATCTTCCCGAGGAGCGGGAGTTCCCACTGGGGGCCTTCCGCTGTCTTTTGACCCATGGACACCGATACCATGTCTCGCTCTCTGAGGATCTATTGGTTGAGGAAGCAAGAGCCCGGGGCGATGACATCGTGATCTATGGTCACACTCACCGGCCTGTTCTGCACCGGGAGCAGGGAATCCTCGTCTGCAATCCAGGAAGTGTCGGCTGGCCGAGGCAGGAGGGGCGCAGGTCATCCTACCTCATTTTGGAGCTTTCTCAGGATGGCATGCTCTCCGCAAAGATCCACTATCTGGAAACAGAAGGGCAGAATGCACAGGGTGCCTGAGTCTGACGGGGAGATTTTTGGGCAGTCTGAATTTAAAAAAAGTTTGACAGGGGTGAGGGGTAGCCCTATAATTGTACTTGCGTCACGGATATGGTACCGCCGGGGTGTGGCTCAGCTTGGCTAGAGCGCCTGGTTTGGGACCAGGAAGTCGCAGGTTCGAATCCTGTCACCCCGACTTCTTCAACTAAATGCGTTTCGCTTAATGCGGGTGTAGTTCAGTGGTAGAACACCAGCCTTCCAAGCTGGATATGTGGGTTCGATTCCCATCACCCGCTTTCATGTGTCCGTAGCTCAGCTGGATAGAGCAACGGCCTTCTAAGCCGTGGGTCCGGGGTTCGAATCCCCGCGGGCACATTTGGGAAGGATCGTGAGATTACCCCTATATGGTGGGTATGGCGTAGTTGGCTAACGCGCCAGATTGTGGTTCTGGAGACCCAGGGTTCGAGTCCCTGTACCCACCCTCTTTTAAGAAAGGCAGCGGCAATATCATTGGGCTATCGCCAAGCGGCTAAGGCACAGCACTTTGACTGCTGCATTCGCCAGTTCGAATCTGGCTAGCCCAGTTAACGGGCGATTAGCTCAGGTGGTAGAGCACTTGACTTTTAATCAAGTTGTCGTGGGTTCGAGTCCCATATCGCTCATGAAATTTCTGCAACGCCTTGGTTTTGCCGGGCGTTTTTTTCGTGCCAAAGGATCTGTCTATGCGGATATGGCGGAATTGGCAGACGCGCTGGATTTAGGTTCCAGTGGGCAACCGTAGGGGTTCAAGTCCCCTTATCCGCATTTTGACGCAAATCCCGTAGATCAAGGTTTTCCTTGATTTTACGGGATTTTTGTGCCTTGTTAACTGGATTGGTTTCCACGATTTTATACGAAAATCTACGGTTTGGGCTAGAAGAGGTTCACGAAAAGGTTCACAAAAAGGCAGAAACGTTGTTCTGTAAACTTCAGGGATCGATGATGTTCCTGCCAAAAAGCGTGGAAATTGGTTCTTCCCCGAGAAGTGCTTCATCCTCTGCTGTAACAGAACCTGCCTACGCGTTTATACGATCGTGTGCTATAGTTGATGTAAGGGTATCGACGGGGGCTGGCGTGCTGAAGACAGCATGAATCCGGCTATCCTCGATACCCTTATTCTGTGTCAATCATAGATATCCCGATTCCGGAAATAAACCATTCCTGTGCCACACTCCCAAATCCGGAGGCAGGTGATTCCAGTGAAATACCGCGAAAACCGGTATCTATCACTTTTCAGGCCCCTTTTCCCTGTTCGTTTTACGCCGAAGATCAATCTGTAAAGCTCAATTTCAGCTTTCTACCATAATCTATCCCAGTTCTCAGCACAAAAAATTGATTGCTGCAGTAAAAGGTCCACGGCAGCCATATGAGCGGGTTGCCGTGGACCTTTTTGATTCTTCTCTCTGTGTCCTGACTGTATCAGTTTCTCTTCTCTCCCACCGCGAAGTAATTGCCCTCGTCATCGCAGAAGTGAAAGGTCATCTGGCCGGCAAGTTCCTGGATCTCCGATACCGATACGTCGTGTGATAACATGTCCTCTCTGGTCTGCTCCAGGTCAGATACCCGGAACATCAGGGAAGGAATTCCAAGGAAAACCTCTGGGGAGAAGCGCTCTACAAGAGCCTTGTTCAAAAGGACAAGGACCGTGTCGGAGTCTGCTCCCGCTAATGCATAGGAAGCACTGTTTTCCGGACCCTTGCGCTCTTCCTGGACCTGAAAGCCTATCTTTTCGGTCCAGAAGCGCTTCGAGCCCTCCACGTCCTTCACATACAGCATGATCTCAGTCTGAATCAGGTTCATTTTGTTTTCCTCTCTCTCATGATTCAGGCTGAATCCTGCGCACCGTCTCTCCTTTGTAGAGGCTTCCCTCCACCATCACCTGCTGGATCAGTGTGGTCTTGGGGTGCTCAATCAGCGTGATAAGAAGTTCTGCCGCTTTGCGGCCCATCTGCTTGGTGTCCTGGCGGAGTGTGGTGATGTGAGGCGTGATGTGCCGCGTGATGCGGATACCATCATAGCCGCAGATCGAGATATCATCTGGGATCGAAAGTCCTCTGTCGTGGATCGCATTGATTCCGCCAAAGGCAGCAAAATCATCCGGATACAAGATGCAGGTCGGCGGATCCGGTAGATTCAGCAGGCGGATTGTCTCCCGGTACGTCTCGTCAGTATTACGGTAGGCCGCCTCACAAACGTACTCATCCGGTATTGAGATTCCGCGATCATAGGTCGTCTTGTAAAAGCTCGAGATTCTTGCCTGGGTGACGGCGGAGTCTGCGCCGTGGATGTAGGCGATCTTGCGATGGCCCATATCACAGCAGTATCCCACCAGATCCGCCATTCCCTTCACGTTGTCGGAAATCACCACCATCCGGTTATTGAAGACGTGGTCAATTGTTACGATCGGAATATCCGACCTGGCCAGCTCGATCACTTCAGGATCATAGAAGTCCACGCAGGCGATGCAGACGCCGTCAAAACCGCGGTACTTGGCGTGATCCAGATAGGACATGCTGTTCTTCTCGCTCCGGTTGCTGTTGATGAAGGTCAGGTCATATCCCCTGGCCTCTGCCTCCCGCTTGAAACTGTCCAGGAGTTCTGCGTAGTAGTCATGTGTCAGTCCGCTCTGGGCCTCATCCACGAAGAGAATACCCAGGTCATATGTCCGATTGGTCTTGAGCGCCTTGGCTGCAGAATTGGGCCGGTATCCCAGCTCCTTTGCTGCCTTGCGGATCTTCCGGATCGTCTCCTCACTCACATCTTTGTGCCCATTCAACGCTTTGCTGACGGTTGCGATCGAGACACCACAATACGCAGAGATATCCTTTAAGGAAGTTTCCTTTGCTTTGCCACTTGTCCTGTCTGCCATGCCTGTGCCTCACATTCTTGATGATTACATACTTTATTACGATTATAAAACCGAACCCATCTGTTCCGGAAGTACCGATTTCATAACTAAATCGTTTACGATACTATCCTAGAATAATTCACGTTTTTTCGCAAGTATTTTCACATATATTTGTCGATTATGCCGGACTCCCCCGGGCTTTCTGGATATTTTTGTTGCATAGCCCACCCAGATGAGGTTATAATAAAGCCAGATTGAAGCCAAAACTTACTTAAACGTTTACCGTAACGTAATCGTTATCGTATACGAAAGGGGAACCATGAAATTCGGATACTTTGATGATGCCCACAGGGAGTATGTAATCACAACACCCAGGACGCCGCTGCCTTGGATCAATTACCTTGGAAATCAGGACTTTTTCTCTCTGATCTCCAACACATGCGGCGGTTATTCCTTCTATAAGGATGCCAAGCTCCTGCGCCTGACGCGGTATCGCTACAACAACGTGCCCTATGACAGCAATGGCAAGTATTTCTACTTAAAAGACGGGGACATCATCTGGAACCCGGCCTGGCAGCCCACCAAAACAGATCTCGACTTCTATGAGTGCCGCCACGGGATGGGGTATTCCCGGTTTATGGCAGAAAAGAACGGCATCCGCTCAAATCTGCTCTGCTTTGTTCCCCTCTCCGACGCCTGCGAGATCCAGCAGTTAAAGCTGACCAATACCACAGACGCACCGAAGAGTCTGCAGCTCTTTTCTTACGTTGAGTGGTGTCTGTGGAATGCGTCCGACGACTGTGAGAACTTCCAGCGCAACCTCTCTACCGGAGAAGTGGAGGTAGAAGGCAGCACGATCTATCACAAGACCGAATATCGGGAACGCCGAAATCACTACGCAGTCTATTCCGTCAACAGCCGCATTGACGGCTTTGATACGATTCGTTCCGAGTTCATGGGATTTTACAACGGTCCTGACCGTCCTCAGGCTGTTCTGGAAGGGGCCTGCCATGGCTCCGTTGCATCTGGCTGGTCTCCGATTGCATCGCAGCAGATCAACCTGACCCTGCAGCCCGGTGAGACCAGATCCTTTGTCTTTGTCCTCGCCTACATCGAAAATCCCGAGGACGAGAAGTGGGAAGCTGGCACCACAGCACGTGACAACATCATCAACAAGACGCGTGCGCATGCGTTGCTTGCAAAGTATCAGACAGACGAACAGGTTGACGCCGCCTTCGCAGCGCTTTGCAGCTACTGGAGTCAGCTCCTCTCCCGCTACACGCTCCACTCCGAAAATGACAAGGTCAACCGGATGGTCAACATTTGGAACCAGTACCAGTGCATGATCACCTTCAACATGTCCCGCTCGGCCTCCTACTATGAGTCCGGCATCGGCAGAGGCATGGGCTTCCGCGATTCCTGCCAGGACCTTCTGGGCTTTGTCCACCTGATTCCGGAGCGGGCACGGCAGCGGATCATCGACATCGCCTCTACCCAGTTCCAGAACGGCTCTGCATACCACCAGTACCAGCCGCTGACCAAGAAGGGCAACGCAGGCATCGGCTCCGGATTCAATGACGATCCGCTCTGGCTGATTGCAGCGGTCTCTGCCTACATCCGCGAGACCGGTGATGAATCCATCCTGGACGAGAAGGTGCCCTACGACAATGACGAAACGGTTGCTACTTCGCTCATGGAGCACTTAAAGCGTTCACTGGACTTCACGATCACCCACAAAGGCCCCCACGGCCTGCCTCTCATCGGTCGGGCCGACTGGAACGACTGCCTGAACCTCAACTGCTTCTCCAGACATCCCGGAGAGTCCTTCCAGACCTTTGGTCCCTCTGAAGGA
This sequence comes from Lachnospiraceae bacterium, assembly GCA_051886435.1. Classification (GTDB taxonomy): domain Bacteria; phylum Bacillota; class Clostridia; order Lachnospirales; family Lachnospiraceae; genus CAG-791. Next base: position 9,872 of record JBJEYC010000051.1, read on the forward strand.
CCTGTTGCGGAATCCGTCTTCATCGGCGGCATGTTTGTGAAGTACGGCGAGGAATATGCGGAGCTTGCCGAGCTGCGCGGCGATGAGAATGAAGCTGCCCGTGCCCGGGCGGAAGTGAAAAAGATGGACGAGGCGGTCTGCACCGCCGGCTGGGATGGCAAGTGGTTCGTACGCGCCTATGATGCATTCGGACACAAGGTGGGATCCCACGAATGCACGGATGGACAGATCTATATCGAGCCCCAGGGCTTCTGCGTGCTGGCAGGATGCGGCGTCAAGTCCGGACAGGCAGAGGAAGCACTGAAGTCGGTCGAAGAAAAGCTCGATACGAAGTACGGTATCTGCATTCTCTCCCCTGCCTATAAGGAGTACCATCTCGAACTCGGAGAGATCTCCTCGTATCCGCCGGGATACAAGGAAAATGGCGGCATCTTCTGCCACAACAACCCCTGGGTTTCCATTGCAGAGACCGTTGTGGGGCACGGAAACCGCGCCTTCGAGATCTACCGGAAGACCTGCCCGGCTTACACCGAGGAGATTTCCGAGATTCACCGCACCGAGCCCTATGTCTACTGCCAGATGGTGGCCGGAAAAGAAGCGAAATACTTTGGTGAGGGCAAGAACAGCTGGCTCACCGGTACTGCAGCCTGGACCTTCTGTGACATCTCACAGTACATCCTGGGCGTACGTCCGACACATAAGGGTCTTTGCGTGGATCCCTGCGTCCCCGATGACTTCGGTGACTACACGGTAGACCGGCTCTTCCGTGGAACACGGTATCACATCCATGTGACCAATCCGGACCATGTTGAAAAGGGACTGAAATCCCTGACCGTAGACGGAACTCTGGTCTCCGGGAACGTGATTCCGATCGACAGTTCCAAAAAGGAGGTCTTTGTTGAGGCTGTCATGGGCTGAGGCTGTCAGCTTTTCGATTGGCTGCGTTGTCTGACACCTGCCGTCATTCACAGACAGGCAAATTGAAGTATATGCCTTGACAATGCATCCTGTTCCAGCTAAAATATCTCTTGTTGCTGATGAAGCAGCAAGAAATGCGTGCGTAGCTCAGCTGGATAGAGCGTCTGGCTACGGACCAGAAGGTCGCGAGTTCGAATCTTGTCGCACGCAGAAGAGGCACTCAGGAGTTCTCCTGAGTGCTTTTTTGTTGCCCTGCATGGCTGAAGTGTCGAAGATAGCGTGTGCCGCGAAAGGCCCATTTTGCTCGTTTTAAGGCGTCAAAAAAGAGGAGGGCAGACCCCTTTGGATCCGTCCTCCTCTTTGCCTGTATTACGCTGTTTTAGCTGTTTTTCAATCTCTCTTGACGATGCAGGCGCAGCCCATGCCGCCGCCCACGCAGAGGGTTGCAAGGCCCTTCTTGGCATCTCTCTTCTGCATCTCATACAGAAGGGTGACCAGAATTCTGGTACCGGAGCATCCAACGGGATGGCCAAGAGCAATGGCGCCGCCGTTGACGTTGAGCTTGTCAGGATCAAAACCGAGCTCCTTCTTCACCGCCACAGACTGTGCCGCAAATGCCTCGTTTGCCTCATACAGATCGAAATCAGAGACCTTGTAGCCGGTTCTTGCGCAGACCTTCTTGGTCGCTGCAACCGGGCCGATACCCATGATTCTGGGCTCCACGCCGGCCAGCTCGCCGCCGACCCACTCTGCCATAGGAGTCACACCCAGTTCCTTTGCCTTCTCTTCGCTCATCACGACGATGGCTGCTGCTGCATCATTGATGCCTGAGGAGTTGCCTGCGGTGACCATACCGCCCTCCTTGAAGGCAGGACGAAGCTTTGCCAGTGCCTCCATGGTGGTGCCGGGTCTGGGTCCCTCATCGGTATCGAATACAATCGTGCCCTTCTTGGTCTTGATTTCTACCGGGACAATCTCATCCTTGAATCTGCCGGTCTCGATGGCCTTTGCTGCTTTTGCCTGGGAGTTGACGGAGAACTCATCGAGTTCCTCACGGGTCAGATGCCACTGCTCTGCGATGTTCTCAGCGGTGATGCCCATGTGGTAGCCGCCGAAGGCATCGGTCAGGGCATCACGGATCATCGCATCGTCGAGCTTGCCTGCGTTCATGCGATAGCCGAATCTTGCCTTGTAGAGAAGATACGGTGCAGCATCCATGTTTTCCATGCCGCCTGCCACGATAATGTCTGCATCGCCGTTCTGGATCAGCTTCGCAGCCAGGTTGACACAGTGCAGACCAGAGCCGCAGAGCACGTTGATGGTGATGGCAGGAACCTCAACCGGGATGCCCGCATTGACAGCGGACTGTCTTGCCGGGTTCTGTCCAAGGCCCGCCTGGATGACGTTGCCCATGTACACTTCATCGACCTGCTCCGGCTTCACACCGGCCCTCTTCAGGGCTTCCTTGATGACGATGGTGCCGAGTTCGGTTGCCGGAACATCCTTCAGAGTTCCGTTGAATTTGCCGATTGCGGTTCTGCATGCGCCGGCGAGGACTACCTTACGTTTCTCCATATGTACACCTCCATACCAGTTTTGACTGCTGTGTGTGCTTTCCAAACTATCAGTATCCTGTTAATTTTTTGTCACAGTGCTATTATACCCCTTCTGCTTTATTTCGCATTAACGAATTTCACAGATTGTACCTTTTTTTGCCCTCAAATCGCCCCGTTTTTGCCACTATGCACCGATGGCGGGGAAATGTCCGTCCGACTCTTTGGCGCCCACGATAAAGGGCCAGAGCGCACGCCCTGGCCCTTTCATATGGTTTATTCCTGCACCAGATCAGCAAACTCTGCACCGGTGACCTTTGCCAGGTCCTTCGGCGCCAGTTTGATCTGGCAGCCGATCTTGCCCGCGGAGACGTAGATCTTCTCCATCGGCTCAGCGGAGGCATCGATTCGCGTCACGAACTGCTTTTTCATGCCAATGGAGGTGCAGCCGCCCCGTACATACCCGGTGAGTCCGAAGAGATCCTTCACGTGAATCATCTCCACGTTCTTGACCCCCACGCTCTTTGCGCACTTCTTCAGATCCAACTCCTTCTCGATCGGGAGCACAAACACGTAGTGATTCTTATCGTTTCCCACCGTCACAAGGGTCTTATAGACCAGCTCATGGGGCAGGCCCAGTTTGTCTGCCGTCTCCACGCCATCCACAAAGTCTCCTGCCTCATAGGAGAAGTGCTCATAGGGGACTTTCTCCCGGTCCAGGATCCGCATTGCGTTGGTCTTGACTTCCTTTTCCTTCTTTGCCATACCGGCTCTTCCTTCTTTCTCAATCCCGCTCCTGCATTTGCTGGCATAGCCAGGGCAGGGCGCGTTCAAAGTCCGTACCGTACCATCTCGCCTCGGGGTCCTCAAGGGTCTTCTCGATGCTGCGGGAAGTGAATTCTACCGCGAGGCGGACCGCCTCGCTCATGCTTCTTCCCTGCACCAGGGCACCCGTCACCACCGCGCTGAACAGATCTCCGGTGCCGTAGTAGCTCCCGGGGAGCTGCCGGCCGCAGAAGGCGTAGAACCGGTCTTCCTGCCGGTCATAGCAGGCAGTACCGAGGCCGCTCTCTCCCTGCCGGTAGCCTGTCATGATGACAGAGCCCCGGATCTCGTGTGCCAGGGTAAGGACCAGCTGCTGCTCCTGGGCTTCCGTGAAATTCTCCCGCCAGGGCTCACCCAGAAGCAGACAGACCTCCGTCACGTTGGGCAGCACCACATCTGCTTCCTTCACCAGCTCCCGCATGGCCGCCACATGCGTCTCGTCAAAGCCGCGGTAGAGCTGTCCTGCATCCCCCATGGCGGGGTCGCAAAGCCGCAGGCAGTTTTTTCTGCCAAAGTGCTCCCACAGCTCACGAACCAAACGGATCTGCTCCTTTGCGCCCAGATATCCGCTGGAGATGGCATCGAATTGCAGGCCCTCCGCGTTCCAGGCTGACAGAATTCCGGGAAGCCGGTCTGTCAGGTCCACCCGGGTGATATTCGAAAAGGCGGTGTGGGCGGAAAGCACTGCCGTCGGCAGGGCGCAGGCTTCCACACCCATGGCAGAAAGCACTGGAAGAGCCTCCCCCAGGGAGCACTTGCCTACGCAGGAGAGGTCCTGCACCGAGAGTACGCGCTTCATACAAAAAACCTCCAGGAAATGGTGATCGGAACGGTTCCGAACACCATTATACCTGAAGGTCTTGTGAAATCAATTTTTCAGAAAAAGCAGGCGCCGCTCAAATAACTCAGGAAGCGTTCTTCTTTGCCAGCTCTTCCTTGAGTCTTGCAGTCAGGAGCGGGACAACCTTGTTCAGATCGCCGACAACACCGTAGTCAGCGACGTCGAAGATCGGAGCGTTCTCATCCTTGTTGATCGCAATGATGATGTCGGACTCTTCCATGCCGGCCACGTGCTGGATGGCACCGGAGATGCCGATTGCGAAGTAGACATGAGGACGAACGGTCTTACCGGTCTGGCCGACCTGCAGATCCTTCGGCTTCCAGCCTGCATCCACAACTGCACGGCTGCAGGAGACGGTTCCGTGGAGCACCTCTGCGAGGTCATCCAGGATCTTGAAGTTCTCGGGGCTGCCAACTCCACGGCCGCCGGAGACAAGGATCTTGGCTGCCTGGATGTCTGCGACCTGGCTGACTTCCTTGACGATCTTCTCGATCTCAGTGTAGCAGCTGTTGGTCTCAAATCCGGGATTGAACTCGACCACCTCTGCCTTGCGGCTGGTGTCGGGAGCAATCTTCTGCATAACGCCAGGACGGACCGTTGCCATCTGAGGACGATAGTCCGGGCAGGCAATGGTAGCGATGGTGTTGCCGCCGAATGCAGGACGGGTCATGAGCAGCTGCTTGTGCTTCTGCTCTGCCTCATGCCCGGGAACAGCGATCAGCGGGAAGTCGCCGATGTCGAGCTTGGTGCAGTCTGCAGTCAGTCCGGTGTGGATTCTCGCGGAGACTCTGGGGCCAAGATCACGGCCGATTGCCGTTGCGCCGACAAGAAGGATCTCGGGCTTGAACTTCTTCACGACAGATGCCAGAGCGTGTGCGTAGGGCTCAGTGCGGTAGTCCTTGCAGGCGGGATCATCAACCACGATGACGCGATCTGCGCCGTAAGCAGCCAGCTCGTCGACCAGGCCCTTGACGTCGGATCCGATCAGAACGGCCGTGACCTGCTTGTTGTCCAGATCCTCAGCGAGGGATCTTGCCTTGCCAAGGAGCTCCAGGGCGATGGGGCTGATCTTGTTGTCGACCTGCTGCGCGAAGATGAATACCCCTTTGTAATCCTCGATATGTTCAGTAGCCATTTTAAAACTTCCTCCAATCAATCAAATGAAATGGGCTGCGTCATCTGAATGCTCAGATCACGTGCTTCTCCTGCAGCTTTCCAACGATGTAGTCCACGGCCTCTTCAGCAGAATCCGGAACAACCTTCTCGCCGGCACCCTTTGCGACCTTGTCGGAAGCTTTGGCGATAACAGTGGGAGAACCCACCTTTCCGATATCGGAATCCAGGACATCCTTCAGATCTTTTCTGCCCCAAACGGTGACATCCTTCTTGAAGGCATCGAAAATTCCGCCAGGGGTCATGTATCTGGGGGTATTCAGCTCAGACAGGCAGGTGACCAGGCAGGGAAGCTTTGCCTTCACGATGTGATATCTGTCCTCAAACTGTCTCTTGACCTCGATGGTCTTCTCATCCGGGTTCACCTTGATGCCCTCGGCATAGGAGATGACCGGGATGTGCAGATGCTCGGAGATCTGAGGTCCGACCTGTGCAGTATCGCCATCGATTGCCTGACGGCCAGTCAGGATCAGGTCATAATCCAGGTTGCGGAGAGCGCCTGCGATGGTGGTAGAAGTTGCCCAGGTATCAGCACCGCCGAGAACGCGGTCCGTGACCAGGATGCCCTTGTCAGCGCCCATAGCAAATGCCTCACGAAGGACAGCGTCAGCCTTGGGAAGACCCATGGTGAGGACGGTAACCTCTGCGCCGAACTCATCCTTGAGCTCCAGAGCTGCCTCAAGTGCAGCCTTGTCATCCGGATTCATGATGGCGAGCATGGCGCTTCTGTCCAGAGTTCCATCCGGCTTAAACTTCACGCCGCCCTTGGTATCCGGAACCTGTTTCACACAAACTACAACTTTCATCTTTTTCTCCTTGTGATATCCGCTTCAAATAAAGAACTCTCAACCTGCTGCAGCAATTACTTCAGGAGTGCCCCGGAGATGACCATGCGCTGCACTTCGGATGTGCCCTCGTAGATCTCGGTGATCTTCGCGTCGCGCATCATGCGCTCCACTTCGTACTCTCTGATGTAGCCGTAGCCGCCGAACAGCTGGACGCACTTCGTGGTGACATCCATTGCGGTCTCTGCAGCAAAGAGCTTTGCCTTTGCCGCCTCGACGGAGTATCTGTCCTTCGTGGCCTTTGCCTCAGCAGCCTTGTAGACAAGGAGCTGTGCTGCCTCGACCTCAGTGGCGAGGTTGGCGAGCTGGAACTGCGTGTTCTGGAACTGTGCAAGGCTCCGACCGAACTGCTTTCTCTCCTTCACATAGGCGATGGTGCGGTCGAGTGCGCCCTCTGCAAGGCCCAGTGCCTGTGCGGCAATACCGATACGGCCGCCATCGAGGGTGTGCATTGCGATCGGGAAGCCCTTTCCTCTGGGTCCGAGCAGGTTCTCTGCCGGGATGTGCATATCCTGGAAGATCAGCTCATAGGTGGAAGAT
>JBJEYC010000052.1:0-61695 GCA_051886435.1 Lachnospiraceae bacterium
TCGGGCACGTCCATGACGAACTCATCATCGAAGTTCCGATGGAAACAAACATGCAAGAGATCTGCGATATCATGGGACAGACACCAGATTGGATGCCGGGCTTGCTGCTGCGGGCAGACGGGTATGAGTGCATGTTCTATCAGAAAGACTGAAAACGGCTCCGGAGAGGAATCAATCCTTTCCAGAGCCTTGTTTTTTCAAGAACATATCGTGCTTAATCTGCAGTCCACCGTGATTCAAAGTCTTCCTTTGGCATTTGAAGATCCGCACTCAACGTGCTGATCATTTGCTTCATGCTTGGATTGAACTTGGCAGACATCAGAAATTGCTTGACTGCAGTTCTTATATCCTTCAACGATGCCTTTGCCTTTGTCCAGTTCGGCGCAGAAAAAACCTTGTTATTTTGTGTGGCATCATCCAGCGCCGTCTCAAACGCCATATTTAAGCACTGTCCAGCAACTTCGATCACTGTATCAAGCTGGTTGGAATCCTTCAGTTTTTGTAAAACAACTGCCGGATTCGGTACGAGATCCTGCATTTTATTGATCTCACCGAAGATTACAGAGATGGTGTACAGGTGATGGTATGGACCATACGCTTTTAATGCCATCAATGATTCGTTAAGTCCTAGCGGATTGTCATTGCTCCAGTTCTTATATACGGCCTGATACAGCTCGGAAAGTGCCTGTATCTTTTCCGGAGAATATTCTCTATGGAACAACTGCTCGAAATACTTATCAAATATCCTACTTTCACTGTATGACATCGTCGGTCTCTGAGAGTGCCATGCAATCATCTGTTTTCCAAGCGATGTCAAATCAACAACGTGTGCCGTGTTATATTTTGCTGGATCTGCAGTTTCACCACGCTTGGTGATGAAATAGCCATCTGTGTAATGCTGTTCATATGCCTTCTTCATAGAAAGCACATACTTATCATTACTTCGAAGGTCACGAGCTTTAACAGCACTCTGTGAGTTAGTGCAGGTACTTATATTATCCGCTCGTTCAGAATCGGCGATTTCATAAAAGCGGAACATAATATACGCATCAGATACGTTCCTTACAGATTCACTGCAGTTAAATATTGTGTTCAGAGACTGACAGCCGTTTACTACGTTCAGCTCCTTCACGCTCATTGTATTGCCTTCTATTTTGATAGAAGAACAGATGGCAGTTACGCCATTGTGCAGGAAGAAAAACTCCTCCGGATGATTTCTGAGAGTCCTGGCAATTCCTTTATTAACCTTGTTTCCGGATCCAAGGGACTGTCGCACATTTTTCCTGAAAAGAAGACCATTCTGAATCCCCGGAATTTTAATACAGTCACGAAGTGGAATAGCTGCTATAACGGCTCTCGTCGCATCTATGCGCATGTCCATAAACTTGCCCGGTTCAAGCGTGAACTCATAGTTTATGTAGGGACGATTTTTATTCAATGCCTCATCATATCTAGCTTGAATATCATCTCCGGCAACGAGCAATAGAATGGCGCTCAGTGTGTCGTTCTCCGAAAGCTTATTCTGAAAAGTCGCAAGATCGGCTTTTGCAGAATCTGTGAGTTCAGCTGTGGTTACCAATTCGAAGCAAATTTCATAATCATCTTCAATTGCCTGAGCAATTTCACTAATCTTCTGCTTGAGTTTATCGTTTGCGGCATCCTGCAGTTTGGCCAGATCCTGAATTTGAATCCAAGAAGCAAGGACCTCTCTCAGTGGCTCCGAATCAATGGTTCCCTGATAAAATTTCCCCTGCAAAATGTAAACGGTCTGGGTCTGGTCATCTACATAGACAGCATCAATCTGCTTATCTCCCGGTCCATCCGTAATACACGATTTTGCCTCAAACGTATCGAGGTTGTGAATGTTTCTAAGGTACCACGCCACAAAACGTTGTCCATCATTCGGATAATTCTTCAGGTAATACTCCTGCGATAAATCCTTCTTTATCTGGTCATACATATAAATCCACCCCACTACATAAAAAATCCGTCAGTGTCAAAAAGTCGGTCAATCTCATCAATTGTAGCTGCTTTTTGCACCTTATCCCGAACGGCACTCTTTGCCATATCCAATCGTTTGAATCTGTTATTTCCTGCTGCATCCTTGCTCATACGAATAAGCTGCATTCTTCCTACATCAGGATTCAGTCTGGCATATTCGGCAAACCCCTTTGCCTTGCCAAGATTATCTTTAAAATCCGGATTATGTGGTTCCAAGATATCAATTACATATCCCGAAATATCATCCTTCCGAACAATAAGGAAATCCGGATATGCTGGTTTTGTGAATCCTTCCTCCTCGTATGGAATGCAAAGTGCCCAAGAACCTCTTGACGGATTTCGAATCCAGCAGACAAAGTCAGGCCGCTTTTCTTCTTCCGCAATAACTCCAGCTTCCCACGTATTTAACTTCAGCCTTGCTACTCCAGTCTCTTCACTCACAAAAAGATGATCGCGATATTCTTTACCACCTACATCATGTGGCACCTGGATAGTTTCTGGTAAGCGGAAGCTATGCTTACTGACTTTATCTCCATCAGAAACGATGCTGTTATACTGTCTGCGAATAGAATCTGAATCCATACGCGCAATATAACGACGATATTGATCGTTCATTTCATGGAAGCGCTTTTCCGCATATACATGAAGTGAATTCATGCAATCTTCATCAGCGGCAAAGAGAATTACATCAATTTCATACACGGCTGGATTTGACCAATCACCATACTTATTGCCGTATGCCAATCCAACGCCCTCGTTACAGAGCTTCGCCTCTGCGGACCGGAACTGTCTTTCTATATCCGAATCTGTCGACGTAAAAAGATTATGTACAGAGTAGTTATCGATGCTCTCACCAAATGCATCAAAAATCTGTGAGGATAACTTGAACTGCTCAACTTGATGAACCAAGTCATCATACCTGCCATCGGCCTGAAGTTGAAGGATATAGTCATGTATCATCTCAACAATATGATCCTTGACCTCATCAACCGCACCACGATATAGGTTAGCCATGGTAAGAAGGTGCGCCATTTTGAACAGCGATTTCAGGTAATTATTGATCTGAAAAGCGCGGACGTCATATGACAATAAACCACTATCATTTATAAATTTCATTATGGCTTCGCGATCAAATAGATCTTCATTTTCTTTTGCCTCTTTGGATCCATCAATTTGATCGGTTGTCTTTTCTACAGATTCATCACCTGATGTAGTATCTTTTACCGCGCTTGTTGCAGTATCTGGTCCTGCAGCAGTTCCTGTCTGCTGCCCCGTAATTGGCTCTGCATGTTCAACAGTTTCATTATTTCCTTGATTCGATTCTGGAGTGTCTCCGGATGACAAATTACCTTCATTTGCAGGTGCATCCCTAAGTACATTATTTCCTGAGCCAGTTTCATCTAATGTTTCGGACGGATATGAATACGAAGAGGTATCGTGGCCATTTGCGGCATCCATTCCTGCAAAATATTGATCCATCGTAATCTGATTTGGATCAACACTCTCTACTTTCTTCCTTGGCCTTTTTACGGTTAATGTATCAAAGCTTCTGCCGGATGTTGATTCGCCATAGATGTCCGTTGGTATCTCACCGCCTTCGGAGCTCTGAAGTTCATCCACCACTTTCTTCACGGTAGCTTCATTAAAATACGGAAGGAAGAGATGCACATCATTGAGCACGTCGTCCACCAAAATACGTGACTGCATCGGTGTCCGGATCATTCGGCCTAAAAGCTGCGCAATATAAGTAGCGTCGGTTGCATGACGGAATGACATCATTGTTTCCGCTCTTGGGCAGTCCCACCCTGTTGAAAGATTCTCTTTGAAAAACACTACACGGATATTCTTATCATCTGCAATCCGTGATGGCTCCGCATATGGCACCTCTAAGTTATTCATCATGATTGTGGAATCAGTTTGTCCAAATGTGTGAGCTACCTGTCCTTTATCGAATTGATAACCGATACGCTCCTCTATTTTTCTAAGGCACTCATCGAGATCCGTATCAGAAATTTTCTTGCCGCTCCCATTCAATACCTGGATTATCAAGATAGGATTTACTTGGGCATAATGCTGCTCTCGGCAATACTGCTCCCAATGACCACACTTTATTTTCCAGTCATCGACAGCAGCTTGGAGTATCGCCATATCATTATTCAGCGTTTCATCATCAGGATATGTGATTACAATTCTGTCTTTCAAGAGTCCTGATGAGCGTACTTGTTCCGCCGTAACAACCACTTTATGAATGGTAGAGGCGGTGTTCTCAACAAGAGCATTGAATCTTTGCGTCGTAGCAGACATACCAATAACTACAGGCATTGCACTTATATGATCTTTGTCGCTTCCTTTGATAAATTTCTGCATGATGGAGGTTGCCTTGCTGGCTTCTCTTCCCTGCATACCTCGGTGAGCTTCATCAATAATAAAGTAAAGTCTATCGTCCTTATCCCTAACGGTATTGTCAATGGTTTCCCAAATTGTATATGTTCTACTATCCGAATGCTTTGTAAGGTTAGAGGATACAGAAAGTTTCTGCGTGTTTAAGAAATAAATATGCCCATCTTCAAATTCCTCTTGGTCAAAAGAATCCTCTGATACCGTGACGCATTGCCCGATTCGGATTCTATCTGCCTTTGCATCGATCTTTAACTTTGATTGCTCATTCAACTGTGGCGAGTCGGACAGCCAAACAAAGATCGCATTCTGCTGCTCTGCAAAATGATCGTCTCCAAAATAGATGTTCTCTATAAGGGAAGCCATGATTATCGTTTTGCCTGCTCCGGTTGGTGCCGTAAATGAAACCACCTGCGGGACATGAGTTCTGTGGTAGGCGCCTAATGCTTCAGCTGTCTGCGCACGAAGATCCTGTAACGCACTTTTTTGAAATGGGAATAATTCTACTTTCATAACTACCTCCCAACATTAATCCGGAAATTGTCTAAATAATCCCTATACAGCTGATAGCAGTTCTTTCCCTCATAATTAGCAATCATCTCGCGATAAGCGGATTCAGAATCGGTGATGATAAAGATGGTCTCTATGTCCGGATTTTCCATCATTTTCTCATTGAATTCCGAATAATAAGCTTCATCAATTAAAACCGCGAATTTGTTTTTTGGAAGTATAAGCATTGCCGGTAGACTCTCTGAGTCTAATGTAGGGCAAGGCCCTATACAGTTTGATTTCATCCATAGTACCGGTAATAGCTCTCTAAACTGCTTGCCCAGCGCTACTGCATTTTTATCCAAAAAACCGAGCTTAAAGAAAGCTGCATTAGCGTTAAATCCTTCAGACATTTTGATATCCATTCCAATATATTCACCTTGTAGGGGATTATTATTAACATCCACACCCTTTATCGTACATATTGTGCGTGGCCAAGTAACATGATGTGCGATTCCTAGTTCTTCCCATTTAGCATCTCCTGCCTTAAATCCCTGTTTTAGTAATACCTTTGCTTCGCTCTCAGAAACCTCATTATTGGTAACCATGATGCATCTTCTATTTCCGCCATCCTCGGCATTCAAAAGGTTTACTGCATGCATTGTTGTTCCTGATCCGGCAAAGAAATCCACTATCAGCGCGTCTTTCTTATGCGCAGTAAAAAAGTATATGCAGTCTTTCACCGCATAGAGAGATTTCGGAAATGTAAAACGCTTCTCATTGAATAATTTTCCTAACAGTCTTGATCCATATTGTGTTGAATCATGTGTAGATATCTTCCAAATATCTCCGGGCGTCGCAATTACATTATCATCATTATTAGTATCCACGATGAGTTCATCATTGATACCACGACCACTTACAGAAAATTCACCAGAGGTAATCTTTGAATACTCGCCATCTTTCAAAATATATACTGTAAAACCTTTTTTGCTATTCCCGCCTATTTTTACGCGACCTTGTTCTTTTCGCTTCAGAAAAGTTTCTTTTGACCATTGCCAGTTGCCTTCTGTTCCATTATTTCTAATCGGCAGCAAAATATACAAGTCTCCAATGGGCGGTGCCTGGGATACTCCTGCCGGAAGCGGATCTCCTACTTCTTCAATTTTTCCATTACTTTTATTAATGTATATCGGGTAGAAGCCACCAGGTGAATGTCTACGTTCCGCATTTGTTCCAGATCTTTTTAACAAATCCCATCTAATGTTTCCTGTATGCGTTCTCCCTTTGCTCGACACCCATTCTCTATTCAGTTTTACTCTCTGGGGGCCTGAGCTTCCAAGCATCACAAAAAATATATATTCGCCACTTCTTCCAAATTCTCCAGCTCTCGCCACATTAGCAGGATTGATCATGGTGCTAATCATCTGAATTCTGGCTTCTGGAAATAATTCTTCCAATAAGCAGCCAAGATGCAGATATTCTTTTTCATCTATTGTTATTATCAATACAGAATCCGAAGGATTTAAAAGTTTTTTTGCAAGAGTTAGTCTCTTTTCCATAAAAGACAGCCACTTGCTATGTCTGTATTGATCATTGTTATCAACATAATTATTGTTGTATTTCCAATCTCTGGCACCTGTGTTGTAAGGTGGATCGATATAAATGCAATCTACCCTTCCAGCATAAAGATACTCCAGCAGCTGCAGCGCGTGATAGTTATCGGCCTCAATAAGAACATGCCATAAATTTGAATCAGGAGCGTTACAAACAGAATCGAGAGGTTTTAAATACGGATAAATTGGCTGGCCAAATTCGGCCACGCAAACAAGCTCATCCAAAGTAAATGTCGATTCAGTATGATCCACTTTATGCTCACAGACAGCATTATCTCCGTCAATTGATTTAACGAGATAAATGTCGTCAACTTTTCCTGTTTTCAAAGCAACTGTAGATCCACGCTTTATTTCCGTATCATAAAGAGGAGTACATTCTGGCAAGTGCTCCTCAAAAACAAGGCCGAATTTCTTCTGCTTATTCAGCTTATTTACTTCGGTCAAAATTCTTTCACGCAATTTTGGATCATCAATCTGCTGAATCAAATCTTGTAATACTGCCACATTCTCACCTCATTCTTCTGTGATTGTCTTATGTTTGATATAGAAATCCATATTATGGGCATTACAGTAATTTGTAACTTCAGCCACTTTTTCGTTATAAAAATGTTTTTGCCCCGGATAAGCCGTCACAGTTTTGTTGTAGTTCATTCTTCCGAAAATAATCCGATCAGTAAAATTTACCGCATCAAGTATTTCAATAAGATTCTGCTCAATAATATTGGGAGTCGGATATGGCTCAATACTTACCCATGTTTTGCACCCCCGTTGATGAAGATCACGCAATGCTGAAATTCTCTGATCATATGGTGCAGAGCCCGGTTCAAATTTCGTCCGGAAATCTTCATCTAATGATACAAGTGTGATCCCGTACTCATTTTCATGCGAAAGCTCTGCAAGTTCGATGGGCGATATACCTTTCGTCAAGGTTGTGCATTTTATTCCTGCATCATTTAATTTCTTAATAGCAGCGATGCTCATTTCAGAGACTTCATCATATCCAAACATAAAAGGATCGGTTGTAAAACACAGCTGTACTGAATGAATTTTATCCTTTAAGCGCGGAATCTCACGATCAAGCAGCTCAAGTGTATTAGAAACTAACTTGGGCTCTGTCCATTCCCCATAACTTTTTATTTGCCCGAATCGCTTTTTCATCAGATAGGCATAACACGGGAATTTACAGCCGTGCGCACAACCCTGCACATGATTCATCGTATAATCACCGTATTCAACTCCTGTCTGATAAAGCATCGATTTTCTAGTTATTGTCTTCAAAAGTTACATCCTCACTTATCCCTGTTGAGCTGAAAAGGAAACAGATTTGAATTTTTGACCTGTTAATGGATCTTGAGAAAAATGAACATTATCGTTGTAAAGTCTCTTTAACTCCTTCGTTATTTCGTTTCTGAATCCCTCAGATGGAAAAACGGGATGTAGTTCCAAAGATTTCCAAAGCTCATCTAATGGCACATTTTGCTTCCCATTAAAAATATTCTGCAGATATTTCGCAATATCACATATGGTATAACAAGTCTCATCAGTTGGGACTATTGCTTCGCCAGCCCCAGGGTTTGAGAAGTCTAGTTCCATCTGAACATAATTCGTATTAACATTCTTTGTTGACGACTTTCCCCCGAATACCGACCAGGCACATTGTTTATAGAGTTTAAATCCCTCAATATTGCTTGTACAGTGAAGCAAATCATACTGCAATGAGTTGTTCTGGTTATAAAAAGGGAATGATGCTACAAAATATCTTCTATTACCTTTCAGCCGATTGATAATCTCGTTTATACGTTTTTCATATGCAGTTTTGTCTGAACCATAAGGAACTAATTCTTCAAAATCCTCAAGATAAGTATGCTCATATTTTTCTTTTGAGCTTTCCTTCTTAACACTGCTAATCGCACGTACAGGATCGAGAATGGCATGATTAATCATGACCTCGCCCCAGTTTCTAAAAAATGGCAGTAATACATCCCAATGAATGTCCGCATCATATGGATCATAAAGTAAAAAGTAATGCAAGTGTCCAGCACCGTTCAATTGTGGTCCAATCGTCTCCAGTAACTCTTTAGCGTCCTCGTTCGTTGTAACGATCGTAAAATTACCACCATTGGGCGGAAGCAATGTACGCAACTTCTCAATTCGTGGCTTAGATAAATCATTGAAATAAATTTGAACAGTCTTATCCTTGTATGTATTTGCGACGTCCTGAAGTGCTCGGACTACCCGAAGAGGAGAGCCGTCAACAAGATTGCCATCCTGATCATGGTATATTCCTGAATTGCACATGCAATCTATGTAAATCAATCCATTACATTGCGGGGTAAGCATAAGCTTTTGAGCCCATGCTTTGATATACTTTTCAATGAGTTCAAATTTTTTAATCGTATGCGGACTGGCATACGAAATCACCTCGTCCTTTTTTGCAGTCATTTTATTGCTTCCTTTCATCATCTGCTGTTGGGATAAACTCCATCACATCTCCAACGTCGCATCCGAGTGCACCGCATACTTTCATGAGGACCTCCATACTTACAGGCTCCCCCTTAGATAGCTTTGTCACAGACGCCCAGCTGATGCCAGCCATAGACTGCAAATCCTTTTTCATCATGTCTTTATCAATCAACAGCTTCCAGAGCTTCTTATAACTTACTTTCACAGCAATCTCCTCTACACATTGCATGAAATACAAATCTCAGTCGACGTATAAGTATTTTATAACCAGTTACTTCATTTTAACCTATCCCACTCGTCATATCAAGAAGCATCTTCACAAACACTTGAATCTACTTCCCATTTAATTGAATTTTCTCTGCACGAATGATATAATTTTATCCAGAAAATTCTCAAGGATGTTTAGTGTAGTAATTATGACAAAGAGGTAATTTCTGGTGAAGACATACAGAAATGAAATAGAGCGGTTTATATATGAGAAATGCTATGGTCTGATGTATCAAGAGGTGGCGACTTATATCTATCAGCACCCCGAAGTGCTAGATGTCACTTTCTCACGAGTCCAATACCCAGACTCTGCAGTTTTGGAAGACATGCTGATTGAGTATGTATCAGATATTCGTATATCTGAGGATTATCTGATATTTAATGCTGCAGTTAGTGGCCTTGTAGAAATATCATCCTCTGATGACTACCGTCCGCTTTCGCAAGAGTCAAAGCAATGGTTATTTGTTGCATGCCGGGTAAAAATCACGGATAAAATCGAATCCTTCAAAATAGAAAATATCCGCAGCTATAAAGATGGCAGACTACATAGTGATGAAGGTGTCGCTGCATCAAGAAATATTGTCCCGATAATACATAAGAAAGATCTAGACGAAGAGGCTACCAACTTTCTGTCTGAAACTTATCCGGAAGCCTTGGAAAAACCGATGCCTGTTCCTATTGAAGAGATAGCGGAAAAATTAGGATTAAAAATCATCCAAGGAAATCGAATCACGAATGATTTTAGTGTATTTGGAGAGATCTCCTTTTCTGAAGGCAAAGTCAAGGTTTACGATCTTTTCACTACCCAAACTTCCGAAATCGACCTGCACCGTGGAACCATATTGATAGATGCCTATACGTTCTGGGAACGTAATCTCGGATGTGTCAAGAACACCATTGCACACGAGGTCTATCACTGGTACCGTCACCGCATGTATGCTGCAATTAAGAGCATCCTCCGCGGAGAAAAAACAATAGCATGTCGCTGCCCAAGTAATATGGTCTACCCAAATAGCAATGAAGAATGGACTGATGAGCAGCGAATGGAATGGCAGGCAAATAGTATTGCTCCCCGCATACTTATGCCTCTAAAGCCATTCCGGCAGAAGGTAGATGAACTATATGCAAAATACGATTATAAGAACACTCCTTTAAAGCCGGCTGTTCTGGAATGCATTGCTCAAGATCTAGCTAAATTCTATGGTGTCTCCCGGCAATCTGCGATCATTCGTATGATCGAGACTGGGTATAGTGAGGCAGCAAGCATATATCAGCAAAAAGAAGATCCGAAATACCATTCGTATCTGACACCAAACGAGCTGTACTACGAATATTCAACAAACGATGAATTCAGGCAACTGCTCGATTCCGAATTATTCCGGTATGTAGATGGATATGTTGTAATTAACGATGATAAGTACATTTCTCAAGATGAAGACGGAGCATCTTCACTGACCGACAACGCTTGGTCTAATCTCGACGAATGTGCCTTAAAATTTACTGACCAGCCGGTAAAACCACAATCCTCGAAGCTACTGCCATTTGAGATTCTGCATCGAGCTAATGCTGAACAGAAAACATCAAAGTACGAGTCCGAGCCAAATAAGAAGACCGTTGAGCTGTCAGAGACTGTACAGCAAAAGCGAAAGGAATTTGATGCGCAAAATGCCACTCAAAAAATTCTTTCGCCCTCGAGATCATGCTGGGAAATGATTTGGGCTGTTATTGAAAGTAAAGGAATAAGCAAAGCTCACTTCTGCAATTTAACTGGACTTGGTGAAGAGGTATATCGAAAAGCCAAAAATAATATCGATACACAGCCGGAAGTACGTACAGTTGTAGCTATCGCACATGGTTTAAAAATAGGCATTGAAGAGACAGAAATGAT
This sequence comes from Lachnospiraceae bacterium, assembly GCA_051886435.1. Taxonomy (GTDB): domain Bacteria; phylum Bacillota; class Clostridia; order Lachnospirales; family Lachnospiraceae; genus CAG-791. Next base: position 11,122 of record JBJEYC010000052.1, read on the forward strand.
TCTCAAAGCCGGAGGTCGAGCATTCAAAAATACTGATGAGGATAGAGCTCTCAGATTTTGTATTACCGGTATGGGCGACTGTTCTCTTGAAGACTGCAACGAATTTCTTGAATCCTATGGTTATAAGCCATTAGGCTCCATACAACGTTTATAATCACAATGTTCGCCGCGCCTCAAACTAGAGGTGCGGTTTTTTTTATTTTTCCGACTCGCCGAGTCGGATTTTTTTATGCCTTTCCCCTGAATATATCTACTTTCACGGTCTTTTATCTAATCGATCGCACCTTTTTCTTCGTAAAATTCACCTTTTTCCCCGACTCACCGAGTTTTCAGGTTTTACCTCTCCTTCATCTAAGATGGGCTTAACAGATGAGAACAACTTCTCAGCTGTGTCACGAATATTTTATTCCGCGTTTATGGCGGTGTAGTTGTCTGGCCAGGACTACATGCACGGCCTTCATAAACGCCAGCAGCAAATGGTTTAGGTCCAGTGTCGTGCCGCTGGTCACCTGTTGAAACGGGGCAATGCCCCAAAGGTGACCTCTATGAGATACGGACAAAGTAAATATGCCATCCCGGTAACCCCGTTTCGGAAAGAAACGAGGAAGCCAAGATGGCAATCAAAGTCAAAGAAGTAAAGTTTTATGACAACGGCAGAATTTATGCAACAGTAAAAGTTAAGACCCATGAGGATGGGCGAGTAGAAATCGTGCCTCCTGACGGATACCGGATGTATCCTATGGATATTGAGACTGCTGACATCGCAGCGCACGGCTATGTACCAGCACTTATTCGCATGTGGTGGAAAGGCAGTCGTCAGTACAAATGCTACATGGTACCCGTCCCTGAGGAACAGTACAATGTGATGATGCGGCCTGATTGGTCGGAGGATAAGCGTAATCTTCGTTCACACAAGTGCCGTGTTGAAGGCGCTCATGGAACACCGATTATCTGCCGCAAAGCATCCTGCGTCGGATGCCCGAACGCCGGGAAGGATATGGAGACAAATCAGACATCCTATATCGAGGACCTGAAGAAGAACAGCAACTGGGAGCCTTCCACTGAAGACACAACAAGTGCTGTCGCCATGGATCATATCAATCACGAGGAACTCATTGACTTTCTTGCGAAGCATCAGAAAAAGCTGGCTAAAATCAAGCTTCTGGAGGACGCAGGCTATAGTGTGAAGGAAATTCATGAAATACTGGATCTTTCCATCAACACGATCTATACAGATCGGAAGCGGATAAAAAAGCTGGAAAACGAATTCTTCAAAGAGGATTAAGATCACGGGAGGCGGTGCAGATGATGATTCTGCACCGTCTTCTTTTCTATTCCTGCTCAAATAGCATTCCAACAGTCTCGACCTACTAAAAACATCAGAGCCGCAGTCTCGACCTGCCAAAAACATCAGAGCCACAGTCTCAACTCGCGAAAATAGCAGACCCACAGTCTCGCCCAGAAAAAATTCATCAAAATAGCGTTCCAACAGCCTCGCCAGATCGACTTTCACATTTTTTCTCAAAAAAGAAGCGGCACCAGCCTCTCTTTCAGAAAGACTGATGCCGCAGAAATGGCTTAATTACGGGCTTTTCCGACCCTTTTCTAATTGTTGCGAATTAGCAGAGCCACGGTCTCAACGTGGATTGAGTTTGCGAACTGATCAACCGGCTGCACCGCCTGCAGGGCATATCCGCCCTCCCGCAGGATCTTCAGATCCCGGGCAAGAGTGGCCGGGTCGCAGCTCACATAGACCATGCGCTTCGGCCGCACCTTCAGGATGGTATCCAGGCACAGGGGATCACAGCCCTTGCGGGGCGGATCCACCACCACGACGTCCGGGATATCCCCAGTCTTTTCCACATAGGCGGGGAGCACCTCCTCCACCTTTCCCACCTGGAATTCCGCGTTCTGAATCCCGTTGACGCGGGCATTGTTCCGGGCATCTCCGATGGCCGCCGGAATTACCTCCACACCGAAGACCTTTGCGGCGGATCCCGCAAGGAACAGGGAGATGGTGCCGACGCCGCAGTAGAGATCCCAGACGTTTTCCTGCCCGGAGAGTCCCGCGAAGTGCAGGGCAATGCTGTAGAGCTTCTCCGTCTGCCTGGGGTTCACCTGATAGAAGGAGAGCGGGGAGATGCCAAAGGTCACCTCCCGGAGGGGTGTGGTTCCAAACAGGGCCCGCTGCCTGGCTGCCCCGGTTTCATTTTCCTCATAGGAGACCGGATATACGTGGAGTGTGTCCCGGATGTGATCCTGCCCCCAGAGGAGACGGAGCTTCTTTCCCATCACGACGTTGGTCCGCTCCCGGTTCACCGAGAGGCTGATGGAGGTCATCCCCGGAATCTCCCGCAGGGTATCGACAAGCCCCTGCTCGTTCGGGACTTGGTCGCTGTTGACCACAAGACAGACCATGAGCTCCTTGGAGTACAGGCCGTCCCGGATGAGAACGTGCCGCACGATGCCCTTTCCCGTGGCCTCATCGTAGGCCGGAATCCGGTTTTCCCGCATCCAGGAAAGGATCCGGTTCAGAATCTCGTCGTTTCCCTTTCTGCCGATCAGGCAGTCCCCCATCGGGATGATGGTGTGGGTGCGGCCGGCGTAAAAGCCGGCGGCCAGCTCCCCGTCCCGGCGGGTTCCGATCGGAACCTGGGCCTTATTCCGGTAGCGGAAGGGCTCCTCCATCCCCACAATCGGATGCATCACCCGGGCGAGCTCCTCCTCCGGGATGCCGCCGATGCGCTGCAGGAGGTTTTTCACCTTGTTCTGCTTGCACCGCAGCTGCTCTGCGTAGTCCAGTGCCTGCAGCTGGCAGCCCCCGCAGGGTCCCGCGATGGGACATGCCGGGGTCACCCGGTGGGGAGAGGGGGTGAGCACTTCCATAAGCCGCGCGTACCCCAGGTTCTTTCCCGCCTTCATGATCTTTGCCCGGACCGTGTCCCCGACCACCGCATCCTTCACAAAAAGGGTATAGCCATCTGCATGGCCGATACCCTCTCCGTCATTTCCGATATCCGTGATCTGTATGGTCACCAGGTCATCTTTGTGAAAGGCCCGCTTGTTGTCCTGTCTCTGGTCTTCCGGTATTCTGCTCTTCACTGTCTCACTCCGTGGTGCGGCGGATGTTGGAGTTCAAAAGGCCCTGCCAGCCCAGCCAGCTCGAGTCGGATTTGGCATCCGATGCCAGCGTCTCCTTGAAGATCTCCAGCTTTGCATCCGCATTGTCCGCAAAATTCAGGGCTGCCGCCTCGGCCAGGGCCGGCACCTTCGGGGAGCCGTACTCCAGCTCTCCGTGATGGGCGAGGATGCAGTGGCGCAGCTCGTTGGAAAGGGACTGGGGGAAGTCCGGAATCTGCCGGATCGCCTCGTCGATCATCTCGACGCCGATCACGATGTGTCCGATCAGCTGTCCCTCGTCCGTGTAGTCATTGGCCGGGAAGGCAGAGAGCTCCCTTGTCTTGCCCACGTCGTGGAACAGGGCTGCCGTGAGCAGAAGGTCCCGGTTCAGGAACGGATAGTTCTCCGCAAAGGCATTGCAGAGTTTCATGACACCGAGGGTGTGTTCCAGAAGGCCTCCCACATAGCTGTGGTGGACGGTCTTTGCCGCGGAGGAGTGGCGGAAGGCCTCCCGGAACTCCTTGTTCTCCACAAAGTAATAGATGATCAGCTTCCGCAGGTATGGGTTCTTCACCGTGTTGGCCAGATCGATCAGCTCCTTGTACATGCCATCGATGTTGCGCTTGGTCGAAGGAATGTAATCCTCCGGGTTGTACTCCCCCTCCCGGCACCGGCGCGCCCGCTTGACCGAGAGCTGATAGCGGTTCATGTAGATCTTGACATCTCCGAGGACCTCGATGAAGTCCCCCTCCGAGAAGTCATCAATGCCGACATTCTGAGGATCCCAGATCTTGGCATCCAGCGTACCAGTCTTATCCTGCAGCGTCAGGGATTCGTACTCTTTTCCGTTCTTGTTCTTGAGGGTGAGCTTCTTTTTGCAGAGATAAATGCCGCTCAGCGTCTCCCCCTCCTTGATGTCTGCAATAAACTTCATTTTCTGTCCTTTCTGTCTCAATGCTGCTCCGAAACAGTGATCCGATCCGTCGGGGTCACCGTCAGGGAGGCGCTCTCATATCCGTTTGTGCCCTGCCGCATGATCGTGATGGCAGCGGCATGGCCAGGGGTAGCATTCTTCAGGGCGCTGACCAGGTCCGCCCGGTCTGTGATCGAATCGTTTCCGAGGGCCTGGATCACGTCGCCGGCCTGAATGCCAGCCTCCATCGCTGGAGAATCCATTTCAACCTGGGTAACATAGCAGCCTGCCGGAACCCCCTGCCCGGTCTGCACGCTCTCAGGCACATCTGCTCCGTGCACGCCCAGGTAGGAAAGAGACGACGCATTCGAGAGCGCCTCGATGATGGGCTTGAGTTCCGTGATGCCCAGGGCTGAGATCAGGTTCTGAGCGTCCTTCCGGTTGAGACCCGTGTCCACCCAGCCGATCACCCGGCCCTTTAAGTCGGCCAGAAGACCGCTCGCCTGCGTGCTGCCGTAGATATCGGTCTGAATCCCCGTGAGATCGCTGTCCGTGATGTCCAGGGTGAGGGCCGCGTTGGTCACGATGCCGTAGGAGACAGAGCCCATAGTGCCGGAGGGACTCCCCACCGCAATGACCGGCTTTCCCAGAAGGTCTGCCCGTGCGCTGCTGCCGAGGGTTGCCGCGGTCACAGCGCTGACCGTGTCACTGGAGAGGGTGTTCTTGTCCACCGACAGGACGCAGAGCCCGGTCACGCTGTCCTCAGCCTGCAGGGTGGCAGAGGCACTTGTGTCGTCTGAAAACGTCACGGTCAGCTCCTTTGCCTCCTCAATCTGTGCTGTATCAGCCAGGATCAGAAGCTTTCCGTTCTGGTCCGCCACAATCGCGCCGCTGGTTTTGCCGGAGTCCTCATAGGCATCTCCCGCCCAGTCGGTGTCGGAGAAGGTTCCAGTCACCGTGACCATCGAGGTCTGCAGGTTCTTTGCCACGTCGCTCAGAGAGCTGTACTGGGCCTCCACCGTGTCGGTACTGACGGTGTCTGCCTCCAGGTCCTTGCGGATGGACTCCTCAATCTCCTGCTTGATTTCATCCTTGTCGATGTCCAGCTGGGAAATGGCCTGACTCACCGCCTCTTCCGTCTCCTGCTGGTGGATCTGGTTGTCACTCTGGATCATGTCCTCAGGAGCCATCTCCTCGGTGGTCGCCTCCGGAAAAGTCACGGCGGTCTCCGCCTCCTCGCTGGGACTGATCATCCTGCTGATGACCGGCTCCAGGGCCAGAAAGACCACGCAGGCGATGGCACCGAAGAGCACGGCAAAGACCACCGTGAACAACGTCCTGCGGAAGAGTTTCTTCTTGTTGACCGGCCGCGCCTTGATCTTCTCCTTCATGAAGTTCACGTCGACCGCGCCGTTTTCCTCTCCCTGCTTTTCCTCCCCGATATCCGGTTTTTTCTTCTCATCCTGCATGGATTTCACCCGTTTTCTGCGCCTTTCCGCCGATGCTCCAGTATACCACACCGGAAAGTTCCCATGTGGTATACTGCAGGCATGAACGAAAAAGTAATGAGAATCACCGAATACAACCGAATCCTGGAACTTCTGTCCGAGCATGCAACCTCCGCCCCCGGCAAAGCGATGTGTCTTTCCCTGACGCCGATGCGGGACCTTGCGGACATCGAAAAAGCCCAGAGCCAGACCGAGGCTGCCCTCTCCTACCTGTTTGCCAACGGGTCGATCAGCTTCGGAAACACGAAGGACTTCTCCGGAACCACCAGGGCCCTTGCCATCGGGACCACCCTCCCGGTGCAGGACCTTCTGGCCCTTGCTGCCTTTCTGGAGAACATCGCCCGCGTCAAGCTCCACACGCCAGAGGACGAGAACAACCCGCTCTTTGACCTCTTTGACTGCCTGTACCCCCTGACGCCCCTCTCCACGGAGATCCGCCGCTGCATTCTGGCGGAGGACCAGATCGCGGATGACGCCAGCCCGGATCTCAAAAAGATCCGCAGGGACATGGAGAACACGGACAGCCGCATCCACGCCCAGCTGGGCAAGATGGTGAACTCCACCTTCTCCTCCTACCTGCAGGATACCGTCATCACCATGCGGGACGACCGGTACTGCCTGCCCGTCAAGGCGGAGTACAAGGCCCAGGTCAAAGGCATCGTCCATGACTCCTCCTCCACCGGTTCCACGCTGTTCATCGAGCCCGCCTCCATCGTGGAGCTGGGAAACAGCCTGCGGGAGCTGGCGGTGGCCGAGAAAAAAGAGATCGGCAGGATACTGGCTTCCCTCTCCGCAAAGGCGGCAGAGTCCATCATCGCCATCGAGGATGACCAGAAAAACATGACCCAGCTGGACTTCATCTTCGCCAAGGCCTCTCTGGCTCTGGACATGAATGCCACAAGGCCCCTGTTTAACGAAAATCACGTGATCCGGATCCGCAAGGGCCGGCATCCTCTGATCGACAAAAAGAAGGTGGTCCCGATTGATCTCACCATCGGGGAGAACTACGACATGATCATCATCACCGGCCCCAACACCGGCGGCAAGACCGTGACCTTAAAGACCATCGGCCTCTTTGAGCTGATGGGCATGGCAGGACTCCACATCCCGGCTGGGGACCGGAGCGAACTGTCGGTGTTTCGGCAGGTCTTTGCCGATATCGGGGATGAACAGAGCATCGAACAGTCTCTCTCGACCTTCTCCTCCCACATGACCTCCATCGTTCAGATCCTGCGGAAGGCAGACCGGGACTGCCTGTGTCTGTTCGATGAGCTCGGCAGCGGCACCGACCCGACCGAGGGCGCTGCCCTGGCCATCTCGATTCTGAACTTTCTGCATAAGAAGCACATCACAACGCTGGCGACCACCCACTACGCGGAGCTCAAGGTCTTTGCGATGCGCACGAAAGGGATCGTCAACGCCTCCTGCGAGTTTGACGTGGAGACCCTCCAGCCGACCTACCGGCTTCTGGTGGGCGTGCCCGGAAAGAGCAATGCCTTTGCGATCTCCCAGAAGCTGGGGCTGCCTGAATTCCTGATCGACGCCGCAAAGCTCCAGATCAGCCAGGAGTCTCAGAACCTGGAGGATGTGCTCGCCCAGCTCGATGCCGCCCGCGTCGACGCGGAGAAGGCAAGGGACGCCGCGGCAAAGCAGAAGGCGGACCTGGACCGGCGGGAGAAGATCCTCAACGACAGAGAAAAGCAGATCGAGGAGAAGCGGCGCAAGATCCTCGACCGGGCCAATGAAGAGGCCGCGGAGATCCTGCAGGACGCCAAGGAGACCGCGGATCACGCGATCACCGCAGTGCGAAAGAGTGCCAAGGGCGTCGACATCGACGCAATGGAGCGGGAACGCACCGCCCTTCGGGAGAAAGCAAACAAGAGGACCCGTGCGCTCTCCCCGAAGATCGAGGCCAAAAAGCCAAAGAAACAGCTCAAACCCAACCAGCTGCATCTGGGAGACCGGGTCCGCATCGTCTCCCTGAACATGACCGGCACCGTGGAGGCCCTGCCCAATGCCAAGGGCCTGGTCAGCGTGCGCTGCGGCATCCTGAACTCCAGTGTGCCGCTCTCGGATCTCGCCCTGGTGGACGAGAACACCGGTATGACGCTGGATGGCGGCGAAAAGCGCGGCAGTGCCTTAAAGCGTGCCTTCTCCGATCCCAACGCCGGGATGGGGGACGGGGAGATGGACTTCTCGCGCAACCTCTCCATCTCGCCTGAATGCAACCTTCTGGGCATGACAACGGACGATGCGATCCTGACGCTCGACAAGTATCTGGACGACGCCAGAATGGCGCATCTTGACAGTGTGCGCATTGTGCACGGGAAGGGCACCGGCGCCCTCCGGAAAGCCGTGCAGGAGTATCTGCGCAAGCAGAAGTGGGTCCGGTCCTACCGGAGCGGAGACTTCGGAGAGGGCGATGCCGGCGTGACCATCGTAAATCTTTAACAGGGGGAATTCATGGCTGCAAGCAAGCAGAAAATCCTGATCGTCGACGACGATGAGAATATCGCCGAGCTGATCAGTCTGTATCTGACAAAGGAATGTTATGACACGAAGACCGTGGGTGACGGGGAGTCTGCCCTGAAAGAACTGGACGCCTACCGGCCGGACCTGATCCTGCTGGACATCATGCTGCCCGGCATCGACGGATATGAGGTCTGCCGCCGGGTCCGGGCAAAGGGGGCGACCCCGATCATCATGCTCTCCGCCAAGGGCGAGGTGTTCGACAAGGTCCTGGGGCTGGAACTTGGCGCCGACGACTACATGGAAAAGCCCTTTGACGCCAAGGAGCTGGTGGCCCGGGTCAAGGCGGTGCTTCGGCGCTTCCAGCCCGCCGGAGAGGAGAAGCCCGCGCCGAAGAAGGATGAGAAGGTCGTCGAGTACCCGGATCTGTCCATCAACCTGACCAACTATGCGGTGATCTACCAGGGAAAGCGGGTGGTGATGCCCCCGAAGGAGCTGGAGCTTTTGTACTATCTGGCCTCCAACCCGAACCGGGTGTTTGAGAGGGAACAGCTTCTCGATGTCATCTGGGGCTTCAACTACATTGGGGACACCCGGACTGTGGACGTCCACATCAAGCGGATCCGCCAGAAGATCCACGACAACGAGCACTGGCGGATTGCGACGATCTGGGGTGTTGGATACAAGTTTGAGGTGACCGAGAGTTAGGATGCGCAGGACACTGTATCTCAAATTCATCCTGGCCTACGTGCTGTTCGGCATCTTCGGGTTCATCGTGGTGGCGACCTTTGTCGCAAACATGTTTCTGGACCGGTGCGAGAACACCGAGGCGGACACCCTCTATAAAGAGGCCACGACCATCGCCAACTCCTATGGCCAGGACCTGTACAACTCCGAGACCTCCATCGACTCGGTCTACCGGCAGCTGGCGGCCCTCTCCTCCTACAACGGCGCTGAGATCTGGATTCTCAACCCCTCCGGGCGGGTCGTTGTCAAGTCCTCGGAGGAGATCGACACCGGGAGCGAAGTGGTGGTGGATGGATTCAATCCCATGGAGATGGCCGGCAAGCTCTACACCGTGGGGAACTTCTACGGCAGCTTTGACGAGGACGTGCTGACGGTGCTCGCTCCGATCGCGAGCAGCTACCGGACTTTCGGCTATGTGGTCATGCATCTGCCGATGACCGCCATCCAGTCCCAGGCGGACCAGCTTCTGGACATCGCCTACATCGAGCTTGCCATCATCCTGCTGCTGTCCCTGATCATCCTGATCTTCTTCACCGAGATCGTCTACTTCCCGCTCAAGAAGATCACCCGGGCCACCGAGCAGTACGCCGCCGGCAACATGCGCTACCCGCTCTCCGTGGAGAGTGAGGACGAGATGGGCTACCTGGCGGCCTCCCTCAGCTACATGGCCTCGGAGATCGCAAATCAGGAGGACGACCAGAAGAAGTTCATCGCGAACGTCTCCCACGACTTCCGCTCCCCGCTGACCTCGATCCGGGGCTTTCTGGAGGCGATGCTCGATGGGACGATCCCGCCGGAAATGCACGAAAAGTACCTGCGGGTGGTGCTCAATGAGACCGAGCGGCTGACCAAGCTCACCAACGGCCTTCTGACCCTCAACAGCCTGGGCACCCAGGGGATGCTCCTGAACCGCACCGACTTTGACATCAACGAGCTGATCCGCGGCGTCGCCGCCACCTTCGAGCAGACATGCCGCAAGCGCCAGATCACGATCGAGCTCGTCCTGATGGGCAGCCAGCTCTACGTAAACGCGGACGCCGACCGCATCCAGCAGGTTCTCTACAACCTGGTGGACAACGCAGTGAAGTTCTCCCGCGACGGCAGCAGCGTGCGCATCGAAACCACGGAGCGGGGGAGCAAAGTCTACGTCTCCGTCAAGGACTCCGGCATCGGCATCCCGAAGAAGGACCAGAAGCAGATCTTCGAGCGCTTCTACAAGTCCGACCTCTCCCGCGGAAAGGACAAGAAGGGTACGGGCCTGGGTCTTTCCATCGTACGGGAGATCTTAAAGGCCCACGGCGAAAACATCAACGTGGTCTCCACCGAGGGGGTGGGGTCCGAGTTCATCTTTACGCTCAAGCGCTCCGCCCTCAACGACGAGATCGAGGACTAAGCCAATATCCCGCGAATGCAAAAACTTCCCGGTTCCGGAAATTGCTCCGGAACCGGGAAGTTTGTCTTTTCGCAATCTGTTCAGGCCTTGCTGCCCTCCTGTCCGAGGCGCTGCACAAAATTCCGCAGCCGCCCGAGGGCCTTCTTCAGGTCGTCGATGGAGTAGGCGTAGGAAATGCGCAGGTACCCCTCGCCGCAGTCGCCAAAGGCCGTGCCGGGCACGATGGCAACCTTCTCCTCCTGCAGAAGCCGCACGGAGAATTCCTCGCTGGACATGCCGAACTTCTTGATGCAGGGGAAGACGTAGAAGGCGCCCTCCGGCTCAAAACAGGGGATGCCCATCTCCGAGAGCGCGTGCAGAACATACCGGCGGCGCTCATCATAGGACTCCCGCATGTGCTGCACGTCCTCATCGCCGTTTCTAAGGGCCTCCACCGCCGCGTACTGGCTGGTGGTGGGCGCGCACATGATGCAGTACTGGTGGATCTTGGTCATCTGCTGCACGATGGGCTCGGGCCCTGCCACATACCCCAGGCGCCAGCCTGTCATTGCATAGGCCTTGGAGAAGCCGTTGATCAGGATCGTCCGCTCCTGCATGCCGGGAACCGAGACGATGGAGACGTGGGGATTGCCGGTGTAGGTCAGCTCCCCGTAGATCTCATCGGAGAGGACGTAGAGGTCGTGCTTTTCGATGATCGGCGCCAGGGCCTCCAGGTCCTTCCTCTCCATCACCGCACCCGTGGGGTTATTGGGATAGGGCAGAACCAGGAGCTTGGTCTTTGGCGTGATCGCCGCCTCCAGCTCCTCGGGGGTCAGCTTGAAGCGGTTCTCCTCCTTCAGGTTGATGATCACCGGAACGCCATCTGCCAGCACGGTGCAGGGCTCATAGGACACGTAGGAGGGCTGGGGAATCAGAACCTCATCTCCCGGGTTGATCAGCGCACGCATGGCCAGATCGATGCCCTCCGAGCCGCCCACCGTCACCAGGATCTGGTGCAGGTAGTGGTAATCCACCCCCTGGGTGCGCTTCAGATAGGCCGCGATCTCCATGCGCAGCTCCTTGAGGCCCGCGTTGGAGGTATAGAAGGTTCTCCCCTTCTCCAGGGAATAGATGCCCTCGTCCCGGATGTGCCAGGGCGTGTCAAAATCCGGCTCGCCCACGCCCAGGGAGATCGCATCCTTCATGTCCGCGACGATGTCGAAGAACCGGCGGATGCCAGAGGGCTTGAGGCCGACGCACTTCTTGGATAACAGGTCTTCTCTCATGGCGTCACGATCTCCCTTCGATCCTCTTCCTTCTTCGCCATGATGGTGCCGTGGTCCTTGTACTTCTTGAGGATAAAGTGAGTGGTGGTACCGATGACCGTGTCCAGGGTGGAGAGCTTGCTGGTCACAAAGCTGGCCACATCCTGCAGGGTCTTGCCCTCGAGGATGACCATCAGGTCGTAGCCGCCGCTCATCAGGTAGACGGTGTTGACCTCCGGGTACTTGTAGATACGCTCTGCGATGTCATCAAAGCCCTTTCCCCGCTGGGGCGTGACACGCACCTCGATCAGCGCCGTCACCTTCTCCACTCCGGTGCTGTCCCAGTTGATCATGGTATGATAGCCGCAGATGATGCCATCTTCCTCGAGCTCGGTGAGTGCGTTCTCGATCACCGGCTTCTCGGTTCCCAGCATGATCGCCAGTTCACTGGCATCGATGCGGCTGTTCTTTTCGATGATCGTCAGAATGCGCTCCTTCAGCGTGTTCATCATGGATCTCCTCCTTCTTGTGTACTCTGTTCTCTATTCCATTCACAAAATCCCGGCAAGGGGATCCGGAACCGGCAGTTCCAGGCTCCGTCTCTCCTCCCCGTTTCGAATGCACTTGTCATGGTTCCCGGTGAGCTGTCCGATCCGCTCCGCCCGGACGCCGGCCTCCTCCAGCTCCCGCACAAGGCCCGCCCCGTCCCCTGTCACAAACAGGCAAAGGCCAAGACTCTGGGTCTGGTAGGGGTTGATGTCAAAACGGTCGGTGATCTCCACAGTCTCCTGCAGGATCGGGATCTTCAGAAGGTCCACGTCAAATCCCGTCCCGGTGCGCTCCGAGAGCCGCCAGAGGGCGGCAAAGACGCCGCCTTCCTTGGCCGCCACCAGAAGCGGGCGGCTTCCCGCCCTCTTACAGGATGCGCGGTAGACCTCCGCCATCCTGCGGCAGGAGAGCTCTTTTCCCATGGCCCTGCCCGCCTCCACCAGGGAGACCGGAAAGCGGGCAAGAAGCGCTTCTTCCCGCGCCTTCGCAAGCAGACTGGTGCCGGCAAGACAGACCCTGCCCGCTGCCACGATATCCCCGCCGGGACTGCCGGAAAGGCGTCTTTCCTCCCAGGGGGTTCCGGCGGCCGCCGCCGTGACGATGGGGCGGTTTACCGCCTCTGTCACCTCGGTGTGGCCCCCAGTAACAAGAACCTCCTCCTCCAGGGCCGCGGCGCGGATTCCCTCCTCCATCTTCCGGAGGGCGTCCTCACTGTATCCCCTGGGCAAAAGGAGCACGGTCTGTACTTCCCTGGGGGTCACCGCCCGCTCCCAGAGCGAAGCTGCGGCAAGATGGACCGCGAAGGCGCCGCTCTCTTCTCCTGCCAGGAAAAAGGGGGCGCAGGCCTGGGCCGTGTGATCCCCGTCCTCCTCCAGCACCCCGTGCAGGATCCGTCGGACCGACCGGTCCAGCACATGGACCCCGGCCTTGCCGGTGCGCAGCTCCATGGCGGCTTACATTACGGCGGAGAGCAGAAGCGGGATCACCATCGCCGCGATCAGGACGACGCACAGGATCCCCGCAAAGATGCTTCTTCTCTTTTTGCTCTGCATTTTTCTCATCGATTTCCTCGCTCTGCCGGCCCCCCTCCGGGAATTCCCCCGGCAATGTCATTCATTATAAGGCGCGCCTGTAGTCTTTGCAAGGTTCGCGCCCGGTGGTAAAATAAAGGTTCCGGAAGCTTCGGGTTCCGGAATGCAGGAAAGGAATGGATATGGGACAGCATCTGACAAAGCGTGACGTGGAGAAGATCGAGCAGGAGATCGAGATGAGGCGGGTAGAACTGCGCCCCAAGCTGACCAAGGCTGTGGCAGAGGCCGCCGCCCAGGGAGACCGCTCCGAGAACTTCGAGTACTACGCGGCCAAGCGGGAGAACAACCAGAACAATAGCCGGATCCGGTACCTGGAGCGGGTGCTGCGCACGGCGGAGATTGTGGAGGACACGGCGGCAGATGAGGTCGGCGTGGACAAGGAGGTCCGGGTCTACCTGCCGGACGACGACGAGGAGGACACCTACACCCTGGTCACCCCGATCCGGGCGGACTCCCTCAACAACATCGTCTCCATCGACTCCCCGATCGGCAAGGCGCTCCTCGGGCACCACGTGGGGGACACGGTGACGGTACAGGCCAACGCCAAGTACTCCTATCAGCTCAAGATCCTGGAGATCCGGGATTCCTCCAAGGCCGACGGACTGGACATCAACGCATTCTGAAGAACGGACAGAGGGGCGCGGCTCCTCTGTCTTTTTTCGGCCGTCATCTGGCCATATGAAATTTTCACGTTCTGGTACTTTTTCAATCACCAGTGGAGACTATACTGGAGAACAAGACAGAGAATTCCCGCAAAGCCTATTGATTTGCTGGGATAATTAGGAAATGTCTGAGGAGGTCAGTATGAGTACAAATACCGCAGCAGCTGCAGGCGGGAGCGTGGTCCGTTCCCGGGACACCGTCCGGAAACTGGTCTTTGCCGGCGTCTTTGCCGCCATCACCTACGTGGTCTTCACGTTTCTCTCCATCCGCATCCCGACCCCCGGCTCCGGGCAGGTCTCCGTTCACCTGGGCAATGCCTTCGTGGTCCTGGGTGCGCTGCTTCTGGGAAGCTTTTACGGCGGCATCGGCGGGGCCATCGGTCTGACGATCGCCGACCTGATTGATCCCGTCTACATCGTAGAAGCCCCGATCACCTTCGTGATCAAGTTTCTGATCGGCCTGATCGTCGGCGTGATTGCCCACAAGGCCGGCCACATCTCCACCGAGACGAGCCATGGGAAGGTCTTCCGCTGGGCGCTGCTTGCCTCCGCCGCGGGCCTTGCCTTCAACGCGATTTTCGACCCGCTCCTGCGCTACTTCTACAAGATCCTGATCCTGGGAAAGCCGGCGGCTGAGGTGTCCCTCGCGATCAACTTCGCCGTGACCCTGCTCAACTCCGTCGTCTCCCTCGTGGTGGTGATGATCCTGTACATGGCCCTGCGGGCACCGCTGAAAAAACTGGGCCTGTGGTTCACGTTTTAATCTGCTTCCGCTCCTGTGATAAAAAAGAAGATCCGGTGTCCCGCTGGGACACCGGATCTTTTTTGCTATGCCGTGTTACCGCTTACTGCTCTTGCTTCTCCGCGCTCTTTTTGCGGTTCTCCTCGTTCGCCTTCCGCACCATCGGCATCTGCTTCTCCAGCTTGAAGAAGTGCAGGAGAATCAGGACACCGACGTACATGACTGCCGGGATCAGGCTGTAGAGCAAGCGGATCATCGAGACTGCCGAGGCGGGCTGCACTGCAAGGCTCCCGTCATATCCCGCTATGCCGATCAGAATGCCCATCACCGCGCTGCCAAGGCCCGAGCCGACCTTTGTCGCAAAGCCGTTCAGGGCACTGAGTGATCCCTCCAGCCGCTTCATGCCGACGTACTCGTTGTAGTCCGCGCAGTCGATGATGAGCAGGCCCACCAGCATGGAGAGCGGAACGGAGCCGCCGCCCGTCAGGATGGAGCCGAGCATCAGGAGCATCATGTTGGAACCGGCAAAAAAGTTCACGATGTAGCCGGCGATGAGCACCAGCACGCCTCCCTGCATGACCCGGATCACCGAGGTCTTCTTGAGGATCGCGGGCAGGATGAACATCATGGGCAGGGTGACGACCTGAGCGAGGGCGGTCACGCCCATCAGGCCCACGTTGCCGACGATATCGGTGAAGTAGTAGACGCCGACGCCCATGTTGGTGATCAGGTTGAAGACCAGGTTGATGATGGCGATGATGAAAATGTAGGGATCCTTCTTCAGCATCTGGAAAACGTCCCTGAGGACGAGCTTCTCCTCCTTGCGCTCCACATCCACGTCGTGGGTCTCCCGGACGACAAAGAAGCGCATCATGCCGAGCACCGTCAGCGGCACCGCGAACAGCAGCACCAGCCGGCTCCAGCCCGCGGGGGAGGTGGCAATGCTGCCCATCAGCGTCGGGAACACCACGTTGAAGGCGAACACAAAGATGATCGGGATCAGGCCGCCGTAGGTGGAGAGCGCCACATAGGCCTCCTGGTTGTCAAAAGCGCGGACCATGTACACGGTGCCGTTGGCGTTCAGGAAAGTGTAGAACACCGAGTTGGCAAGGCCGTACATGCACAGAATCCACACCGACTTCATCACAACCGAGAAGGACGCCGGCGTCGAGAACAACAGCCATGTGGAGATCCACATGCCCACGACGCACCACTCGTAGGGGCGTCCCTTTCCCCATCTCGTGTTCGTCCGGTCCACGATGTAGCCGGCAAACAGATCCGTGACGCCGTCCAGGAGCTTGCTCACCAAAAGCAACGTTCCCACCAGCACCGGACTCATCTGCATGGTGTTGGTCGCGTAGATCGTGAGATACCCCAGGATCATCGTGGCGATGCCAGTGCTCGCGCTCCTGCTGCCCCAGGCAAAGAGCTTTCCAAACCCAACCGGCGGTTTCTTTCTCTCCCGTTTTGCTGTTTTCATGGATATCGATTCCCCTTTCCCCATTGATCTTGTTTACTCGACGATGACACGCACCCGGTCCAGGTTCTCGCACTGGACAAAGATGTCGTCTGTGGTGCCGTCCCGGCTGCTCTGAATCTTCACCACCGGGAAGTAGGTGCCAGGCTTTGCAAAGACGTGTGTCGACTCCACAAGGACCGCGCCATCCTCCCTGCGGGTGAGCGCCTCCTTGCGGGACCAGTCTCCCGCTGCCTCATAGTCCCAGGCAGCCCGGGAGATCTCTCCTGCCCCCTCGGGCGTCTCGCAGAGTGCAGTGAAGTGGACGACCTCCCCGGCATGCACGTGCACGGCCTTCTTTCCCTCTGCCAGCGCGTTCACCACGGGCTGGAGTCCACGGCGCGCTGCTGCGCGGTCCGGGACGCGGATCTGCCCGTCCGCGAGCTGGTACTTTGTGGCGGGAAGCGGCTCCTTCCCCTTCTCGCACCAGGCGGCAAGGTCCAGCAGGGCCTGCCAGAGGATGCCGGTGTAGGGCACCTGGTGCTGCGGATCCTGCAGCTCATCTGCCGCATCCCCGTGCAGGCAGTGGTCGTTGTAGTAGAGGCGGATGTGCTCTTTGGGATCCTCACCCCTTGCCCGGAGCTTTTCAGAGGCGCGCTTTGCGTACCAGTCCCCGTGCCAGGGGAAGGCGCTCTCGTCCAGGATGCTGCACAGGAGGAAGATCTTCCCGTGGACATCCCCGGTCAGGTCCTTTCCTGCGCCGTTTTTGGCGATGATCGGGGAGAGGAGGGTCGGCAGCTGCGGATACTTCGGGCTCCCGTCCGGATTCCGGTACTGGTCGTAGACCGTGTAGGAGGCATCCGGCACCTGGTGGCGCTGGAAAGTCTGCATGGCGATGTAGTCGCTGTTGTCGATCCGGATCTGATCCCCTGCCCGCAGACCCTTTAACGGGATCTCATGGGTCCAGGAGACGCTGACGCCGCTCAACCGGATCACGCGTCCCTGGATTGTGTCGATGTCGCAGGACTGCCCGGCGGCCTCCCCCGTCAGCACGATGATCCGGCAGTGGGTGAGGGCATCCTCATCCTCTGGCACCTCGTCCACCAGAAGCTCCGGGATTTCCCCGCTGTGGGAGATGACGTTCTGCCAGCTGTTGTCGACGTCCGTGTAGGAGCCCTTTTTCCGCTCGGGCCTTCTGATCTCCCGCACCGTCGTTGTGAACTGAATTCTGTCCCGCCGCTCGGGGCCGTCCGGGTCTGCCCCCGCGTAGCCCTTCTTTGTCCAGAAGTCCGTAAAGTACTCGGGCATGACCTCATAGATGTATGGCGCAAGCACCATCAGCGCGCCGTCTCCCATCGTTCTCCAGGCAAACCAGGCGCGGTCCGGAAATCCCATCCGGTGCGCCTCCAGGATGGCCTCCTGCTGCTCTTTGGTAAATCCCGCGAGGATGTCTCCGCTCCCGCCGGGCTCTGTCGCATCGACAAGCTTCTTCAGCCCCTCTTTGCCGAGAAGCCGCATGACCCGCACCCGGGGGCTGAAGTTGTTCGGCACGGCCATCGGGTTTGCGGTGACATACGGAATGCCCCCATCCCAGATGCCCTCCGTCCCCTCAAGGCATCCCAGAGTCTTGAAGCTTCCGCCGGAGCCGCCGTAGACGTAGCCGTAGGGGCGGCGGCTGGTGCCATAGACCTCCCCTGCCACCTTCCGGGAGAGCTGCGCCACCTGTGCGTTCACGTGGATCAGCCGCGCCGGGTCGTTCAGCTGAAAGCCGCCCTGATTGGAGATCACATAGTACGCGCCGTGGGTCAGGGCAAAGAGAATCCGGTCTTCCTTGCCGGTCAGGGTCTCGCTCTCGTGCTCATCCTCCGGCGCCGGGGAGAGGTATTGGAAAAAGCGCCCCGCATACTGCGCCTTCTCCGGGAAGTAGAAACAGAACCGGGCCTCGGTGCCGTTTTCTTCCGTTCCCGCAAAGCCGCCGTGGACAAAATAGTGCCGCACCGGTTTTTCTCTCCACTCCCGCACGTCAAAGTACGGGTGGGCAAAATAGGAATCCCCCTCCGGGTGATACAGTCTGGTCTCCTGTTCCATTATTTTCCTCCCTGCCGGCGGAACGTCTGTCTTTGCCGCCGGCCCATGGCCGTATTCTGACATATTTTGGCACGGCCAGTAACACACTATATTTGCATTTGTGATACTATATTTGCATTACTGTGGAGGTGCCCTGCCATGACCGAATATTCCCCGCTCCTGACTTCCGGCCCGTCGGACTGGAACCGTCTCTTTCTTGCCACCAATATCCCCGTCAGCGTGTTCCGGGGCCGGGAGCTGGTGAAGCGCTACGCCAGCGCTCCGGACTACAGCCTGCCGATGATCCTGCTCTCCGGCCTTGCCAGGGAACTGCCGCCGGTCTGGATTGCCAACACCCCGGAGGATCTCTACTTTGCCGGCACGTGCCTGCCTGGAGATCTTCTCCTGTTCTTCGGGCCAACCCTCCCCTATGAGTGCACCCGGGAGAAGGCTGCAAGTCTCCTTGCCGTATTCGGAAGAAAACGGACGGACCTGTCGGGGATGCGCAGCTACTTTCTGCTGCACGCCCAGGGGAATGTCTCAAGCCTGCGCGCCCTGGCAGAGCTTGCGAGCCGCCTCTTTGCCGGCAGCAGCCAGGAGACCGTCTCTGTTCCCTACCAGGCGGACCAAAGCTTCCTGCCGGTCCTGCCAGCCGGCGCGGAAAGGGACAACTACCAGAGCATGGAGATCGAGAACGCGCTCCTCTCCGGCATCCGACGCGGCGATGTGGACGCCATCTCCCGGCTCACCTCCGATACGATCCGGCCCCTTGCACTCTCCCAGATGCCGGATCCGGATCTGTATGAGGCCTATGAGACCGGCGCCATCGCCCTGGCCTCCCGGGCCGCCATCGAGGGCGGCGTGGACTACGCCCAGGTCGTGGAGTACCGCGCCAGGTTCACGAGACAGCTGGCCAGCGCCCGGGACGACACGGATGCCGGCGCCCTGTTCATCCGCGCCTTCCTCACCTTCGCCAGACTCGTGCAGCGCGTGCGGCAGGCGCCGGGGAGCGGCGCCCTCTCCCGGAAAGTGGTCCGCTACGTGCAGGCACGGCTCTACGAGAAGACCCCGGTGTCCCGGATTGCCGAAGACCTGCACGTCAATGTCTCCTATCTCTGCACCCAGTTCCGGCGGGAGACCGGCCGGACGATCAGCACCTACGTGCAGGAGGCCAAGACCGAGGAGGCCAAATTTCTCCTCGAGGACACCGCCCTCCGCACCCTGGAGATCTCAGAGCTCCTTTGCTTTTCTTCTGTGAACTACTTCACCCGCGTCTTCCGGGAGCACACCGGCATGACACCGGCAAGGTACCGCCAAAACGTCCGGGAGGGCGCCGAAACAGAGCACAGTGAAAAGACCCGGCAGCCGGAGTAAATCCGGCTGCCGGGCCCAAAGGTCTGTCACAGGTTCTGACTGGTATTTTATACTCCCCGCAGGTCGGAGAGAAACAGGTACAAAAGCTCTGCGGTCATTCCCCAGATCGTGCCTTCCGGGGTGTCATAAAAGTAATACGTGCGCGGTACACTCTGCCAGGGGTAGCTCCTGCCCCCGGGGATTTTCTCAAAGGGAAAGTTCTCCGGCGGACGGGGCGTGACAAACGCCTGCGCCGTCTCCGGCTCTGCCTTCCGCAGCTCCCGAATGGGGATCCGGAGAATCCGCGCCACCTCGTCCCGGGAGAAGGTGTCCTGATAGTCCGAAAGAAGGCCCAGAAAGGAGGTCACCTTTCTCCCACCGGGGCCCTGAATCACATGAAGCGGGGCAAGGACGGAGACGTTCTCCCGTGCAAGAAGGAGCTCCTCCCTGGTCTCCCGCGCTGCCGCCTCCTCCGGTGTTTCGTTCTCCTCAACGCTCCCCCCGGGGAAGCAGATCTCGCCGCCCTGCACAATCCCGGGGCTTCTGACCTCAAAGAGAAGCTCGCACCCCTTTGGGGTCTGAATCAGGGGAAGCAGCACCGCCGCTTCCCGTCTTGCGGAGAGGACCACCCGGGGACCACTCTTTTTCTTTTCCAGAATCAGACTTTCGAGGGAATTTTCCCACTTGTCACTCGTTTGCAACCGCTTTTCTCCTTTCCGACTTTCCCTGCCGGCGTGCATACCGCATTCCCGGGACATTTGCAAGGCCGCAATCTTCACAAACTTTCCCCGCCTTTTTCTACGGAGTTCTCCGGACTGCCCACCCCCAGATGTAGTATAATATCGTCCCGAAAGCGTTTTATTTTGTAGTTCGCTGAGGGGAGGCATTCCAAACATGGAAGCTGTATCACATCTGAAAAACAACACCTACTACTACGGAGACGGCTATTTCTTCGACATCGTCCATGACTCCGAGTCACGTACCTACGATGCCTGGCTGTACTCCGGAAAAGGGAGCCGGCGCATCTACCTGGACACCTTCCGGGACGGGGTCAGCCAGAAGCGCCTCGTGAGCCAGGTGCGCGACAAGGTCGCCTCCTTCCTCAGCGCAAGGGAGCGGAGCGTCGGCTGAGCCTCAGCGCTTTCCCTGGATCTTTTGGATGAGAAGGACCGTGCTGTAGACTACAAAGAGCACATATCCTGCTACCGCCGTGGTGGCGACAAGTCCCACGAGGGTGGTGTTCTCTGTCAGATGAAAGCCAAAGACGATCCCCAGTCCAAAGGTTCCCACCGCCACCAGAAACAGGGCAAGATTGCGAAGGATGGTCATTGTTTTTCTCCCTTCCGAATCACCTCATAGAGATCCGTTCTTCTTGCGGACAACACCGGGAGCTGTTCTCTGGCCTCCCGGATTTTTTTTGCCTCAATTTCCGTGAGCAGCATTCCGGGCTCTTCCCCCAGCATCCCCAGCACCTTCCCCCAGGGATCCACCGCAAGCGTGTGCCCGTAGGCGTGATAGGTGGCTGTCTCGTCCAGGGCGTCGGAGGTGCCGAAGAAATAGCACTGATTGTCCACCGCCCGGGCGCGGAACAAAAGCTCCCAGTGGAGCGGCCCTGTGGTCTGGTTGAAGGCGGCGGGAACAAAGATGTACTCGGCGCCCTGCAGAACCAGAAGGCGGAACCACTCGGGAAAGCGAAGGTCAAAGCAGATCGCGAGGCCGCAGCGCCCAAACTCCGTATCAAAGACCGAGAGCATATCCCCCCGCGTCAGGGTGTCCGACTCCCGAAACCGCTGGCCGCCCTTCACGTCAATGTCAAACAGGTGGACCTTGCGGTGCTTTGCGATCTGCCGCCCCGCCCGGTCAAAGACATAGGCGGTGTTGTAGACGCGGCCTTTTGCGTCCCGTTCCGGGACCGAGCCCGCCACGAGGTATACACCGCTTTCTTTTGCCGCCCGGGAGAGGAAGGTCCAGGTCCTTCCACCCTCCTCCTCGGCATAGATGGGGAAGTTTGCGGTCTCGTAGGGACAGGTGAACATCTCTCCGAACATCACCACATCGGCTCCCTTCGCGGCGGCCGACCGGATCGCGTCCCCTGCCTGCTGCAGATTTTTTTCCGGGTCCGCAAAGACCCTTGTCTGACACTGTGCTACCAGCATATCTGTCCTCCTCACCGGAATCACCGGTTTTCTTTGTCATTTCTGCCGTTTTGCGTATAATGGAGGCCGTGTCATTGACACGGAAGGAGAATTGCATGCGCTATCAGGCAGCCATCTTCGATATGGACGGTACCATACTGAACACCGTGGAGGATCTGACCTCCTCGCTCAACTATGCCCTGCGAAAGACCGGACACCGGTGCGACTTCACGCCGGATGAGGTCCGGCGCTTCTTTGGAAGCGGCGCCCTGGTCGCCAGCCGCCGCGCCCTCTGGTGTGAGAAGACCGGCGAGGTGGTCCTTGACGTCCCTGAAGACGCTGTCATTTCAAAGGAAGCAGACCAGATCCAGCAGGTGTTTCGCGGCTACTACGTGGACCACTGCGCCGAAAAGACAGGTCCGTACCCGGGGATCCCGGAACTTTTGCAGGCGCTGCAAAAAGCGGGCATCCCCGCCGCCGTTGTCTCCAACAAGCCGGATGACGCGGTGCGCAAGCTCTCTGCGGACTACTTTTCCGGACTCTTTGCCGTCTCTGTCGGAGAGATGGAAGGCGTTCGCAAAAAGCCGGCACCAGACACGGTCTGGAAGGTCTGCCGGACCCTCGGCACCGACCCCAAAACTTCCGTCTACATCGGTGACAGCGAGGTGGACATCGAGACCGCCAAAAATGCCGGCACCCATATGATCTCCGTGGACTGGGGCTTTCGCACCCGCAGCTTCCTCGAAGCCCTGCACCCCGAACACCTTGTCTCTGACGCGTCCTCCCTCAGGATGATGCTCCTTGGCTGACGTCTTCCTTGCGCTGTTTGGCACGCGTAAGGAGCGTTTCGGCCTCCCCAAAGGCCTCCGGCAGGTAATCCTTTTCCCACTCTCTGCCCGCCTTTTCCTTTCGCTTTCTCTCCTCCCAGACGGCGCGCTCCTCTCCCTCTTTGGGAACAGGCGCCCCCGAGAAGACATGTGGATGCCGGCTGATCATCTTTTCCGCAGCGCCCTCCGCCACGTCCTCCAGGGTAAAGAGCCCCTCCTCGCTGGCGATCTGCGCCTGCATCACGACCTGCAGCAGAAGATCCCCCAGTTCCTCCTTCAGGTTCTCGCAACTGCCGGTTTCCTGATAGATGTTGATGCCGCAGAGAGTCTCCACCGCCTCCTCGATGATCTCGGGTTTGAGGCTCTCGTGGGTCTGCTTCCGGTCCCAGGGGCAGCCGTTCTCATCCCGGAGCCGCTTCACCACCCAGGCAAGCTTTTCCACGCCCTTTTTCTCTTCGCTCATCCTTTTCTGCCCTCCTTTGTCGTTTCCTCATTATAGCCCAACCCCCATCCCCGGGGGAATTGCGGCCGCACAAAAACCGGTGCGGGCAGTTTCTGGCTGTCCACACCGGTTTCCTGTTCCAATCGACGTTTCAATGCTTTGCGGGAGCACTCACTTGGTTGCCTCATCAGAGGCATCTTCCTTTGCCTCGAGCTTGAAGGAGATCGTCTTCTCCTGATAGTCCGAGCCGGACCGGCGCTCAATGGTCAGAGTGACCTTGTCGCCCGGGTTGTAATTCTGCAGTGCCTTCTTGAGCTCGGTCACGCTGGTGACCTCGGTGTCATCGATCTTCGTGATCACATCGCCCTTCTGCAGGCCTGCCTTCTCGGCGTTGCTGTTCTCCTCGGAGAAGTCGGCGACCACCACACCGGAGGGGATGTCATAGGCCTCCGAGACGTCCGAGGTGACACCGGTGCAGTAGATGCCCAGCTGTACCGTGGTCTCAATCGAGGAAGGATCCTCTTCTTCCGTGCCGGAACCAGAGTCCGTGCTGCCGGATCCGGAGCCGTTCTCCGACCCGGAGTCAGAACCCGAACCGGTTCCCGGCTCCTGCCCGCCAAAGAACGGGATCATCTGGGCGCCGCTGCCGCTGTTGCTTCCGCTGCCGCTGTCGCTCTCATCTCCCTGATCCTGCTGATCCTCCTGCATGCCGCGGATCGTCTCCTGCTGAGAGGCAATGACGTCCTGGCTCTTGCGGTTGGTCACCGTGTAGGTGACAAGGCCTGCGGAGAGTCCGGCCAGCACGGCAATGACGACAAGCTCTGTGGTCGCCATCCTGCGGTAGTGCCGAAGCTCCCGGTGCAAATCATCCATGGGCGGCATACCCGGGCCGCCGTGCTCCGGATGGGGATGCTCCTGCGTCCTGTAGTGCTCATAGGCGGAATGATAGGACTCGCCGGGGCCCTGCTGCGTGGCACCTCCCTGCTGGGATGTGCCTGCCTGTGAAGAGGCGTTTCCCTGCCAGGATGCGCTTCCCTGCGCAGAGGCGTTTGCCTGCTGCTGCGTGTACCCCTGTTCTGCGGTTCCCTGTGCTTTTTCTTCCGTCTGTGCTTCCCCGGTCTTCGGAGCAGCTTCCGGCGTTGCGGAATTCATTGTATTTTTGTTCTCATTCTGATCCAGTTCCATAAGAGGTGGACCCCCTTTCTTCCTTGATGTCTTACAGCAACATCATAGTGAATATTTGTGTCCTTTTCATGACCGATTGTTGATCTTCCTGTGACTTTCGGTCAGCCGGTTTTTCCCGCGAAAAAACCGGTCCCAGGGGGCCGGCTGTGAGGGGGAGTAGTTTTGTTTCAATGCAGAATCAGCATAGCAGAGGCCTGTGTCCATTCGGCGAAGGAACTGTGTCCATTTGGTGAAATTCAGATCCATCGCACAAAAAATGCCCCCGGAAGAGGCCAGAGGCTTCTCCGGGGACGGAATCCGTCAATATCCTTGCAGGATCTTATTCACCCAGTTCCAGAAAGCGGAAGGGATCCGCATCGGGAGAGCGCAGGTAGGCCGCAACCAGAAAGGCTGCCCGGATCGAGAGCTTTTCCTCCCTGAGGATCCTGTGTGCCTCCTTTTTGTCCGCAAGGTGCACCTCAATCCACTCGCTGGATTCCTCACGGGGCACGCCGCCCGGGAGCGCGACGCTCCCGAAGACCGCAGACCCCGGCTCATCGGAAAAGCCCGGCGCGAGGAAGAAGGGACGCCGCAGGGCCGGATCTCCGCCCGCGTACTCGGTGAAGGCAAAGCCTGTCTCCTCGGCCATCTCCCGCGCTGCTGCCTGTCCCGGCGTCTCACCGGGGTCGATGAGGCCCGCCGGCAGGGAATAGATGTACTCATCCACCGGGAAGCGGTACTCGTGGATCATGACAAGGCGCGGATGTTCCTCTCTCGTCACCGCGTAGATGCAGATCCCCTCCGGATCCAGCGCGTGGGTGCGGATCTTCAGTTTCTCATCGCTGTTTCGCGTGCAGTAGTAGTAGTCCCGGTCCCGCTTCTTCCGGTCCGTGAATGTCAGATGGATCAGGTTCAGAAACCGGTTGTTAGTCTGCCGTTCCACCGTCTCGATGTGGGTCTCCATGGCAATCGCTCCTTTTCTTTCACTCCTGCGCCGCCTGAATGCGGCGGATGAGGTCCTGGTATTCACTGCCGTATGTCTCATACAGCGGTGCCATGGCCTCCTTCATCTTCTGCCGGTCTGAATCGGAGATCGGCACCACAGTGCAGCCGCCGACTGCAGCCTGCTGCTTTGCCTGCTGCTCCTGTTCCTGCCAGCGCTTGCGCTCGTACTGGGCGGACTCTGCCGCGCAGGCGCGCAGCGTCTCCTGATCCTTCTCAGACAGCTCCGCGAGCGCCGTCCTCGAGATCAGCTGCAGTTCCGGGATTCGGATGTGCTCATCCTCCCAGAAATAAGGCGCCACCTGGTAGTGCTCCATGGCGGCATAGCTGTTCCAATTGTTCTCCGCGCCGTCTACGCTTCCCTGCTGGAGACCCGCATAGACGTCCTCATAGTTCATCGGGACCGGGGTTGCCCCCAGGGCCCGGACCATGTCCTCCATGATGCCGGACTGCTGCACCCGGATGAGCTTGCCGGCAAGGTCCTCCATCCCGGACACCGGCTCCCGGAAGTAAAAACTGCGGACGCCCGCGTCATACCAGGACAGGGCCACCATACCGGTATCGGAAAAGGAATCCATGATCTCCTGCCCGATTTCGCCGTCCAGAACCTTCCACATGCTCCCGGAACTCTCATAGAGATAGGGCAGCATCAGCACGATCGTCTCCGGGTTGTAGTCCTCCAGGGTGTACAAAGAGCAGCGGACCATGTCGATGCCGTCCCAGGAGAGCTGCTGCACCGTGGAGACCTCGTCCCCGAGCTGGGCATTGGGATAGACAAGCACCTCCACCCGGCCGGCCGTGCGCTCCTTCACCAGGTCCGCGAAATAGTACGCCCCCTCGGTGGTGGGATAATCCTGTGTCTGGTTCTCCGCATAGGTCAGGACAACCTCCGGCACGGTCTCCTTCTTCTGCCTGGAAACGAGAAGAAGCACCGCGCCGGAAACGAGAAGCGCTGTGCCCGCAAGCGCCGCGGCAAGCCGCCTCATGTCTGATCCTGGTGGACAGAGCGGGCTTTGATCTTCGCCTCGCAGAACGCGTACAAAGGTTCCTTGTCCTTTCCCAGGATCCGGTTGGTCAGAAGGTAGGCGTGCTGTCCATCCGGCACGGCAAGCAGCATCTTCGGCCGCTTCTGCACGTAGTGAAAATCATGCCAGAGGATGGTCTGCCGGTGATTCTGCACCTGGATGTGCATGCCAGCGTCATCAAAGGACACCGTGGTGTCCACCGGAATCCGCTTTGCCTCCCGGGCGGCCGCAGCGGCCATCGCCAGAGGCTGGATCACCGGAAAGACCAGGATGCCGATCACAATCAGCACTTTCCCGAGCAGGTTGGTGCTGGCAAAACGCGACACCGCCAGGGCGATCATCGCCGCGGTGAAGACGGCGTTGATCACCGCCATCCAGGAGCGATAGGTGTTCTCCATCCGGAACCACCAGAAGTCCCCAGTCGTGTTGCGAAAGGTGTACTCATATTTCATGTAAGCATCTCCCCTTTTTTTTATTCCAGAATACGCCAAAACGGGCAGTCCGCATAGACCGCCCGCCAGATAATTTCAGGAGAAAACACGAATGCAGCTTGTTACCGAAGTCCTCCGGTGTAGCCGAATGCCCAAGGCAGGCAAAGACTGATGGCCGGAATGAAGGTGATGAGCAGGAGTGCTATGATCATCATGAAGTAGAAGGGCAGCTCTGCCTTGACCACCTTCTCCATCGGGCGCTTTGCAATGGCGGAGCCGATGAAGAGCACGGAGCCAACGGGCGGAGTCAGAAGGCCGATGCCGCAGTTGAGCACCAGGATGATGCCGTACTGGACCGGGTCGATGCCGATGGACGTTGCGATCGGAAGCAGGATGGGCGTGGAGATCAGGATGATCGGCGCCATATCCATGATGCAGCCCAGAAGCAGCAGGATCAGGTTCAGGAGCAGGGCGATGACATAGGGGTTGTCAGAGACACCCTCGATGGCCCTTGCGGCGATCTCCGGCACATGGAGCTGGGTCAGAAGATAGCCGAACACGCTGGAGGTGGAGATCAGGATGAGCACGATGCTCAGGGTATCCACGCACTGATCCAGTGCCTTCCAGACGCCCTTCCAGTCCAGTCCCTTGTAGACGTAGACGGAGATGATCAGCGAGTAGATGACCGCGATGGCGGCGGACTCGGTGGCGGTGAACAGACCTGCCACGACGCCGATGACCACGATCAGCAGGGCCGACAGAGCCCAGATGGAGCGGACCAGCTCATGGCCGAGCCGCTTGATCGAGAACGCATCCCCCTTGGGATAGTGGCGCTTCTTGGAGATGATGTAGGAGCCGATCATCAGGGAGACCGCCAGCACAGCGCCCGGAAGATATCCGGCCAGGAACAGGGAGCCGACGGAGATACCGCCCGCCGTCGTCGCATAGATGACCATGTTGTGAGACGGGGGAACCAGCATGCCCTCGACGGAGGAAGAAATCGTGACTGCTGTCGAGAAATCGACATCATAGCCGCGGTCTACCATCATCGGGATCTCAAGGGAACCCAGGGAAGCGGTGTCCGCGGATGCGGAACCGGAGATGCCGCCGAAGAAGTAGGACGCCACGATATTCACCATGGCCAGTCCACCGGTCATCCAGCCGACGCAGGCATCTGCCAGATCCAGCAGCTTTTCCGAAATACCGCCGGAACCCATCAGAACGCCCATCGTGATAAAGAACGGAACCGCCATCAGGGAGAAGGAGCTGATGCCCTTGACCATTCTCTGGCAGAGAATGGAAAGGTTCGTGCCCTGATAGAGCAGGGTCATAATCGAGGAGAGCGCCACCGCGTAAGCGATGGGGAAGCGCAGAAAGATCATGACCAGGAACGAGATCAAGAGAATTGCAATGGCCACACTCTGGCTCATACCTTTGCCTCCTTGTCATCCGGAATGAAGAACGCCTCGATGTGCTTGGTGATCTGCTCAATCTCGAAGACGATCATGAAGAATCCCGCCAGCGGGATCGGGAAATACTGCCAGAACTTGGATACCTTCGGGAGAGAAACCAGTCTTCCCTTGGCACCGACCTGCAGGGCGTACTGTAAGCCGACCACCAGCATGATGATGCCGAGGATCAGCACGGCAACATCCGCGACGACGTCCAGGGTCTTGACAACCTTGGGCGGCAGATACCGGTCAAAGGTGGTCATACGGATGTGGGCATTGCGCCGGATTGCCAGCGCCGCCGACAGCACCGCCATGTAGCTCATCAGAATAAGCACGATCTCCTCGGACCAGGCGGGGTCCGGGATCACCAGGACGAAACGGCCGATGACAGACTCTGTGGTAATGCAGATATCCGCAATCAGAAGGAGTTTGCAGATCAGCATCAGCAGGGAGTACATCTTGTCGTACACCACTTCAGCCTTTTTGAGTTTTTGAAAGATTTCAGGCATGATAAACCTCCAGCTCAGAAAAACGAAGCGGCGGTATATGCCGCCGCCCCGTTTGCCACAAGATCAGGGAAAGATGCCGGTCGCTCAGTCTGCAAGATCCAGGATCTTCTGATACAGATCCGGGTTGTCTGCGGTTGCACTGGAGATGGTGTTCTGGCAAGCTTCCTGCCAAGGGGTCTTGTCCGGAACATCGACGATGTTGACACCGTCTGCCTTCAGCTGCTCGATGGTATCGTCCTCAGTCTGCTGAGAAACCTGCTGATCATAGTCCTGTGCCACCACAGCGGCATCTGCCAGCACCTGCTGCTGGTTCTCGGTCAGGCTGTTGTATGCGCCGTCGGAGATGACGATCTCGATGACGCCCAGGGTGTGCTCATCGCGGATCAGGTTCGGAGCAACCTCCTGGAAGGCGTTGGACATGTAGTTCGGGACGGGCTGCTCAGCGCCGTCAACCACACCGGTCTGCAGTGCGGAGTAGAGCTCGTTGAAGTCGACGACGGTGGGGTTGGCGCCCAGGTCGTTCACCATGCCGGTCATGATCGGGTCATTGGAGACACGAAGCTTCATGCCCTTGAGGTCCTCGAGGCCAGAGATCGGATCCACCGTGAAGAAATCACGGAAGCCCTCCTCGCCGTAGAACAGGCCGCGGACGCCGGTGCCGATCTCCTCGGACTCATCCAGGAACTCCTTTGCCACATCGCTCTTTGCGAACTTCCAGAAGTGATCGCGGGAGACGAAGGTGAACGGCACGGTCAGGAGCGAAGTCTTGGTGCAGCCGTAGTTGGAAAGTGCGAAAGCGGAGATACGCGCAATGTCGATGTCGTTGCCGCCGGCAGTCATGGTATCAAGGACAGCGGACTCATCGCCGAGCACGCCGGAGCCCTGCAGATCGATCGTGATGGAGCCGCCGGACATGGCCTCAACGGCCTCCTTGAACTTGGTGTCCACCTTGCCGACCGTGGTGGTATCCAGCGGGTTGACCTCTGCCATCGTCAGGGTGACTGCAGGATCTGCTGCTGCCGCCTCGTTGACGGTGTAGTCGCTGCTGTCCGAAGACGCTGCCTCGGTGGTATCCGCAGCTGCCTCAGTGGTGTCTGCGGAAGCCTCTGTGGCTGTTGCAGCTGCCGCATCGGTGGCTGCTGCGGTGGATGCGGTGGAAGAAGCAGTTGTGCTGCTTCCGGAGAGGCCGCAGCCTGCCAGCATGGAAGCCGCCATAGCAGCGGTCATTACGATTCCGACGATTTTCTTTTTCATATAGGTACCCTCCCTATCCTGCCCTTACCCGCCTCCCAGGGGGGATTTGGCGTGTAAGCGCTTACTTTTTGTACATTTTTTATTATATGTTCCCGATTTCTTAATGGATATAGTACATTTTTTACATATGGGGATTTTCTTTACCTGTTTTTTGCAAGATTTGGCTGATTCAGAAATGGGCAAAAAGGAAGGGCCTCCCGCCCGGGAGAGGCCCTTTGGTGCTGCATCGGGATTCTGTTTGTCAGCCCGCCATCGACTGCAGGTACTCGGTGGGGCTCATGCCGGTGACCCGGCGGAAGACCTTGGCAAAGTAGTTGGGATCGGCATAGCCCACCGTCCGTCCCACCTCGCGGATGTTGGTCTCCTTCCCGGCAAGCTTTTCCTTTGCCCGCTCAATCCGGTAGTCCGTCAGGAAGGAGACAAAGCTCTTGCCGAAGTGCTGCTTGAAGATCCGGCAGAAGTAGGCATCCGCATAGCCGAAGTGTCCCGCCACGTCCTGCACCGAGAGATCCTCCGCGTAGTGCGCCTTTACGTAGGAGAGGATTTTGTCCTCCTGCTCCGGGGCGGCCTTGGGCTCTGCGGTGCTGGCATTCTCCCGGGGGACTCTGCGCCCGCTCTCCTGGGCAGCCCGGATGCCCTCCTCCACCGCCGCGGTCAGCTCCGCGTCGTCGGCGGGCTTCAGGATGTAATCCAGTGCCCGGACGGAAATCGCCTTCTTGGCATAGGAAAACTCGTCAAAGGCCGTGAGAAAAATGATGCTGCAGTCCCGATCCGTCTCCCGGATCCGCTCCGCCGCCTCGAGCCCGGAGATCCCCGGCATCCGCACGTCCAGGATGAGAATCTGCGGCTTCCAGGCAGCATACCGCTCAAGCACCTCCCGCCCGTTTTCCACGGCCTGCACCTCGCAGGTCTCCCCGAACAGCTTTTTCAGTTTCTTCTCCAGCGCCATGCGCTCGATCTGCTCATCATCCGCAATCAGAATTCGCACCATCTTCGTTCTCTTCCCCTCTGTTCTCCTCCGGGCGCTTTTTCGGGAGCACGATCCGCACCAGCGTGCCCGTGCTGCTGCTCTCAAGCTCCATTCTGCCGCCGGGATACCCCTGCCGGATTCTGCGGCAGATGTTGCCCAGGCCGATGCCCAGAATCTTCCCGCTGCCCTCATTTTGCAGCGCCTGCTGCATGGCGGCCAGTTTTTCCGCCCCGATTCCCACGCCGTCATCCGCAACCGTGATCTCACAGCCCTCTCCAAAGGGACGGAAGGAAATCTGAATGCTCCCGCCTTCTTCCCGCACGCCGATGCCATGGACCACCGCATTTTCCACCAGGGGCTGGAGCGTAAAGACTGGCACACTGATCTGGTCCGGATTCAGATCTCCCTCAACCGAGAAGGAGAAGTTCAGCCGGCTGCCAAAGCGCATCTTCTGCAGGTACAGATAGTCCTTCGCGATGGCAATCTCCTGGGAGAGGGACACGAACTGGCTCGTCGTGTGCAGGTTGTATCGGAAAATATTGGAGAGCGCTCTCGTCATCTGCGCCGTGGTCGGCGCCTCCTCCAGCTCTGCCATGCCCGCGATCGTGTTCAGCGTGTTGAACAGGTAGTGGGGATGGATCTGGCTCTGCAGAAGATCGAGTCTTGCGGTCTCGAGCTGCTTCTCCATCTGCGTCCGGGAGAGCTCTGCGCGGTAGACCTTCGCCTCCAGCTCCTGGTTCTCCCGCAGCACCCGGATGTTTTCCGCGGTGGCATGCTTCATCGCATTGAAATTGGTCACCAGCGTGCCGATCTCATCCCGATTCTTCACGGTCACGTCCGCACCGGAAAAATCCCCCTCCGCGATCTTCTCCGCTGCGGCGGAGAGCTTTGTCAGAGGATCCACGATGGATCCCGTCAGAAGGCCGGTCAGAAGGAAGGACCCCGCCGCCATCAGGACGACGGAGAGCCACATGCCCCAGCTCAGGACACGGTACAGGGGCTGCTTTGCCTCATAGTGGGAGGAGCTGTCCTCCACCGTCAGGGAAATCAGGCCGCTGATGTAGTTCAGCATGATGTTCTGCCGGTCGTAGACTTCGTAGAGCTCG
The DNA here is from genome assembly GCA_051886435.1 of Lachnospiraceae bacterium. Lineage (GTDB taxonomy): Bacteria > Bacillota > Clostridia > Lachnospirales > Lachnospiraceae > CAG-791. The sequence continues at coordinate 42,752 of JBJEYC010000052.1, forward strand.
CTGATCGAACCGTTCTGGTCCAGATCCAGCGCGGCCACCGCGTCCCGCGCCGTCTCATAGCTGGCGTAGGCATTGCGCAGGTTCCGGGTTCTGGCAAAGCGCTCGAGGCTGATGCGCCCCACATCGTCCGGAAGGAGGGAGAGTGCCTGTCTCGTCGCGGTGCAGGCCGCCTCATAGTCCTGCCGGTTCTGATCGGTCCTTGCGCGCAGGTAGTGCTGAAAGGCGGTCTTTTCCGCACCAAGGCAGGTCTGCACGGATTCGCAGGCCGACAGATCAGAAAACCCCTGCCCGACATCCCGCACCTCCCCGTTCTGGACGATGATATTCAAGCCGGCAGCCAGCAGCACCACCGCAAGAAGACCCACGTTTAACACGTGCATCTTGGTCCGGATCGGCAGATCAAGCCACAATCGCCAAAGTCGTTTCATATCGGTTATTATACTGTTTGCAGGTTCGATTGGGTACGCCTTATAATTACCACCACATACAGGAGGAGGAACGCAATGCCTTCAATCTTCAATGTTCTGATCTGCACCCTGGCGCTGCTCGTCGGGATCCTGATCGGCAAAAAGTACAAAAACTGGAAGGACGGAAAGAAATGAAAAACGACAGATGGGTATCCTATGCGGATACCATACCAGAGGACAACGGTGCTGGAGTGGTGAAGCGGGTGCTCGCCTACTCGGATGACCTGATGCTGGTGGAAAATCACTTTCAAAAGGGTGCCGTGGGGGCCATGCACCACCACAGCAACACCCAGATCACCTACGTGGTGAGCGGCGTCTTCCGTTTTACAATCGGAAACGAGACAAAAGTGGTGCACGCGGGCGACACGCTCCTCAAAAAAGACGGCGTGGAGCACGGGTGCGTCTGCCTCGAGGAGGGCGTCCTTCTCGACACCTTCACCCCGTACCGGAAGGACTTTGTCAAGGACTGAAAGACCAGCTCACAAAGTGGGCCCGAAAAAGGAGCACGGCGGCGCCGCGCTCCTTTTGTCATATCTCTGAAGATTATTCCTCCATGGCCTCTGCCGCAGGCTGTTTTTTCTGCCCCGCGATCTCCAGCACCGCCGGCTGGATGCAGCGGCGCATCGCGCGCTTTCTCGTCCGGCACCAGAGCTGAGCCGTTGCCCTGGCATCCACCAGGCCGTCGTGGGCGTGGCCGCTGTAGCGGATGCCGCTGACCGCCACCGCCTTCTCCAGGGCAAGGCCCCGGCGGATGTTGAAGAAGCTGCTGAACTCCCGCTGGAAGTCGTGCCAGTGGGAAAACATGTACTTGAGGCCGGGGGAGAGGCGCAGATGCTTCAGCCGGATCTCGTGCCGCAGCTGCCAGAGGTCACAGGAGCTCCAGGAGTAGATCAGATAGTCCCGGCCGCACCAGGACAGAAAGTCCGGGAGGACCTTCTCAAAGGTCTTCTCCCCGGCCACCATCTGTGTCGTGATGCCGGTCAGCTCCTCGATGACGGGGAAGATCTCCTCGCTGTAGACGGGCTTCACAAACCGGCGAAAACTCCGGATCTCCCGATTGTTTTCGTCAAGCATCACGGCGCCGATCTCGATGACCTCCGTGCTGCAGATTGCCCGCTCCGCCTCCCGCTCCTCGGGAATGCCGTTCATCTCCAGGTCGATAAAGATACGATTCATGTGTTTCCTGCCCTGTGTGCTTTTGCCAAATCGTCCGTCACCCCGCACAGGTTCTGTCCGGGTGCCGGTGTCAAAACACGCCTATCTTACCCGGGATCGGCGCCCGCCGCAATCCCCGGAATTACTCCGGGGCCCTTTCGTACCGTTCCACCATCCCCAAAAGCGCGTTTTTAATGCGCTCTCTGAGGGCTGCCGGCGCCAAAACCTCTACGCTCTCCCCGTACTGCAGCGCCCAGTAGAAGATCGAATTCTCATTGCAGAAGACCCGGACCTTCACGTACGTCTCGTCCTGGGCAAGGATCAGAAAGTCCCGGCCGAACCAGTCGATGAGATCTCCCATGCTCTCCTTCTTAGCCCGGAGGATGATCGAGCTGCTCCTGCCGCTGAACATGTAGAAGTGCTCCGCCATGTGCCGAGGCAGATCCAGGCCGTTCTCCATGCCGGGAATCTCGGAGAGCTTCTTGCCCGCGATCTCCACCCTTGCGACATCCGTCATGCGGTCGATCCGATAGTAGACGAGATCGTTCCGGAACCCGTCATAGCAGATCAGGTAGTAGCGCCCGTTTCCTGCCACCATCTGGTAGGGCGTCACGTCCCGGGGATTGCGCCCCGAGGGGTGGAGCCGAAAATCCGTCCCGTACCGGTTGTAAACAAAGCGGATCTGCATCCCATCGTCGATCGCGTCGTTGATCACCGCGATGGAGCGCAGCACCTGCCGGTTATCCGTATGCTGCAGCTCCGGGAGGTTTGCCACATGGGAGACCTTGTTCTCAAAGTATACGCTGCCAAGGCGCTCGAGCTTGTGGATCAGCGCCTGGGCCTGCTCCTTCGAGATCGACTTGGAGAACAGTACCGAGTCCACCAGAACCCGCAGCTCCGCGTCGTCAAAGGGGCGGGAAGTCAGGTGGTACTTCTCGTGCTCATCCCGGTCCACCCGGTGGCCGATGGCATTTAAAAAGGCGATGTTGCTGACCACAGTCCTGCGGTCGCACTTGGCGTTGTAATCCGCCTTGAGGCGGCGCAGGATCTGCTGCTGGGTCAGACCATGCTCCTGATCCGTATAATCGTGCAAAACCTGCAGAATCAGGATGCCGATCATCCGCCGCTGAATTTCCTCCATCGAAGTGTCTGCCATGCCGTCCCCTTTCTGCCCCTGCCTGCGGCAGCGGGCAAACTCTGCCTCACGCCATCTCCCACCTTGCGGGAATCCGGTCCGGAATCGTAAAAAGCTCTGCTGCCGGGGGCTCTCCCTCCTGAAGGGTCAGAACTGCATAGGACTTCTTGCCAAGGCGTGGTCTGGAGATGCTGCCCGGATTGAGAAGCAGGATCCCGTTTCCCGTCTCGCAGACCGGCACATGGGTGTGCCCAAAGCACACCACATCGGCCCCCTGTTCCCGGGCAGCCAGGCTGATCCTTTCCGGGGATGTACTCACGCCGTACCGGTCCCCGTGGGCCGCAAAAATCCGATGCCCGCAGACACAGAGCAGCAAAAGCTGCGGATACCTTCCGGTGTCCATATTTCCCCGAACGCACCGCACAAGATAGGGCGGCGTTTTCCCGAGGATGCCCGCAAGATCTCCCTCCACATCACCCAGGTGCAGGAGAAGATCCACGGGAAGTGCCTGCCCGATGGCATAGCGAAGGTTCCCGTTCCCGCCATGAGAGTCGCTGATGACCAGTATCCGGGCTTTTGTCTTCTCCGGAAAGAGCACTTCTTCGCCTGCCGCACTAAGATTTCTCATGGCTCTCCTCTCCCCGGTCTTTCAGCCGGATCACCGCCGCCAGCGGTGCCCGCTGCACCCGCATGGCCCCGGTCGGACAGAACTCCTGACAGCAAAAGCAGCGGATGCACGCCCGCCGGTTGATGACGGGTTTTCCATCTTTCATCGTGATCGCCCTGCCGGGGCAGATCCTGCTGCACCCGCCGCAGCCGATGCAGGCGCTCTCATGCACCTTCGGCCTCGTGGAAAACAACAGCCGCATCAGCCCCGGCGTGAGCTTTCCCAAAGGGCCTGTTCCGCCAAAAAGGGTGGACTTTGGCACCGCCGGCACAAAGTCCAAAAGACGGTACTCTGCAAGGTCTGCCCCCACAACTTCCACCTGCGCAGGATGGGAAGGCCCCAGTCCCCGATCCCTTGCCGCCAGGATCGTCTCCACCTCCTCCGGCGCCATGCCGATGCAGGCGCTTCCCACCATATCCAGACAATAGGGGGAGGTACTGGCAAGCAGAAGCCCCAAATGCCGCGGCGTCCCTGCGGTTGGGCCATTTCCCTCCATGCACTCCACCGCGTCCGTCAGGGACAGGACCGGGCGGAAGTACTCATTCAGATCCACCAGCATGTCCGCAAAGGCCCGTTTTTGTGGAAACCTCGCGTGATACTCCGGCTTGGTCAGACCCGGAATCGTGCCGAAGAGGTTCTTGACCGCTCCCGTCATTCCCATCATGCCGTGGGATTTGAGCTTGGAAAAGTTGATGAGGACATCGCAGGAGGAAAGCCACCCGGTGCAGTTGAAGGACCGGAGGGACTTTGCCTCCGGAAAGGCGGCATTCTTCACCGAGAAGTCCTGGTTCAGGCAAACGCCCTCCCGAACCAGGGGCTCCAGGCCGCAGGTGCGGTAGACGTTATGAAGGGCCGCCTCCGTGAAGACACCCCCCGGGCTGTCCCCGAGTACCACACTGGCGCCAAGATCCGTGATCATCCGGCACAGAGCAGACAAAAGCGCCGGAGAGGTGGTTGCTGCCTTCTCCGGCGCCATCGCAGAGACCAGGTTGCACTTGATGCCGACCCGCATGCCGGGTTTGACATAGCGCGAAAGGCCTCCGAGGAGGGACAATGCCTCCCCGCAGGCCCGCGTGGTCTCTTCTTCACTGTAGTCACGGCAGGGAACGGCTGCCACCCGCCCCTTGTGAAACCCGTCGTCTGTCATCTGCGTCCTCCGCGGTGCTGTCTTTTGGGGACGATTATACCGCATCCCTGCCGGCAAGTCAGGACAGACGCTGCGGCGTTTTCTCCGGCGGCACCGGCAGGCAGACCGTAAAATCTGTGCCCTTTCCGGGCTGGGAATCGACCGAAATGCTGCCGCCGTAGAGCTCGACAATCCGGTGGACGATCGCAAGACCGATGCCGTTGCCGCCAAGGGTTCCGGAGGGGTCCTTCTGGTAGTACTTCTCAAAGATGTGGGACGCGGTCTCCCGGTCCATGCCGATCCCGGTATCAAAGATCTCCACCAGGAGCTTTCCGTTCTCAAGGCGCTGCCTTGCACCGATTGTCCCGCCCTCCGGCGTGAACTTCACCGCGTTCCCAATCAGGTTGATCCAGACCTGTTCGAGCTGCTCCTGGTTGCCGTAGAACGAAAAATCAAACGACTCGGGCAGGTCCGGTGTCAGGTGCTTCTGCTCCATGGTGCGGCTCTGGGCGATAAAGCACCGGCGGATCTGCTCGCCCATGTTGAAAACCTCCTGGCGCACCGGGATCTGGCAAGCCTCCGCCTTGGAGAGGATCAGGGTGTTGGACGCCATCTGCGCCAGCCTTCCCGACTGCTCCGCGATGATTTTCAGGTACTCCATCCGCTCCGCTGTCTCGATCCCATCCCCGGTCTCGTAGAGGACCTCCGCGAAGCCCTTGACCGAGGTCAGCGGCGTCTTGAACTCGTGGGCAAAGTCGTCGGTGAACTGGGTCATCTCCTCCTTGGTCCGCTCGAGCTCCTCCACCATGTGGTTGAAATCAGCGTAGATCGGCGCGTATTCTCCGGCATCCTTCGCGTCAAGCCGCACGGACAGATCCCCGCCCGCTACCTGCTCCAGAGCGCCTGCCAGCCGGCTCATCCGCTCCTGGATCTTCCGCAGGATGAGCCGCAGGGATACAAACATCAGGAGAGTCATGGGCACGACCATGAACACCATGCTCACGGAATTCTGCTGATCCAGCGGCAGAAACCACTCCGCCACTGCCCCATAGGCCATCACCGACCCGATCACGACAATCAGCGTGAGCATTCCTGCCCACGCTGTGTTGGAGATCGAGAGTCTCAACTGATTCGACTGTATTTTCTTCTTCATCCCCACTCCCTCTGTATCAGGCGCCGGCCTGTTTCACCACCGCCTTGTATCCGAGTCCGCGCACCGAGACCAGCTCAAAGGCTGTGCAGTCCGCAAACTTGTTCCTAAGCCGGGAGATGTAGGTCTTGATCGTGCTGTAGTCGGAGTCGCTCTCCGGCCCCCAGATGGCATCCATGAGCTGCTGTTTCGTGAAGACCACATCGGGATAGGACAGGAGCAGGAACAGAAGCCTGAACTCAGTCTGTGTCAGCTCAATGGGGACGCCTGCCACCTGCGCGCTCTGGTTCTCCTCGGACAGCTCCAGATCCCCGATGGAAATCTTTTTTTCACTGGAGATCCTGGCCCGCCGCAGCAGCGCCTCGATGTGCCATTCCAGTTCCTCGCAGTCGATGGGCTTTGTCAGGTAATCATCAATCCCGGAGGAATACCCTTCCTTCTTGTGGGCAAAGGTGTTCATTGCCGTGAGCATGATGACCGGCGTGGTATCGCCGCTCTTTCGGAGCGTGCGGACAAACGCATACCCGTCCATGCGGGGCATGCAGATGTCCACGATCATCAGATCCGCCCGCTCCGTCTCCATCACCCGCAGCGCGTCCTCCCCGTCGCAGGCCTCCAGGATCCGATACCGCGTCCGGAGTTTTGCCTTGACGAGCAGTCGTACCGCCGGATCATCTTCCACAATCAGGATGGTTACCATTGTCTCCTCCCTGCGGGCGCAAAGCGCCTCACGTTCTGCGAAAAGCCCTCCCGTTGGTGCAGCCGCCGTCGCAGAGCACATCCACGCCGGCAAGATACCCGTTGCGCGGATCCGCCAGGGAGGCAATCGCAAAACCCAGTTCCTCTGGCGTTCCCATCCGCTGCTCTGCCCCAAAGACAAGTGCCTTGCCTCCCACGTCTGCCTCGCGCTTTCCCATATCCGTCGCAATAAGGCCCGGGGAAATGCTGACGACACGGATGCCCTGGCCTCCAAACTCAAACGCGCACTTTTGCGCATACCAGACCGTGAAGTTCTTGGAGATGGCATAAGCAAAGCCAGACTGCATATAGGAGCCTCTCGCAAGCTTTGCAAGATGCAGGCACTTCTTCAGGAACTTCTCCTCCTGCGTCTCCGCCAGGCGGTAGACCCTTTTCCGGACCAGAACCTTTGGCAGCGCATAGGCGGAGTTGGAGGCGACATCCACAATGACCGACCCGCGGGGAAGAAGCGGCGCAAACGCCCGGTTGACATAGACCGTGCCCAGGGCGTTGGTCCGAAGGATCTGCTCGGGGCTTCCCATAGCCGGGGAGATGCCCGCGGCGTGAATTACGGTCTGCACCGAACCAAGGGATGCGGCAAACGAGGCGAGCTCCTCTACGCTCTCCCGGCTCCCGGTGTCCGCGGTGTGCACGGCAACAGTATAGCCCTTTTCCTCAAGTGTCTTCTTTGCCCGCTCGAGTTTTGCCGCGGTCCTGCCCGCCAGAACGAGGGTCTTATTCCTGTCCAGGAACCCGGCTGCCGCAAGACCCATCCCGCTGCCGCCGCCCGTGATCACACAGACTTGTGTCATCGAGCTTTCCCTCCTTCTTCAGCCATGCAATCTCGTCGCGAATGGTCTCCTGATAGGAACGGGTCTGGTATCCCAGCTCCCGTCTTGCCCGCGATGAGTCAAACGAATTGTTCCGTGAGAGGTTGTAGACCGAAAAGCGGGTCATGACCGGCCTTGTGCCCTTCGCCTTTGCCTGTCTCTCCATGAAGAAGACCATCGCGTTTGCCGCCCAGATCGGGAGGAACACGCGGACCGGCTTCATGCCCGCCTCATCGGTGATCATACGGCTGAAGTCGCGGAATTTCACCTCGTCATTGGCGAGGATGTAGCAGACCCCGCTCCGGCCCCGGTCCGCCGCGCCGATCACGCCAGCTGCCAGGTCCCGGACATCGCAGAGGTTGAAGGATCCGTCGATGCCGGCGGGCATGGCACCGTGCAGAATCTTGAGCAGGCTCCCCGTCACTTCACCCACCGCAAAGTCCCCGGGTCCGAAGATGCCGCTGGGATGCACCACGCAGGCATTCAGTCCCCGCTCCTGCACCGCGTCGAGCACAGCCTGCGTGGCAAGGGCCTTGGACTGGCTGTAGCAGCCAACGACGGCGTCCGGATCAAAGTGATCCACCTCGCGGATCTTCTGTCCCTTCGGCAGCTCCGGGATCGCACCGGTGCTGGAACAGTAGACAAGCTTCTCGCACTCCGGGTGCGCAAGGCACCGGTCGATGATGTTCTTCGTGCCGCCGACGTTCACGTCCATAACCTTCTGGCTGTATTCCGGATTGACGGTGACGATGCTGGCGATGTGCAGCACCACGGTCCGGGTTCCCTCTGGTACCGTAAAGAACCGCTCCAGCGATTCCGGATCCGTCAGATCGCCGGTCACAACCTCCGCCTCCTTCGGCACAAAGCGGATTGCCGGATCCGCAGGCAGGACGAATGCCCGGACCGAATCCCCCCGGTCGAGCAGCTGCCGGCAGACCGTTCCGCCAAGATATCCGGCTGCCCCTGTGACAAGATACATGATGTGTTCCATGATGACCTCCAATTCTCACACAGCACGTTTTTTCGTGTCTGGCATGAGCATAGAGGCCGATGGTAAACGAACGGTAAATTCGGGCCGGTTTTATTGTATCATCCGGCCATAACCAGGAAAACCGGACAGAGGCCCTTTGGGCGCCTCTGTCCGGCATCGGTCATTGTGTTTCGTATTGCGCTTCAGAAAAGAACCGGATCCAGCGGAAGAAGATTGGCAGCCTCTGCCGCATCCAGGATTCCGTTCTTCAGTTCCTCCAGGTCCCGGCAGCCGGACAGGTAGAGAAATCTCCAGAGCAGATTTTCCGTGTGCTGCCTATCCATACACTCCGGCGCCCTGGTCAGGGTCAGCACCATCGAATCCTCCTCTTTTCCCGAGAGCCGGGAGAGCTGCGCGCACTCCGGATGGGCAAGGAATTCTGCGATCATCTCCTGATCGAATCCGCTCTTCTCCAGGAGGCTGGCAAGATCCGCGAAGCCGCCGTGCGGAAGCCAAAACCTGACCCGCATTTTTCCGCCGTCGGTGACGGTCTCTTCCCTGCAGTCGTCGATCGAAACGCCCATAGGATTCGAATAAAGAAAATTGCGGATCTCTCTGTGGGAAAACGCCGCCAGAAGGGCCTTTGCGATCTCACGCGCTTCGTTTTGGCTGTTCATACTCACAGCGCTCCTCTCTCCCGCAGCGTGCGTCCCAGTGCAACAAGCAGCACGAGGAACACGCTCCCGGCCGCTGCGGCGATCGGAACAAACAGATCCCCGTCGCCGCTCTCTCCGGTCTTTGGCCGGTCTGTGATGACCTGCGGGCCGGAAGCGGGCGTTGCAGACGATACCTGGGTGACACTCCCTGTGGTGCTGGCCGACGCAGCATCCTGCTGGGCCTTCAGGATGGCTTCCTGTGCCTCTTTGGCCGCCTGCAGGTTTGCCGCAAGGGCAGCCTGCGCTGCCTTCTCATTGGCCTCCTGCACGGCGGAAGAAGGTGCTGCTGCCGCCGGAGTGGAAGAGGAGATGCTCTGCACACTTCCGGTGTTCTCTTTGGGCACGGTGATCTGGTTTTCGATCGTCACGTTGTTCGTGACAGAGGAGGAACCCGTGGCTCCCGCGTCAGCGCTGTCTCTGGCCGCATCGCCGGACTTTTTGGTGTCATCGGAAGGCGTCGGCTCCTCTCCAGCCTGCAGGGTGTGGATCAGAAAATCCGCCTCGGGCTCCCGCTCCCGGATTCTTGTGAAGTTGCAGTCCGCCCGCATACAGCTGTGGCTCAGGGTGGTGAGGGAGGTGATCTCCTCCCCAAGGGCTCCGTCCTTTTCCCGGAACACCTTCACATCAAAGGCCGCTGCATCCTCCGCTGTGAGGACCTCTGTCCCCTCCTGCACGGCAACGCCGGAGAGGGCGCTCACCCGATATCCAAGATCCGGCGCGCTCTTTACTCCCGCCTTCGTCCCATCCTGGCAAAGCCAGGCAAGATCCAGGAGATGGCTCTCAGGGTCTTTGCCCGCAGTCAGCTCCCCGGTTCTGACATCGATCGCGGAACCTTTTTTCAGCTCCGTGTCCTTGAGATCGAGCGACGGGAAGAAATAGTGGACCGACTGGGTCCGCTTTCTCGTGATCGCCTTCTGGCTCCCCTTTGCGGCCGGGGTCACCGTGCAGCGCACCGTGTACCTTGCGCAGGTCTTCGGAACCTCCATTGCCGGTTCGGAAAAGCGCACCTCTTCCGTGTTCTTCCCGGCAGGGATCTGAAGCGTTGTCAGGACTTTTCCGTCGGCGCCGCAGATATCCACCGTGATATCGACATATCGGTTGTTTGCGCCGTCAGGAACCGTGTCCTTTGCGTACTTCAGGAGCTCGGGAAGGGAAACCGCATCCGGCGCAAACACGTTCCGGTCTCTCCCTTCGATGGAGAAGGCAAGTGGAAGGTCCACCTTCGGGACCGGGAAGTGCCCCAGAGAATCGGTCAGGGAGGCGTCTTTATACATGCCGGATCGACCGGTGTTCGTGGGAATTTCATTTCCGCCGAACGTGGTGGAGACGGGACGGATCCGGAAGGTGACAATGAGCTTTTTTCCATAAAATCCGCTCTGGTCTGCATGGCCGTTTGGAGTCACGTAGTTGGCGCTGTAGTCAAAGCCGGTGACGCGGACGGTGTTTGCACGGCTGTCTGCGGTGCAGGTCACTCCCTCTGCGGGAACCGGATCCTCCCAGGTGCCGTCCTTTGTGTACGCGCTCGTCCACACCTGCGCCTGCGCCGGATCGCACAGCACAAAGTCCTGTGCCACCTCGTCGAAGAGGACCGCGTCCTTTCCCAGGATCTGGTCCGCCCTGCCCGAGCGGCTTGCGAGCTGGTCAAAGAGCTTCAGAAACTCCTCCGGGTTCTCCGGGCTGCTGTAATAGCTGAAGTTCTGCACCATCGTTGCCCCGGTATCGCTCCCATCCCGGTCATTTGGCGTATCCATGTCACTTGCATGGGGATTGTCCGAGGAGACCAGATACATGAACCGGTTGGTCATGTTTTTCATGTTGGAAGGCTCTGTATTGGTGGGGAGCTTGTCCAGGTTTCCCTTGTCGGAAACATAGAAGAAGCTCTGCCAGTTGGCATTGGTCTTCGGATTGTCCTCCGGGATCTTCTCATAGGTGGGGAAGGCTTCTCCCGGCACGGCCACACAGCTTGGCTCCATCGAGATCACAAAGACCTCGGCTCCGGCCTCCTTGATGGTCTTTGCCGCCGCAATCGCCCGATTGGCCACATAGGGCTGAAAGCCCTCACGGTCATTGGGCTGACCGTCAGTGACCAGCACCACCACCTTTTTCCGGTTCAGCGTATCCTTCGAGATCAGCTCCCCGGCGCGCTCCATACCGGCATCCGTTCTGGTGTGGGTGCCAACTTTACACTCAAGGGACTGGACCTTTGAATTGAGTTCGTCAAGATTTTCCTTCTTCACCTCGGTGAATTCCTGGACGATTCTGGTGCGGTTCTCCCGGTTTCCGCCTCCCGCGTCGGAGAACTGCACCAGCGCAAAACGGCTTTTGCTGCCCTCCGGGAGATTTGTGTTGAAGCTGGCCATGTTTTCGAGAAAGTTCCCGACCGCGGTCTTCATGACGGTCTCCCGGGTCTTCTCGGTTCCGAACATGTAGTTCATGGAGCCAGAGCAGTCCGCAACCACCACTGCGTCAAAGGGCTGGTAAGTGGTGGTCTCCGTCCCGGACGCGTCCGCCTCCAGGCGGACCGTAAAGGTTCCGTCTCCGTTGTCACTGACGCCCTTTTTCAGCTCCAGTCCCCCGGTGACATCTATCCCCGCCTCCAATTTTTCCTCTGTCTGTGCTATACTCGTCGAAGCGGCGGAAGTCTTCTCTGCATGCACCGTTCCCACGGTGCTGGCGGCCAAAAGGCCTGCGCTCAGGCCAATCCCAAGTGAGAGCCTGCCTATCTCCCGTATTTTTGCCCTTCCATGCGCAAACCGCGCACTCCACTGCGACCTGTCTGGGAATCCCGGATGTGTTCTCATCGACTGTACTCCTTTGCGATATGATTTTTTGGACATGTCTTCAAGATCTGCGCGCCGCTTGATGCAGACAGGATATCCACTCCCGTCTGACCTCCCGATTATAGGGCTTCCCTCTGCTCCTGAAATCCCCTCCGGCATGAACGTGCGCCTTCCGGCACGAATAGTCACCCCATCCAAAAGAAACCACAAAGAAAGGATTCCCCTTCCATGCAGACTCCCCCCATCCCTTCGCCCCGCTGTCTTCGGATCACCGTAACAGGAGGCGATGTGAGAGACCTCCAGCATCTCCGCGCCCTCCTTCCCTCCCATTTTCCAGACCGCCGCATCGAGCTGAACGGAGAAATGCTCAGCCCTTCCTGCGGTGCGCTTCTTCTTCCGCGCCGGGGCGGCGGGACCCTGCGCCTTCCCGCCGATAATATACGGAGCGTCGTCTCCTGCGGCCACTATACGGAGTTTTCCTGCCTGAGCGGGCCGCTCCGCGTCCGGATCCCGTTCCACCGGGTGGAGGAGCATCTGAAGAAAGGGCCCTTTCTTCTTGTCAACCGCGGCATTCTCCTGAACATGGACCGCATCCTGCGCCCGGAGGGGAACGGTTTCCGCATGGAGGACGGCACCTGGTACGGCGGCCGGGTCCGTGGTTTTTCCTCCACCCTGCGCACGTATGAGGACTACCTTCTTGGCGAGGCTGCAAAACGGCGGTATCCCGGGGCATAAAAAAAGAGAAGGCCACTGTCAGGTCTTCTCTTTCTGATTCTGTCTTTCTGTTGTCTGCCTCTTGCAGAGCTTTCGTCTTACTCCACCACGATGCTCTCAATCACCTGGGGCTCCCACGGAGCATCCATGAAGTTGGTCTTGGTCTCCGCGATCCGGTCCAGCACATCCAGGCCCTCGGTGATCTTTCCGAATGCCGCGTACTGGCCGTCCAGATAAGGGGCATCCGCGTGCATGATGAAGAACTGGGAGCCGGCGGAGTTCGGATCCTGGGCTCTTGCCATGCTGAGCACGCCTCTCGTGTGCTTTAAGTCATTCTTCACGCCGTTTGCCGCGAACTCGCCCTTGATGCTGTAGCCGGGGCCGCCGGTGCCGTTTCCCTCCGGGTCGCCGCCCTGGATCATGAAGCCCTTGATGATGCGGTGGAAGGTCAGACCGTCGTAGAACTTCTCATCCGCAAGCTTCTTGAAGTTCTCCACGGTGATCGGCGCGATCTCCGGGTAGAGCTCGCCCCGCATGACGCCTCCGTCTTTCATGGTGATGGTGACTGTGTAGGTTTTTTCCATTTTGGAATCCTCCGTTGCAATACTTGCTGGTTTTGCTGTTTCTCCGGCGCTGCCATCTGGCAGAACCGGCGGTTTCTCCTCTTTGGCAGGCTCCGTTTCCCAACCTGTCAGCTGGCGGATCCTCGAGACGAGGATCTCCGCCCAGAGCCGGTGCGTGGCCGGACCCGGATGGCCGCCCCCGCCGATGCCGTCCTGCATCGGATTCATCAGGGGCATGGGGAGAAAATCTGCCCCGGCAAAGGAGGCTGCCTCCCGGCAGGCCTCCATCAGGCCTGTCTCCATCATACCGTAAATCACGATGGCCGGCGCCCCCGGATACTGGGCGCGCACGTCCCGGATGAATTCCGTGTAGCGGTTCATGAAGTGCTGCTCCCGCGTGGGAATGCCACGGGTGAAGGAAGCATCGTTGGTCCCGAGCGCAAACACCAGAACATCCGCCGGGAAGCTCTTCGGATCATACTTGGTCAGGAAATAGCTGCCCGCGGGCTCCCGCCATCCCTTTGCCTTCAGGTAAATCTTCGCAAAGGTCTCGGTGGTCTTGTCCACGTAGGGATAGAGCGCCGGGAGCAGGTTTTCGGTGTAGGGCGTCTCGATCTCAGGCGGAATCCACTGGGAGATCACGCCATTCCCGGACCAGGCAAAGTACTGTCCCTGGGCCTGCAGGGTTCTGGACGCAAGCCAGGCATAGGAGCGGCTGATGTCCTCGTCCTCCGTTGTGAAGGAGTAAGCCTGCGGATCTTCCGAGGGCGCGTGGTCAAGTCCCAGGCCGTACCCCGCCGTGATGGAATCCCCGAGATAGAGGATGTGCCGTTTGGCCGGCTGTGTCGGCGTGATGGTCCCATCCGCGGTCAGCACGGAGAGACAGAGCTTGTCGTACTGGGTCTCGGTGAGCTTGACAATACGGACCTTGTGCATGGCCCGCTCCGGGTTGCGCAGGATGTCCACCGTGTGCATCTCGGTGCGGATCATGAGCCTGCGGTAGGGGCGGTCTTCATCATCGAGAAAGACGCCCAGATAGGAGAAGTCCTCCCGGCGCTTCGTCTGTGAGATGCCCAGGATGTCCGCCCTGACACGTGAGGCGTCCGTCCAGAACTCGACACCGGCGCCCGGGGTCCCGGGCCAGAGCCCGCCCGCCAGGTTCAGGCACCTGCCCAGGATCCGCACGTTCTCCGGTGTGAGATCGTATTTCTGTTCTGCCATTACTTATAGCTGTCCTTTCTGATTTCCGTCTTTTTCCCTGCGATAGACAAGGGCGGTCGCGGAATACCGGCCGTTCTCCCAGCGGGTCCGGAGCAGGTCGCAGTTGTCGATCCGGACCTTCCAGACTTCCTCCGCATCCAGATGATCGAGCTTTCGCAACATCGCCCGGATCGCAACGCCATGGGTGACCGCGAGAATCCGCTCCTCCCGGCCCTGCTTTTCTTCCTGTGCCGCCGCGCTGGCAAGGTCCTCGAGAAAGCTCCCGGTCCGCGCCTCCAGATGGGCAAGGCTCTCAAAGCCCTCGGGCAGGGGCGCATGGACCGGATCCCTTAAAAACCGCGCGGTTTTCTCGTCGAGCTCCGAGAAGCATGCTCCATCCGCCGGTCCGTAGTTCATCTCCAGAATCCGGTCATCAATCCGGATTCCGGACTTGTCACAGCCGCAGACCAGGGCTGCGGTGTCGAGAGCCCGGGACAGGTGCGAGCTGTACACCTTATCAAATACAAGGCCCTGCTCCCGGACAAAGCGTCCCGCCGCCCGGGCCTCCTCGATGCCCGCTGCGTTGAGCCTGGTGTCGATCTGCCCCTGGAGCCTTTCCTCCCGGTTCAGTGCCGTCTCCCCGTGGCGCATCAGGTATAGGATCATGTCTCTCCTCCGTTATCCTGCCAGAAACTGTCTGACCTGCGCGAGAGTCTCCTCCCCTTTCCTGCGCCCGATCCGGTAAACCCGCTCGAGCTCCTTCGGGTCATGGCAGACGCTTCCGATCTGGAGGGGTGCGTCCGGGCAGATGACCAGGGCCCGCCCCAGCTCCTCTTCCATCCGCGCATAGGCGGTCTGCCGGTTGTAGTCGATGTGGCGGGTATGGAGCTTTGCCTCCACCGCAGGGTATTGGGTGAGGAACCGGTGCAGAAGCGCCTCATGGGTCATGGGCTGCTTCCTGTAGTCTTTCGGCTGCGTCAGAATCACGACATTCCGGTCATACCCGAGATTTTCAAAAAAGCGAAGCGGAATCGAATCGGCGATGCCGCCGTCGAGGAGCCTTCGCCCATCCACCTGAACCGGTCTGGATGCCACCGGCATCGAAGCCGAGGCGCGGATGTAGAGAAGATCCCGCTCCCCGCCGTCCTCACAGCGGTAGTAGACCGCCTCCCCGGTATCCGCATCGGTGCAGACACACCAGAAGGCCATGGGATTTTCCCGGAAGGTCTTTGTATCCCAGGGATCCAGCTCCGCGGGGAGCTTTCGATAGTCGAAGTCCGCCCCGTAGAGGTCGCCGGTGAAGAGCCAGCTCCGGATTCCCGCAAAGTGCCAGTTCCGGCAGAAGCGCATGTTGTAGCGGATCACCCGGCCGATCTGTCTCGACTTGTAGTTGCAGCCAAAGGCAGCCCCCGCTGAGACGCCGATCATGCCGTCAAAGTCGATCCCGTTTTCCATGTATACGTCCGTGATGCCCGCGGTGAACATCCCCCGCATGGCACCGCCCTCGAGCACCAGTCCTGTTCCTGCCAAAAAATGCCTCTTTCTGCCCGGCTTTTTCCCGCCGGGATCAAGAAAGCATGATACAGAAGTTCCCGTCGGAATTCAACTTTTTGTCTTTTACAGGTGTTATTCTCTCCGGTTACAAATCCTGCAAAAGTTGGCCGGTGCGAACTGACGCAAAATGCTATAATAAAAGCCGCACTTTTGACAGACTATTGAGGATATCTGTTTTATGTTTATGAAAAGACAAAACTTACATGATCATCCCGCACTTTCCCCCGGAAAGCGCATCGCAGCCATTCTTGCGGCCGCGGCGCTTGGCTTATCCACCCTTTCCGCGAATCTTCCCGCAAGGGCAGCGGAAACGGACCAGGTGATTGCGACCGACTCCGGCATCCAGGCGCTGCTTGGCGAGGTGGAAGAGACCACAAAGAGCACCATCCTCGGAGACGGAAGCGATCCCGGCACCGCATCCCTGGAAGCAGGGGAGGGTGTCAGCGCCCGGACCGCCCGCTCCGACGCCCTGCGCTATGCGGGAAACCAGCTGCATGAAATCAACGAGGAGATGCCGGAAGAGAGCGCCGAGCCCGCCTCCTCCGGCACCTGGCAGGACACGGAAGTCTACGGCATCCTCTCACCGGACACCGCGACCGACAAAAAGGATGACTTCTATGCTGCCATCAACCAGGACTGGATCACAAACGCCACCGTCTCCGATGCGCAGCCGGAGGATTCCATCGCCTCTGAGATGTCCGATACCGTGGAGGCGCAGAAAAAGTCCATTCTGACCGACAAGAGCCTGACAAGCCAGGACGCCCAGACCGTACAGACCATGTATGACCTGCTCCTGGACTGGGACACCAGAAATGCCCAGGGCATCGCGCCGATCATGCCCTTTGTGGCCGCGATTCAAAAGATCCAGACCCTGGACGACCTGACGGCGTATCTCTGCAACGATGCCTACAGCCTGGCGGATGCAGGCATCGTGCGCATGACCACTGCCCAGTACCAGAACAACCCGGAGTACTACGCAGTGGAGATCAGCCCTACCCAGCTTCTGCTCAGCCCCACCGAGTACCAATCCGTCACCCGTACCGGCCGCCTGCAGCTCTCCTTTGCCCAGAGCCAGTGCTACTACATGCTCGAGCGCATCGGTTACACCGATGACCAGATCGACACGATGTTCCAGCACTGCATCGTCCTGGAGTCCGCGATGGCAGACGCGCTGCTGGCAAGTGCCGAGCAGGCCGCAGCAGCCGCGATCACCCAGGGCGATACGACCAGTGCCACCTGCAAGCCCTGCTCGGAGCAGGATCTGATCACGCTGGCCGGGGACTTCCCGATTGAAGACGTCCTCAAGGCCAGAGGCCTGGACGGCTCCCTTGTCTACAACCTGCCCCAGCCCGAATGGCTGGTGGCCCTGGGAGAGATCTACAACGAGAGCAACCTGGAGTACTTCCGGGACTACTTCCTCATCCACACGGCCATCGCCGCGATGGAGCTGACCGACAGCGAGGCCTTCAACGTGCGCACCGCTCTCTCCGTGCGGTTTCTCGGCACCGCCTCCGTGACAGGGGGCGACGAGAACGTCGCCTATACTTACGTGGACCTGTTGCTGGGCCGGGTTCTCGACAACGTCTACATCGATACCTACTGCAGCGAAGAGGACAAGGAGAAGGTCACCGAGCTCACCCAGACGATTCTGGACATGTACCGGAAGATGCTGAACCAGTCCTGGCTCTCCGATTCCTCCAAGGCCGAGGCGCTGAAAAAGCTGGATACTCTGACCATACGGGTGGACTACCCGGACGAACTGCCGGACTTCTCCTCTCTCCATCTGGTCAGCAAAGAACAGGGCGGCACGCTGATCCAGGCCTACAAGGCAATCCTGACCTTCTCGGAGGAGGCAGCCTCCAAACTCGTCAACCAGAAGGTATCCGACCGCTACTGGCTGATGGCGGCAAGCACTGTGAACTGCTACTACAACGCCGGGGATAACTCCATCAACATCCTGGCCGGGATGCTGCAGGCGCCCTTCTATTCGAAAAACGCCAGCAATGAGGAGCTCCTTGCCGGCATCGGCTTTGTCATCGCCCATGAGATCACCCACGCCTTTGACCTCTCCGGCGCCGCTTACGACGCCACCGGGGCGGAGCGAAACTGGTGGACTGACGAGGATGAGGCCATCGGCATCGCCAAGTGGAACCAGATGGCGGACTACTACAGCACCTTCACACCGCTATCAGGCGGGGATGCGGTGTCCGGAGAGCAGGTCGCCAGCGAAGCGATGGCGGACCTTGGCGGCATGCAGTGCATCCTGAAGATCGCGGACCTCTACCCCGCCTTTGACTATGATGCCTTCTTCACCCACTTCGCCTCCTGCTGGGCCTGCCTGCGGATCGACGACCAGGAGAATCTGATGCTGCTGTCCGACGAGCACCCGCTCAACTACCTTCGGGTGAACATCCTGCTCCAGCAGTTCCAGCAGTTTTACGACACCTACAACATCAAGGAGGGCGACGGCATGTACCTCGCCCCGGACAAGCGCATCACCTTCTGGTGATGTGACTATAGAAAAAGAGAGCATTCCCGCGTGGGATCAATCCCGCGGAAATGCTCTCTTTTTTACTGCCCGGACTCCTCCGGAAGGCTTCCCTCCCGGTGGGTCTGGTACCAGTCCGTGGTGTCAACGCCCTGCGGCGCAAAGAGGATCTTTCTGGCCGGTTCAATCTGATCTGACAGGGGGTGATCCGTCCCAAAGAGACGCACATAGCCCTCCAGGGAGAGCGCCTTTTTCTTGAGTGCGGCTGCCCGCTCCCAGACGAAGATCGCCGCCTTTCCCTTGCCGTTCTTTGCCTCCTGGATCAGGTTCTCCGCGGCGGAGTTGCCGTCAAAGCAGACGACCAGGGAGGGCCGTCTTTCAAATATCTCGTAGTTGAAACTCTTGTAAGTGGCAGCGCCCTCGCTCTCCGTGGAGACCCGAATGGCAATCCCTGCGCTCTGCAGGCGCCTTGTCTCCACGGCAGTAAGCCTGGCAGGCACAATGGCAAAGATCCGGAAACCCTTCCGGTTGTGCTCCACAAGGTATTTCTCGTATCCGCTGAGCCGGTGCCCCACCACAAAGAAGGCTTCCTCCGGGGAGAGGGCGTCCAGCAGCTCTTCCAGCTGGGCCGCGCCTTCCTGGCTCACCCGGGTGCTCCGCTTTTCTGTGTTGAAGCTTCCGCCTGCCACCA
>JBJEYC010000053.1:0-1801 GCA_051886435.1 Lachnospiraceae bacterium
AAGTCCTTCCCCGAGGTGTCCCTTGCCAGGGAGTAGGCCTCGTCGATAAAGAGCATGCCGCCCATGGCCGTGTCGATGACCTCCCGGGTCTTGGACTCGGTTTCCCCGACGTAGCGGCCCACCAGGGTGCTGCGGTCCGCCTCGATGAACTGGCCGGTGGAGAGGACGCCGAGCTTTTTGTAGATCTGGCCCACAAGCCGCGCGATCGTCGTCTTTCCGGTGCCGGGGTTTCCGGAGAACACCATGTGCAGGGTGGTGGGCGTGGAGACAAGGCCGTGCTCCTTGCGCTCCTTCGCGATCCGGATCATGTTGACGGTGGTGCGGATCTCGGTCTTGACGGCGTCGAGGCCGATGAAGCCATCGAGCTTTGCAAGGAGCTCCTCCAGGGTGAGATCGCCGTCCTTTGTGCCTGCGGGGGCAGGCTTTGTGGATGCGAAGGGAAGTTCTTTCTCGGTGCTGCCGTCGGAGTTTTGCACGGCGGGGACGAGATTTCCCCGCACGTGGATCTGATTTGCCTGCAGGATGAACTGGATCTGGTCCAGGTCCTCCCGGGAGAGTACCCGGTCCGGGAACGCGAGGGAGATCTCCTCCGCGGAGAGCTCATCATTGTGCTCCCGCCCCTTTTGGATCAGATCCTGGAGGATCGAGGAGGAGTTGGAATTCAGATTTGGATGTTCAGTCATAGGGCGCTCCTTCTCATGCGGGAAACAGTCGGGTCCGCTGTCATGATACGGCGCCGTGCTGAAAACAATCAAGGGGCAGGAAAGGAGAGTTATCATGGAAGACAACACAGACACCCTGAAAGAAAAAAAGGAGCTGGCAAATGAGGTGATCCGGCGCCTGAAACAGGCCTATCCGGACACCCACTGTACGCTGGACTTTGCCCATGCCTGGCAGCTTCTGGTATCGCTTCGGCTTGCGGCCCAGTGTACGGACAAGCGGGTGGACCAGACGACCCCTGCCCTGTACGCGAAGTTCCCCACCGTGGAGGCGCTGGCAGAGGCGGACGTGGATGAGATTGAAGAGATCGTGCGGCCCTGCGGCCTTGGGCGGAGCAAGGCCCGGGACATCAAGGCCTGCATGCAGATGCTGCACGAGGTGTACCACGACGAGGTGCCGGACACCATGGAGGAGCTCTTAAAGCTCCCCGGAGTCGGGAGAAAGAGCGCGAACCTCGTTTTGGGGGACATCTTCGGCAAGCCGGCCATCGTGACCGACACCCACTGCATCCGGCTCTCCAACCGGATCGGCCTTGTGGACGGCATCAAGGAGCCCGCCAAGGTGGAGGCGGCCCTCTGGAAGATCGTGCCGCCCGAGGAAGGGAATCAGCTCTGCCACCGCCTGGTGGACCACGGCCGGGCGGTCTGCACTGCAAGGAGCCCCCAGTGCGGCAGCTGCTGCCTGCGGGATCTTTGCCGCTATGCCCGGGAGGAAAATGTTAGCATTGACTAACGTTTGCGGGCTGTGAAACAATGGGCCGCGATGAGGGAGTAGCAAGCACTCCGTGCAGTCAGTCAACATGCTGGTGTTCTCACCTGGCTGACTTCAAATTGCGAGACTCATGTATACGCAACTGGTGGATTCCGTTTGCGGCGATACATGGGTGCGCAGGGACAGACGATACGCAGACATGGCCGGAAACGGACGTGTCTGTTTTTTTCTGTCCTGAGGTACGGATGATGAATACCTGGTTTTTTCTGAACAGCATTCTGCTGGGCGTGGGTCTTGCCATGGACGCCTTCTCGGTGTCGATCGCGAACGGGCTCTCGGAGCACGGGATGACAAAGCGCAGGATGAGCGC
>JBJEYC010000053.1:1901-3334 GCA_051886435.1 Lachnospiraceae bacterium
GTTGCCACCTCGATCGATGCCCTCTCCGTGGGCTTTACGATCGCCGACTACAACGCGCCGGAGGCCTTCGTATGTTCCCTTCTGATCGCGGTGGTGACCTTCGGGATCTGCATGGTGGGCCTGCTCTTCGGCAGGAAGTTCGGAGAGAAGCTCGCCGACAAGGCGGGGATCTTCGGTGGCATCATCCTGATCGCCATCGGCGTGGAGATCTTTGTGCGCGGTTTCTTTGGAATCTGATGGTGGACGAAACGGCGGGGAAACCCGTACAATGCGCTTGTGACTTCATTTCGTCAAGGAGGAATGACTGTGAGCAAGTGGCTGAAAGATGCGATCTTTTACGAAATTTATCCGCAGAGTTTCTGCGATTCCAACGGGGACGGCATCGGAGATCTCCCCGGCATCCTCTCCCGTCTGGACTACATCCAGGATCTTGGCTGCAACGCCATCTGGCTGAATCCCTGCTTTGACTCCCCCTTCGTGGACGCGGGGTACGACGTGCGGGACTACTTCCGGATTGCGCCCCGGTATGGGACCAATGAGGATTTAAAGAACCTGGCCAGTGAACTGCACCGCCGGGGCATGCACCTTCTGCTGGACCTGGTGCCGGGGCACACCTCCGACACCTGCCGCTGGTTTGTGGAGTCCGCAAAGGCGCAGAAGAACGAGTACACGGACCGGTATGTCTGGACGAACTCCGTCTGGGACAGCTTTGAGGGCGTGGGCCAGATCATGGGCGTCATCCGGGGCGGGACCGAGCGGAACGGCGCCTGTGCCGCTAACTTCTTCAACGCCCAGCCGGCGCTGAACTACGGCTTTGCCAAACCCGACCCGGAAAAGCCCTGGCAGCAGCCCGTGGACGCCCCCGGGCCCATGGCGACCCGCGCGGCCATCAAAGAGGTCATGCGCTTCTGGCTGGGCCTTGGGGTGGACGGCTTCCGTGTGGACATGGCGGGGTCCCTCGTCAAGTCCGATCCGGGGCAGCAGGAGACCATCCGGCTCTGGCAGGACTTCCGCGCCTTCCTGGATAAGGAGTACCCGGAGGCGGTTCTTGTCTCCGAGTGGGGACAGCCGGACCGGTCGCTCCTTGCGGGCTTCCACATGGACTTTCTGCTCCACTTCGGCCCCTCTCACTACCTGGATTTGTTCCGGGTGGAGCACCCCTACTTCTCCCGGGAGGGGAAGGGGGACTGCAGGACCTTCTTTGACATCTACCTGCACAACCGCGAGCTGACAGGCGGGAAGGGCCTGATCTGCATCCCCTCCGGCAACCACGACATGACCCGCCTTGCCCCGAAGCTCGACGACGAGGAGCTCAAGATCGCCTTCGCCTTCCTGTACTCGATGCCCGGCGTGCCGTTTCTGTACTACGGCGACGAGATCGGCGAGCGCTACGTGGAGGGCCTTGCCTCGGTGGAGGGCGGATACGAGAGGAC
>JBJEYC010000054.1:0-3326 GCA_051886435.1 Lachnospiraceae bacterium
TGATCGAGATCCATGAGATCAAGCTGCATCTCAATCATATCCTTCATGGCCGTCTTGGAGGAGGCATCTGCGCACTGCGGCGTGAACTTATCCGACACGTAATAGGAATCCCGCGGCAGACCTTTCAGAAAACCGGCGAGCATTTTCTCGGATGTTCCCATCCCGTAGGCATAGGCCGTATCCCAGAGGGTAAAGCCATTTTGCATCGCGGTGTCAAAAATCGGACGCAGATCGCTCTCGGTCAACGCCTTCCCGAACGTACCATCATTTCCCCATGCCCACGCGCCAAGTGCGATTCTGGGAAGTTTTCCTGTCCGTTTCATCATCTATTCTCCTCTTTTGCGAAAATTCGTGGGGCAGGAGCCCAAAATGCAAGCCCGAAAGCGGGTGCTTCGCCCATATTTTCGTCCTGCTTCTCTCCGATCAGCAGTGATATATTCTGACGTTGTGTCAGTACAATGAATATAATTTATCGCTGACATCGTGTCAATACTCTGCCGCAAAAAATTGGCAGGTCAGGATTTCGACATCCCAGACCTGCCAGATATACCGTATTTTCGCACTTTGATCCCCGCCCCGGACTCAGAATACCTCCTTGCGGACGATGGACCCGTCCGCATTGATTTCGAAGTTCACGAAGCTCTGCCGGACGCACTTCCGGTAAAGATGATGTCCGGTCTCGTTCCTCGTATAGATCACCGAGATATCTCCCAGCTGCCGGGCCAGTTCCCGTTGGAAGAGTTCCGCATTCTGCCGGCTGCTGCCAAGCAGCGACGGGCAGGCCAGGCTGCATGCGTATTGCGGCACATGAAATACCCGCTTGATAATGACATACCGGGGATTGTTCATCGGAGAGAGCAGCTCCCGCATGGCAAATGCAAAGAGCTGCTTCTCCCGGAGCGTTCCGCCCCGCAGCGTACTGTAAATGAACAAGCTGTCCGGCTCTTCGTGCACCTCGACGCGGCAGTTTTCGGAACGGATCGTGCCGTTTTGCCGGAAAGCAGACAGTATCGCCTGCGCCATCGCCCCGATCATCTGCGTCGGGGAGAGAAGCCGGATTGCAAAGCGGATTCCCCGCAACAGCAGCAGATACAGGACCGCCAGGGCAAGAAAGGACCCAAACCTTCCGCCGGCTCCCCAGATGGTCAGGACGCTTCTGTAGGTGCCAAGCTGCAGCACGGTGACCGCCGTCATTCCCGCCAGATACAGGGCCAGGTTCAGGAAGCCATACCGGGTCGGTATGGTCTCCCTCCGAAACTCATTTTTCTGGCAGATCTCCATCTCCCCGCCGGAGAGGCCCGCAAGGGAGCGGTCCCAGCGGGCCTTTGCCCCCATCCGGTCTGCGGACAGCTCCAGCATGTTCCGATTCGCCGCTTCGATCTCGGGCCGCGTCATCGATCGGGAAATTCCCAGCCGCTCGATGCCGCTCTGAATGACATCTTCCCGGAGGGAGGGCGCCATAAAGCATTCGAAGCGCCTTGCAACCGTCTCATAGTCTTCGCCAAGCGCCGTGCCATTTGCAAAGACCGCATCGCCGCGCAATCCACTTGCCAGGGCCGCACCGACGCCGTCCTCCATCTCCGGTGTGATCAGGTGCCAGATATTCGATACCTTCCTGGGATTTGCCGCATCGATCCGGATGGCGCGGCCGCGCATCTGGTTTGACAGCATAAAGGATCCGACAAAGCTCGCCAGAATGAGGGAATTGATGCAGGGACTATCCCAGCCTTCCCCCAGTAAGGACTTGGTCCCCACCATGATGTTGATTGCCCCCTGCTGGAACAGCCTGGTCACGATGCGGACTTTTTTCTTGTTCCCACCGGAGAATTCGACGCTGGAAAAGCCGGTCTCCCGAAGGGGCCTTTCGCTGATGGCGCAGCCCTCTGCCTGTGCAAGCCGGTGCAGCAAAGCGAGAGCTTCATCGGGGAGAATGGTCAGAGTTCCGGAGAGGACCCCGAGCCTTGCCCCCGGAATCTTCTCGCGGCGCAGCGCCTCAAAAATCGGCACGGTCCCCATGTCAGCCAGAGGTTCCCCGGTTCCGATGCACTTGACGAGGTTTTTCCGAATATAATCGGTCAGGATGACCATGCGGAGATCATCGCCGAGATTCTCCGTCTCTTTCCTCGCGATCGTCCTGATTCCCTCCAGCTTTCCCATGGAGGAAGCCAGCACGGCGGCAATGGTGCGGTCCGCAGTGGCATCGATCCGCTTCCGGTCCGCCATATGGCGCTCCCGGAAGAACGCGAGCATTTCCTCTGCCGTCTCTTTGCCAAAGAGCTCCGGATGGTCTGCCACAAACTGACAGCCCAGCTGTACCATCTGTCCGGAAAACAACACGGTCTTTCTCCGCTCTGCCACCAGCCTGCGGTACGATCCGGGAAGCGCCGTGCCGCTTGTTCTGACGCAGTACAGGAAAGCCCGGAATCCTTCGATCTGCTGATAGAGCGCATCCTCGTCATGCGCATCCCGGTTCTGCTGAAAGTGCGCGTAAGCTCTTTCGAAGATGCCGCTTTGCAGCACATCCCGGACCGCCTGTGACGCCTTTTGTTTCAAGGCCCTGATTTTCTTCTGTTCCTCCCTGGTGGGATCGGAAAAAAAGACCAGATCCTGGTGCGGACAGAGCGTCTTTTGCTGAACCAGTTCGGGGATGGAGATCTCCGCATCGATCGGTCCGCAGAGATCGATATATTTTTTCCATTCTGCCGGCGTGCTGTCGTACGGCGGCGTCGCCGTCAGTGCGATGACCGTGACGTGATCTTCCAGCGCATGAAGCAGCGCTGTGACGGCTCTGTGCCATTCTGTGCGGAGGTGATGCGCCTCGTCCAGACAGATCGTCGTGATGTGCTTCTGCTTTACCATCGCGGCCACATCGAGTCGGGATTGCGAAGCGGCTTTGTCCGGGCCGCTTTCTTTCTCCGGTTCTTCTTCGTCCTCCTCTTCCGCCTGTTTTCCGGACATGGCAGCATAGAGGGCCTGGTAGGTGATGCAGGTGATTGCCCCGGGCTCTGAGAGTTGATAGGAGAGGTACGCTTCCGGGGACTCCCCCGCCGGCAGAAAGGCATCGGCAAACCGCTCACCCCACTGCTGCCGAATCGTGACAGACGGCGCCAGAATCAGCGCGGGGTTTCCCAGGCGGCAGATCAGCTCCAGGCCCAGGGTGGTTTTTCCCGATCCCGGGGCGGCCGCGATGTGGATTTTCCCATCCTCCAGATAGCGCTCCGCATCGTCCAGAACTTTTTGCTGATAGTCGCGAAAGGTTCCCTGAAACCGTAATTCACCAAGTTCCATTGCCGTCTCTCCCCGTGTGCCATTTGGCAGCGTCTTCT
>JBJEYC010000055.1:0-3325 GCA_051886435.1 Lachnospiraceae bacterium
CCAGGGAGATCTATGAGGACCGCCGCTATGACAACATCGCGCAGGTCTGGCTCGGGGGAAAGAACCCGGACGGCTCCTATTTCGGGGATCACTACAAGTGGAGAGTGATGCGCAGCAACGGTGTTCCGGAAGAGCTGGTCACCGGCAACGCAGATCCCTATGACAAGTTCCTGGCCTTCACCAAGGCTCTGGAGATGGCTATCGGAAATCCCATGTACCACTGGAGCAATCTTGAGCTTCACAAGTACTTCGGCATCACCGAGCCTCTGACCGAGAAGAACGCCAAGGCAATTTGGGACAAGACCTCGGACATGCTCCAGCATGATCCGAACCTGACTGTACGAGGCATCATCCGCCAGAGCAATGTGAAGTACGTCGGCACCACCGATGACCCGGCGGACTCCCTGGAGTGGCATGAGAAGCTTGCCAAGGTCAAAGATCTCGGCTTTATGGTCTGCCCTTCCTTCCGCCCGGACAAGGCGGTCAACATTCAGCGCCCCGGCTTTGCCGCATACATGGACAAGCTTGCAGCCAGCGTTGGCAAGGATCATTTTGCCTCGATTCAGGAAGTCCTCGATGCGCTGAATGCGCGGATCGACTTCTTCAAGGCGCACGGCTGCCGCGCCTCCGATCACGGTCTCGACTACGTTCCTTTCCGCACCTGCTCTCTCGAGGAGGCAGACGGCATCTTCCGCAAGGCGATGAAGGGCGAAGCGCTGACCACCGATGAGATCGAGAAGTACCAGACCACGGTTCTCCTCTCCCTGGCACGCAAGTACCACAAGGAAAACATCGTCATGGAGATCCACTACTCCTGCACGAGAGACAACAACAAGCGCATGTTCCGTCTTGAGGGACCGGATACCGGTTTTGACATGATCGCCAAGAGCACCTGCTACAACCAGCTGGCAGAGTTCTTCTCCGCCCTTGATGAGACCGGTGAGCTTCCCAAGACCATCGTCTTCTCTCTTGACGAGGCAGACTTCAACCAGATCACAACCTGCCTTGGCTGCTTCCAGAGCGACGAGATCCCCGGAAAGATGCAGCTGGGTGCTGCATGGTGGTTCCTTGATACGAGAGACGGCATGGAGGCACAGATGAAGTCTCTGGCAAATCTCGGACTTCTCGGGAACTTCGTCGGTATGCTTACCGATTCCCGTTCCTTCCTCTCTTACACAAGACACGACTACTTCCGCCGTATTGCCTGCAACCTGATCGGCCAGTGGGTAGAGGACGGCGAGTATCCGAACGATGAGGACAGCCTCAAGAAGATTGTCCAGGGCATCAGCTACACCAACGCAGAGCGGTATTTTGGGATCTGAGATCTCATTAATTCATTTGGGGTGCCGAAAGGGGCACAGAAGGGAAACCAAAAATGGCGCAGAAGTTAAACTATGACGTGTTGAAGAAGTCCGGCTACACCGGGTACATCAAGGAGTCGGCACCGGTCAAGGTACTGCAGTTCGGCGAGGGAAATTTCCTCAGAGCGTTTGTGGACTACTGGTTTGATATGTCCAACGAGAAGGCAGACTGGAACGGAAAGGTCGCTCTGGTGCAGCCCATCTCCCAGGGCCTGACCAAGCTCGTCAACGAGCAGCAGGGTCTCTACACCCTCTATCTTCGCGGCTCGGAGAACGGAAAGCCCGTCAACAACAAGCGGGTGATCTCCGTGGTGGATGCCTGCTACAACCCTTATGATACGGCAGATTGGGAAAAGATTCGTCAGATCGCAGTCAGCGATGACCTCGAGTACATGGCTTCCAACACCACAGAGGCCGGCATCACCTACGATCCTTCCTGTAAGATGACCGACTGCCCGCCGGCATCCTTCCCGGCCAAGGTGACCGTGCTCCTGTATGAGCGCTTCCAGGCCAAGAAGCCCGGCATTGTCTTCCTTTCCTGCGAGCTCATCGATGCCAACGGCCAGGAGCTCAAGAAGGATGTCTTAAAGCACGCAAAGGACTGGAACCTGGGCGATGACTTCGCTTCCTACATCGAGAACGACTGCCTCTTCTGCTCCACGCTGGTGGACCGCATCGTTCCCGGCAGAATCCGCGATCCCAAGGAGGTCGAGGAGCTGACCAAGGAGAACGGCTATGAGGATGCTCTTCTGGATGTGGGTGAGGTCTTCGGTGTCTGGTACATCGAGGGACCCAAGGCTCTGGAGGACAAGCTTCCCTTCAAGAAGGCCGGTCTCAACGTCCATGTTGTCCCGGAGGTTGCTCCTTACAAGAAGAGAAAGGTCCGCATTCTCAACGGCGCACACACCGGATTTGTTCTTGGCGCATATCTTGCCGGCCAGGATATCGTCCGTGACTGCATGCACAACGAGACAATCCACGCATTCATGAACAAGATCCTCTACGATGAGGTCATCCCGATCCTGCCGCTGGACAAGGCAGACTGCGAGCACTTCGCGGCTGCAGTGACCGACCGGTTCAATAACCCCTTCGTCGATCACCTGCTGATGAGTATTTCTCTGAACTCCACTTCCAAGTGGAAGGCAAGAGATCTTCCGTCACTGCTCGAGTACTTTGAGAAGTTCGGAAAGCTGCCGCAGGCACTGTGCATGGGCTTTGCTGCTTACATCGCCTTCTACAGCACCGATCTGCAGAGACGCGAGGCAGATGCTCTGGTTGCAAAGCGTGCCAAGGGCAACGAGTACCGCATTCAGGATGATGCCTGGGTTCTGGACTTCTACTGGGATCACAAGGATGCAGATGACAAGACACTGGTCCATGATGTCCTCTCCAACGAGAAGATGTGGGATCAGGATCTGACCAAGGTCGCAGGCCTGGAGGATACCGTGTACGCAGATCTTGAGAAGATCCGCAAGGACGGTGCAGAGGCAGCTTACAAGAGCGTGCTCTGATCTCCTCTTCTTCGAAACAAAACGCGAACAATTCATAAGGCGGAACACAAGGGCAGGTGCCCCTGTGTTCCGCCTTTTGGCTATCCTTCTTTTTTCCGCTTCTCCTTGACTGCGCCTTTTGGGCTTATCTGCTCCCTTTGGCGGAATGCTCCATGTAGGAAAGCAGTGCGTCGATATCCCGGATCCGGATTTTCCCACTTTGGGTCTCAATGAGGCCGCCCTCCCGCAGTTCCCGCAGGACTTTGACCACACTCTCCCGTTTTGCTCCGGCAAGGGAAGCGAGATCTGCCTGGGTGATTGGGACCTCGAGATCATGAAAGTGCTGATAGTAGAGGGCAAGTATGTTGCAGACCCTGCTGGTCAGCGGTTCAAAGGACTGGGTAGTGACGTAGTACATGAAGAGATTCGTGAACTTGCAGTAGTGGTCGATCATCTCGTAGGAGATCTCAGGGA
>JBJEYC010000056.1:0-16492 GCA_051886435.1 Lachnospiraceae bacterium
TCACGATGACGCCATGGATGGCAAGCGGCAGGGTCACGTACTGGTACTTCTTGATTCCGCCGTAGTAGTGGGTGTCAAGGTAGCCGAAGCCGCCCTTCTCAAACAGGGGATTCTGCTTCACGTCTAGTCTGGGGCTGTCGATGTGAGCGCCGAGGATGTTGAGGCCGTGCTCCATGGGCTCGGTGCCGATGTCAAACAGTACCAGGGACTTGTTCATCCAGGCAAGGTAGACCTTGTCCCCGGGCTTTAATTTTTTGTTCTCCTCGATGGCACGGGCGAGCTCCACGTAGCCGTGGTCCTCCGCCTCGTTGACGAAGGCATCCACGCACTCCCGCTCCGTCTTGTTGTCGGAGATGAAGCGGCGGTACTCCTCCGCGAAATTCTGGCAGGCCTTCTGGGTCTCCAGGTCATAGATGTTCCAGGCATTGATGCGTTCCATATGCTGTCCTTCCTATATTCTCTGCGAAAAAAGGCCCCCGGAGGATGGTGCGCCGGAGGCCTTCTTCCCATACATTGTCAGTTTTGGGCCTTTGCCTTGGGGACATAATCGTCCTCAAAGGATTGAATCTTCTCCCGCTGCTCCTTCGCCGCGGTCTTATCGTTGGAGTAGATCGCCACGGACAGAAGCTGTTCCGCCTCCAGGTATGGGCTGTTGGTGACGAGCAGGTACTCCGTCTGGGACGTCCCATACTCGTCTTCGACCTCAACCGTCTCATCGCTGGTCTCGGCGGTGTAGCTCTTTGCCGGGAGCTTGTAGCCGTCCGGCAGAAGGTGGGCGTTTGTCAGATCGCTGTAGTAGTCCGTAAAGTATCCATGGTCCAGGAGAAGCCCCACCGCGTTCCTGGTGTAGTTGCCCTGCAGAACATCAAAGAGCATCAGCGCCTTCTTGAGCTTGTAGGCGCCGGGATAGGCCTCCTGCTTGGTGTCGGCCGTCAGCTGGTAGAGCTGATCTGCCGCCGCAGCGCAGTCCTGTTCCTTCTCGCCCTGCCCAGGCAGGGTCTTCGTCTGAGGGGCATACTTAGATAAGAGCGGTCCGTACACTGCCTTCCAGGCAGTGACGTCCTTTGCCACATAGCTGTAATCGGGGGCCTGTTCCTTCGCCATGGCCTGCACAGGGGAAAGGCTCAGGGAAAGTCCCAGGGCCAGGGCGATGGCAGCGCCCAGGGCCGCATGTCGTTTCGTTCTCATGTGAGGTACCCCGCTTTCTTGGCGCGTTTACACAGTCAAATGGATCTTATCCCCGCAGCTCGATGCCAAGATCCTGCAGTCCGTTCAGGACCTTCTTCATGGCCTTGTCGACCTCCTCGGTCTCGAGCGTACGCTCCTTGTTGCGGAAGGTGAGCGTATAAGCCATGGACTTGAATCCGGGACGGATCTGCGCGCCCTCGTAGAGGTCGAAGAGGCTGCAGCTCTCGAGGATCTTTCCGCCACGCTGCTCGATGACCGCCTCGATCTCTCCGGCAGTTACCTGCTTCGGAACCACCATGGAGATGTCTCTTGTCATGGCCGGGAACTTCGCGATGCCCGCGTAGTGGTGCGCGAAGGAGACGAACGGTGAGAGGGCCGGAAGGTCCACCACCGCAACGTACACTCTGGTGCCAAGGCCATAGGCCTTTGCGACCTCCGGGTAGACCTCACCGAGGTATCCGAGCGTTGTCCCCTCATAGGAGACATCTGCCTGTCTTCCGGGGTGCAGGAAAGGATGCGCGCTCTTTGCAAAGTCTGCCTTCTTCGAAAGGCCTGCTGCCTTCAGGAAGTCCTCCACAACGCCCTTCATCACGAAGAAGTCGCCCTCGCCGTAGAAACCAAGGGTCAGCTGCGGTCTCTCATCGCAGTAGTCCGTGATCGGCAGGGACTTGGGCAGGTAGATCTTGCCAAGGTCAAACAGGCGGACGTTCTCGTTGCGTCTTGCGTAGTTGGTGCCAAGGCTCGTCAGAATGCCGTTGAGGGTCTGGGTGCGCATCACGGAGAAGTTCTCTCCGAGGGGATTGCGGATTGTGATCTGCTGCCGCTCCATGGCATCTGCAGGATACCGCAGGGTATCCAGGACCTTCGGTCCCTCGAAGGAGAAGGTCTCCTCCTCAGAGAAGCCGTAGTGCATCGCAACATCCCTTGCGAGGTTCTCGAGCTTCATCTCCTTTGTCAGGCCGCCAACGGTGGCAGAGCTCTTGGGAAGCGTGGAAGGAACCTTGTCGTAGCCCTTAAAGCGCGCCACTTCCTCGGAGAGATCGCACATCTGCTTCAAATCCTGACGGAAAGTCGGGATCGTGAGCTCTCTCTTGTCGGGATCGTAGGTCAGCTCCAGGTGATGGAAGACATCCAGCATCTCCTCCTCGGTGTAGCTGGTGCCGAGGTAGGCGTTGATCTTCTCCGGCTCGAAGGGAATGACACGCGGCGCCGGCAGGGTGTCGTGGACATCCACGTAGGTTCTTGCGACCTTGCCGCAGCCAAGCTCTTCCATCAGCTGGCAGGCCCGGTCCATTGCTGCGATGGCGTTGTGGGGATCCAGGCCCTTCTCGAAGATGGCGGAGGCGTCGGTGCGAAGGCCGATGCGCTTGGAGCTCTTGCGGATGTTGGTGCCGTCGAAGGTGGCTGCCTCAAAGAGGACGGTCTTCACGGAATCCGTGATCATCGAGTCCTCGCCGCCCATGATGCCGGCAAGGCCGATTGCGCGGTCGGCATCGCAGATCATGAGGACATCCTTGTCGAGCTTTCTCTCCTGTCCGTCCAGGGTGGTGAAGGTCTCGCCGTCAGAAGCACGGCGGACGATGATCTTCTTTCCGTGGATCGTGTCGTAGTCATAGGCGTGCATCGGCTGGCCGTACTCCATCATGACAAAGTTCGTGATGTCGACCAGGTTGTTGATGGGACGGATGCCGAAGTTGGCAAGGCGCCGCTGCATCCAGCGGGGAGAGGGTCCGAGCTTGATGTCGGTGCAGACCGCTGCCACGTACCGGCTGCAGAGATCCTTTGCCTCAATCGTGACGTCCACGTAGTCCTTCGTGTCCTTCT
This sequence comes from Lachnospiraceae bacterium, assembly GCA_051886435.1. Taxonomy (GTDB): domain Bacteria; phylum Bacillota; class Clostridia; order Lachnospirales; family Lachnospiraceae; genus CAG-791. The sequence goes on from JBJEYC010000056.1 coordinate 3,013, forward strand.
CGCCCTCGTGGCGCACCGTAACTACCGGCGGGACAAACTTGTCGCCGAAGGTCACGGCAGCCTCTCTTGCGATGCCGAGCATGCTGTAGCAGTCGACACGGTTCGAGGTGATCTCGTACTCAAAGTTGGTGTCGTGCAGGCCAAGGGCCTCCATCGCGTCAGAGCCAAGCGCGAGCTCTTCTGCCTGATCCTTCGGAAAGACATAGATGCCGTTCTCCGGTGCCTCCGGGTACATGTCTCTCGTTGCCCCGAGCTCCTCGATGCCGCACATCATGCCGACGGAAGGAAGGCCCCGCATCTTGCCGGACTTGATGGGAATGCCCTTCTCCGGCATGGGACCGCCGTCATGGCCGCCGGCAACGCGGCCGCCGTTTAAGCAGACGGGAACGACATCGCCGACCTTTAAATTCTGTGCGCTCGTTACGATCTGGATGCAGTTTTCGCTGCTTCCTTTGAGACCGTCGTTCTCTGCGTTGTAGCCGTCTGCTGCGTAAGCGGTGCCGATGTTGACTTTGCAGACCCAAAGGTGGTCTGCGTCCGGATGGCGGGTGATCTCCTCGACCCGGCCCACCACGATCTTCTCGCAGTTGTGGTCGAATCTGGTCCAGTTCTCGACCTTGGTGCCGGAGAGGGTCATTCTGTCATAGTATTCCTTGTCGGTGCACTCAAGATCCGGCACATAATCCCGGATCCAGGAAAGTGGTGTATTCATCTTACTTCATTCCTCCGTATTCTTCCTTCTTCGGCTGCTCAGAACTGCTTCAAAAAGCGGATGTCGTTCTCATACAGAAGCCGCATATCATCGATCTCATACTTGAGCAGGGCAATGCGCTCGAGGCCGATGCCGAAGGCAAAGCCGGAGTACACCTCCGGGTCGATGTGGCTCATCTCCAGGACGTGGGGGTGCACCATGCCGCAGCCGAGGATCTCGATCCATCCCTCGTTCTTGCAGAACGAGCAGCCCTTGCCGTGGCACTTGAAGCAGGAGATGTCCATCTCCGCCGAGGGCTCGGTGAACGGGAAGTGGTGGGGACGGAAGCGGACCCTGGTGTCCTCGCCGAAGATCCCCTTGGCGAACTCCGCGAGAGTTCCCTTCAGGTCGGCGAAGGTGATGCCCTTGTCCACGACAAGGCCCTCCACCTGGTGGAACACCGGGCTGTGGGTCGCGTCCACCTCATCGGCGCGGTAAACGCGGCCGGGGGCGATCATGCGGATCGGAATCTTGCCACGCTCCATCTCGTGGATCTGCACGCCGGAGGTCTGGGTGCGCAGCAGCATGTCGCTGCCAAGATAGAAGGTGTCCTGTTCATCCTTTGCAGGATGGTTGGCCGGAATGTTCAGGGCCTCAAAGTTGTAGTAGTCCTTCTCGACCTCGGGTCCATCCACCACCTCGTATCCCATGCCGATGAAGATGTCCTCGATCTCCCGCAGGGCAACCTGGTTCGGATGCAGATGTCCCCGCTCGATGGTCTTTCCGGGGAGGGTGACGTCGATGGTCTCCGAGGCGAGTCTTGCTTCCTGGAGCTTTGCCTCCAGCTCCTTCTGGCGGCTCTCCAGAGATGTCTCAATGGCCTCTCTGGCCTCGTTGACGAGCTGACCGACCTTGGGGCGATCCTCCTTTGCCACGTCCTTCATGCCCTTTAGGATGGCCGTGATCTGCCCCTTTTTGCCCAACAGGGCAACGCGCAGGTCGTTGATCTCCTCCGGGGTCTTCACCTCTTCGAGCTTCGCCTTCGCCTCCTGGCGGATCCGTTCCAGATCTTCCTGTATCATTGCGCAAACCTCCTGGTTGAAATTTCGGTGTCGCGCCGGCCGCCAATTCCGATGGGCAGACTGGCACAGTTGACATTTTAGCAGAATATGGCAGAAAGTGAAGAAAAAACAGCAGCACCCTTAAGAGTGCTGCTGTCAAAGTTCCGAAAAACCCGAAATGCCCCCTACCTTTTGAGTCCTAGCCTCAGCCAGGTGGGTATCATCGTTTCCCCGCTCTGTCTTCCCCTGACCCTGGTATCTGGTCCGGCGTATAGCCGGTACCGGAGGCGTGACATCTGCGGAGAACCTGCCTGATTCCCGAATTCAAAATTTGTAGGTTCAAAATAATAGGGGTATTGCATCCCAGGCACCACTATCTTAGCAAAGGCCTGCCGGGTCTGCAAGATTTTGAGCCCCGTTTTTTGATCCGGATTTTACAGTCTTTTAATGGAATTATATGACTCCTTCCGGGTTCAGAGCTCTGCGCACTGCACCTTCAGCCAGGCAAGCTCCTCTTCGTTCATGAACGGGCCGATCTTCTCGAGGACCTGCTGATGGTAGGTGTTGATGAGCTTTCTTACCTTGGGGGTGAGAACATTCACATCAAGGAGCTCCCGATCCAGCGGCGCAAAGGTCAGCGGCTCGAAGCCGTAGAAGGTGCCATCGGTGGTGGTGCCGCGCTCAACGCACAGGAGAATGTTCTCGATGCGGATGCCGTACTCTCCCGCTTTGTAGACGCCCGGCTCATCCGAGATCGTCATACCCGGTGCAAACGGGGTGAGGTCTGCCGCGTCTCTCTGGTGGTAGCGGATCGACTGGGGTCCCTCGTGGACGTTTAAGATGTTGCCGACGCCGTGGCCGGTGCCGCACTTGTAATCCATGAAGTTCTCCCACATGGGCTCTCTTGCGCAGATGTCCAGTGTCATGCCGCAGGATCCCTTCAGGAAGGTCACATCCTGGAGTTGGAAGTTGCTGTTGGCGGTCAGGGAGTAGCTTCTTCTCATGTCCTCTGTGACAGGGCCGAGGGACATGGTACGTGTCACATCCGTGGTACCCCGCATGTAGTGTCCACCGGAGTCCACAAGAAGCATGCCTTCGGGCTTTAACTCGGCACCGCCGTCCTCGCCGGGCTCATAGTGCATCATCGCGGCATTGGATCCATAGGCAGAGATCGTGCCAAAGGAGAGCTCGATGTAATCCCTAACCTGGGAACGAAGATTGTCCAGGTACTTCGCGGCGCTTCCCTCTGTCATCGGGATTTTGCCGACGTTTTTCTTAAGCCAGTAGATGAACTTGGTCAGAACCGCGGAGTCCTCGATATAGATGTCCTTAAAGTTCGCGATCTCGGTCTTGTTGCGGATGGCCTTCATGTAGTCAAGCGGGGAGTTCACCTCGTTGACGCAGTCCTCGGCGCGCTTTCCCGCCTTCTCCAGGTTGTCCCGAATCGTCTGGTAGACCTGGAAGCTTAAGAAGTTGGGATCAAGCAGGATGTTGCCCTGGAAGGTGAAGTCCTTTACAAAGTCAAAGAACTTCTCGTACTCGCCGACAGTGAGATGAATCTTCTCGGCATAATCGAGGAACTCCTTCGTGCACTCGCTCTTTTGCACAAAGAGGTACCAGGCATCCTTTGTCACGAGCAGGTAGGAAAGTGCGACAGGGTTTGCCTCCACATCGTTGCCGCGGATGTTGAGAAGCCACATGATCTCATCGAGCTTCGAGGAGACGTAATAGGACGTATCCTGCTCGTCCATGACGGTGCGAAGCCGTGCGAGCTTGCTCTCTGCGCTCTCTCCCGCAAACGCCTCCGGAAGGAGCCAGATCGGGTGAGAGGGAAGGGCCGGGCGGTCTGCCCAGACCATCCCCGGAAGATCCAGGGCGGTGTTCATGCGGATGCCGCGCTGGCCAAGGACTCTTGCAAGATGCGCGCCCTCTGCCTTCGTGATGCAGCGGCCGTCGCAGCCAAAGGTCTGTCCTTCCTTCAAGTGATCCTTCAGGAACTGCTCCCTTGTGGGAACGCCGGGCTCGCCGATGCGCTCGAGCGTGATGCCGCTTCCCTCGATCTCACGGGCTGCCTGGATGAAGTACCGTCCGTCTGCCCAGAGGTCTGCCCGCTCCTGCATGACGATCAGAATCCCCGCGGATCCCGTAAAGCCGGAGAAGTACTCCCTTGCCTTGAAGCAGGGCGCCACATACTCGCTGCAGTGAAAGTCTGCAGTGGGGATCATGTAGGCGTCGATGCCGTGTTCGCGCATTTTTTCCCGAAGAGCGGCGAGCCGCTTAGCGTGAATATTCTTATTGTCCATCAATTCTGCCTCCTTATCTTTTGCTTGGAAAAACCCTGCCGCGTTGCGGCAGGGTCGTTTCTTTGTTGTTTTCCGGGTCAGTCCCGATCCCCGATGGGGACATAGGGCCGCTCCGGCGCGATCGCCCGATAGGCGGGACGGATGATCTTGCCGTTGTTGGCGAGCTCCTCCATCCTGTGGGCAGACCAGCCCACGATCCTTGCCATGGCAAAGAGCGGGGTGAAGAGCTCCATCGGCAGGCCGAGCATCGAGTACACGAAGCCGGAGTAGAAGTCCACGTTGACGCAGACGCCCTTGTACATCTTCCGCTCCTTCGCGATGACCTCCGGGGCAAGCTTTGCCACCAGGGCATACAGGTTGTACTCATCGTGCAGGCCCTTGGCGCTCGAGAGCTTCTCGACAAAGCCCTTGAAGATCTCCGCTCTCGGGTCGGACTTCGAGTAGACTGCGTGGCCGACACCGTAGATGAGGCCCGCGTGGTCAAAGGCCGCGCCGTGGAGGAGCTTTACCAGATATGCCCGCACCTCATCCTCATCGGTCCAGTCGGAAAGCTCCTTCTTCATGCACTCAAACATCCGCACCACCTTGATGTTGGCGCCGCCGTGCCGGGGTCCCTTTAAAGATCCCAGGGCCGCCGCGATCACCGAGTAGGTGTCCGTCATCGTGGAGGTCACGACGTGGGTCGTGAAGGCGGAGTTGTTGCCGCCGCCATGGTCCATGTGGAGCACCAGGCTGATGTCCAGGATCTTTGCCTCGAGCTCCGTGTACTTCATGTCCGGCCGCAGGATGTGCAGGATGTTCTCCGCGATCGAGCCGTGGTCCAGCGGATTGTGTATCACCAGGCTCTGCCCCTTCTCATAGTGGCAGTAGGCCTGATAGCCGTAGATCGAAAGCATCGGAAAGAGCGAGATCAGCTGCATGCTCTGGCGAAGGACGTTGGGGAGGGACGTGTCGTCCGCCCGATCGTCATAGGAGTAGAGCGTCAGCACGGAGCGTGCCAGTGTGTTCATCATATCGGAGCTGGGCGCCTTCATGATGATGTCCCGCACAAAGCTCGTCGGCAGGGACCGATAAAAGAGGAGCTGCTCGCTGAAGGTCTTCAGCTCGTCCGCGTTCGGCAGATGGCCGAAGAGAAGAAGGTACGCGGTCTCCTCAAAGCCAAAGCGGTTCTCGGAGGAAAAGCCCTTGATCAGGTCCTGAATCTCATATCCCCGGTAAAAGAGGTGTCCGTAGTCCGGGACCTCCTCGCCGTCCACGATCTTCTTTGCGCGGACCTCGGAAACATTGGTCAGGCCCGCCAGAACTCCCTTTCCGTTCAGGTCACGCAGGCCCCGCTTGACGTTGTACTTGACGTACAGCTCCTGGGGGATCTGATCTGCGTCCGCTGCGACTTTTGCCATCCTGTCCAGCTCCGGCGTGACCTGGGAATAGACGTTCTCAGCGGGCCGGTTCTGCTGCGGTTCATACTCTGACATGGGCAGTACTCCTTTCGTCGTGTTGGTTGCGGCTCGTCTCGCCGCGCTCTTTTTTTCTTATAGGTTTCTCCCCTCTGCGCCTGATTCTTCCGGAGCTTCTTAGAGCCCCAGGAAGGACCGCACTTCTGACTCCATGGACAGGCGGTCGCGGTTGCAGACTTCGTTGTGCAGGACGGGTGCTTTGCGCACCTCCAGCACCTGTTTCGGGATCGAAAGGCCGGAGATCTCCGAGAGCTCCTTCTCCAGATCAATACCCGGTGCGTCCGGATCCTTGCCGAGGGCCGCGAGCACGGTCCAGGCAAACTTGAACGGACTTGCGGTGGAGACCACCACCGTCTTCGTCCAGTCGTTCTTCTTCTCCCTGTAGTACTCCCAGACGCCGCTTGCGACTGCGGTGTGGGGATCGATCAGGTAGTTGCCGTCGTTGAAGAGGGCGCGCATCTCTCTTGCCGTCTGTCCCTCGTCAGCGTAGCCTGCGATGAAGTCGGTGAGCTTCTCCCGCATCTCATCGCTGATCTCATAGCTGCCGCGCACACGGAGCCTTTCCATGAGGTCTGCGGTTGTCTTTGCGTCTCCGCCGCTGATGTCGTAGATCAGACGCTCCAGGTTGCTGGAGACCACGATGTCCATCGAAGGGCTCTGGGTGACGAAGAACTGCCGGTTCTTGTCGTAAACGCCAGACTCAAAGAAGTCGGTGAGCACGTTGTTGATGTTGGAGCAGCAGATCAGCTTGTGGATCGGAAGGCCGATCTTCTTGGCATAGTAGCCAGCCAGAATGTCGCCGAAGTTTCCGGTGGGCACCGAGAAGTTGATCTCGTCGCCGTTTTTGATGACGTCTTCCTTCACGAGTCTTGTGTATGCCCAGACGTAGTAGACGATCTGGGGCACAAGGCGTCCGATGTTGATGGAGTTGGCACTGGAGAACTGCATGCCCTTGTCCGCCATCTCGGCGCGCAGGGCCTCATCCGTGAAGATCTGCTTCACGCCGGTCTGGGCATCGTCAAAGTTGCCGTTGATGCCAACCACCTTGACGTTCTTTCCCTTCTGGGTCACCATCTGCCTCTCCTGGAACGGAGAAACGCCGTTCTTGGGATAAAACACGCAGATCTTGGTGCCCGGCACATCGGCAAAGCCCGCCAGGGCGGCCTTTCCGGTGTCTCCGGAGGTGGCGGTCAGGATCACGATCTCCTTGTCGTCGTGGTTTTTCTTCGCGGCCGTGGTCATGAGGTGCGGCAGCATCGTCAGTGCCATGTCCTTGAAGGCCAGGGTCGGTCCGTGATAGAGCTCCATGTAGTAGCCGGTCAGAGCCCTGCGGATCGGCACGATCTCCTCGGTGTCGAACTTCTTGTCATAGGCTTTGTTGATGCAGTCCTTGAGCTCCTTCGCGGTGAAGTCGGTCAGAAAGAGCTTCATCACCTCATAGGCAACCTCACGGTAGTCCATCGGGATCATTTCGTCGATGGTCTTGTCAAGCTTTGGAAAGTGATCCGGCACAAACAGGCCCCCATCCGATGCAAGGCCCTTCAGGATCGCCTGGGATGCGGTGATTCCCGTTTCACTTCCTCTGGTACTCTGGTATGTCACGTTCATCTCTTGTTATCCTCCTCATGCCGGTTGTCCGGCTCTGTTTGCTGTCTGCTGTTGGGTGCGCCGGCCGGGGTCCCGTAAGGGTCCTCGCTGGATGCATCATCTGTCTGCGGCTGCTGCGCGGCAAGCTGTCTCTCGATCTGCTCCACCGGGATGTTCTCGGTCATCAGGCCAGCGAGAGAGGCATCCTCTCTGGGCTCTTCCTGCTCGTTCTTTCGGCTCTCGTCGAAGTCAAGGCTGTCAGGCACGCCCTGGGTCAGGTCGATGTACTGAAGGGAATCGGATACCCGGTCCTCGTCCTCATCGTCCCAGCGGACGGCATCCCGGATCTCCTGTCTGGCTCTCTGCCGCTGGCGAAGTTCCTCCTCGAGGCTCTCACTCTCCTCCAGGCGCTTCTGGCGGTTTCTGCGAAGTCTTGCCTCCACAGCGCGGGGTGAGCGGTGAATGCGCTCCAAACGGGCTTTGCGCTCCTCTTCCTGCTGCTGTTCGAGCTCCTCCTGGGCCTGCCGTCTTGCCTCTTCCTCCTCGGCAAGCTGCTGATCGGTCTTCCCGGCGGACATATTTTCAGCCTGCAGCGGCGGCATCTGGGGAGTTCCCTGCTGCTGCATGGGCTGCGTCCCATAGGGCATCTGCTGCTGCGGTGCGCCGTAGTAGTAGGGCTGCTGGGCGTACTGCATCGGATCGTAAGGGCCGTAGTTGTAGCCCTGCTGATACCCCTGCTGCGGCGGCATCTGCTGCTGCGGCGGGATGGCACCCGGATTCTGATAGGGAACGCCGTACCCCGGCTGACCCTGATAGGGATCCTGGGGATAGGGCTGTCCGTAGGCCGGCGATGCCTGCTGCATATAGGGGTCGGCATAGCCCTGGTTCGGTGCCATATTCTGGTTCGGATTCGGATTCATGTTTGCATTCGCAGACGGCACCGGATTCGGATTCTGGTAGACCGGCTGCTGCGGCTGCTGGGGGGCTCCCTGCGGATAGGGCGGCAGAGGTCCGGTGCCCATGTTGGGATCCAGGTATGGCATCGGCCCCGTGCCCATGTTGGGATCGAGGTACGGCATCGGTCCCGTGCCCATATTGGGATCCAGGTACGGCATCGGCCCGGTACCCATGTTGGGATCCAGATACGGCATCGGTCCCGTACCCATGTTGGGATCGAGATACGGCGCCTGTCCCGGCTGCTGGGAAAGTGTGGGATTTCCCGCCACCGCAGTCCGGTTCTGGTAGAGGTCCATGGCCTCCCGATTGATCGTGCCGGCGGTCTCCGAGTTCTGGGCGTTCTCCGGCACCATGGTATTCTCAAAGTTCTCGAAGCGGGCCGCAAGGCTGCGCTCCTCTTCTTCCTGCTGTTTTCTGGAGCGCTCCCGCTCCTCCGGGGACTTCTCGCTGACGATTCTCGTGCGCCTTCTTGCGGCAGTTGTCCCAAACGGGCGCTCTGCGAGCCGCTCATCCAGGAATCTCGCCGTGACGTTGGTGACGATCAGGGCATAGAGCGCTGCGTTCTCCCGGCTTCCCATGATCCGGAACAGAGCGATCAGAATGCCAAGGAGCACACCGTAGACGATCCTTGCCCGCTTTCCCACCGGGGTCGTGGCAAAGTCATTTGCCATGAAGAACACGGTGAAGAGGAAGGATCCACCAAGGAGCTGTGCCGCCAGGTAGTAGGCGGAGAGCCCGTGTCCTCCAAAGAGGAGGTAGATCACAGCAAAGGAAACGATCGCGGCAAAGGGGATGTCCAGCCGGATGATGCCGGTCAGGAACAGAAACGCCGCGCCGATGAGGACGCAGACTGCCGAGGCGGTGCCGATGCTGCCCGGGACATTGCCAAGGAGCATCTGGCTCATGTCGATCGTGCCCCCTTTCGAGAGCACCATGAGCGGCGTGTCAGAGCCATAGCCGCCGCCGGAAAAGTCCGTCATCGTGCTGTGAAAGATCAGGCACAGGATGAGCTTTCCCGCGGCTGCCGGATTGAAGATGTTCTTTCCGATGCCGCCAAAGAGCTGCTTGGCAGCCACAATCCCAACGGCATTTCCAAGGAGCGGGAACCACCAGGGCGCGGAGGGCGGCAGGATCATGGCAAGGCAGAGGCCTGTGACGGCCGCTGACCCGTCCATGGCCGTGATCTTCCGGCCGGACAACAGCTCAAACACCGCCTCATAGAGGACGGCGGAGCCGACACTAATCAGCATGAGAAGCAGGGCGTGAGCGCCATAACTGTAGAGGCCGTATCCCGCGCCGGGCAGCATAGCCAGAATGACCAGCATCATGCACTCTCCGGTGGTGAGCTGGGATCTGGCAAACGGATTGATTGTGATGGTACCTTTCATTTACGATTTTTGTCCTTTGATGTGGTAGAGCCGGTCGAGGGATCGGTGTCGGAAAAGGCCCGCACGTAGCGGCGCGCATAGGCCCCGGCCCGAACCGGGTCCTTCAGGATCCGGCGCTTTTTCGCATAGATGGCGGCAGTCAGGTTGATGCCCGAGGGGCAGACATAGGAACAGCACCCGCAGCCGGAGCACTCCATGCCGCCGTGCTGCATGAAGGCTTTCTCCGGGTCTTCTTTCCTTTTTCCGTTCTTTGCAAGGTCGGAAAGAAGGGTCAGGGGCGAGAGCCGGTTGGGGCAGACCTCGACACAGCGCCCGCACCTCGTGCAGGGCGTCTCCGGCCTTGCCGCAAGATCCTCTTTTCGGCACACGACAATCGAGGAGGTGGTCTTGGTCACGGGAACGTCCAGGTCCTCCACAGGATGCCCCATCATGGGTCCCCCGTCAAGTACCACCACGTCGTCCAGGGAACATCCCTTCACAAGACCTCCCTCCTGTTCCAGGATATCCCGGAAGGAAGTGCCAATGCGGACACGAAAGTTTCTGGGGTGCCGCAGCGCGTCCCCGGTCACGGTCAGAATCCTTGTGATGAGCGGCTGGTGCATCATCACCGCCTGGTTGATGGCAACCAGGGTATCGGTGTTCTGGACAAGGCAGCCGATGTCCGAGGGGAGCATCGCCGCGTTGTACTGCCGCCCTGTCAGGGCATAGATGAGCTGGCGCTCCGAGCCCTGGGGGTACTTCTCGGAGAGCTTGCGCACAAAGATCCGGTCGTTGTCCTTTAACAGGTTCCGAAGGAGCCGGTACCCCTCCCGGTTTTTCTCGGAGAGGGCAATAAAGCCTCTTGCCCTCGGAAAGATCGTGAGGAGCACCATGAGTCCCGAGATGACCCGCCAGGGGTCCTCGAGGATTCTCCGGTAGTCGGAGGTCTCATAGGGGTCGCATTCCACGCAGTTGGCGATCACCGTGTCGATTTCGCTCTGGTCCGCCTGGCGGATCTTGTAGGCGGTGGGCATGCCGGAGCCGCCCATGCCGACGATCCCCGCGTCCCGGATCATCCGGAAGGCGCTGCGGCGGGTCAGGTTTTCAAATGAGGTGTCCTCCGGCACCGGCTCCTCGAGAAAGAGGCCGTCGATGTCGATGACGATGGACAGGACGCGCCGTCCCCCGGAGATCTTCCGCGGCTCAATGGCAGTCACCGTACCGGAGACCGAGGCGTGGAGGTTTGCAGAGAGTGCCCCGTCTGCCCTAGCGATCAGGGTTCCCGTGCGGACATAGTCGCCGGGTTCCACCACCGGGATCGCAGGCCGCCCCACGTGCTGGGAGAGCGGAAATACCATCTCTCCTGTCTTCGGGAACAGCGTCTGCACCGTCCGCTTCTTCGTCAGATTTTTCCCGTCCCGCAGGATGACACCGCCCGCAAATGTCTGTGTTGCCATGCACCTCTCCTAACACACAGTACCGTCGAAGTTTTGTTTCTGCCGACGGTACAGCCGTTCCCATTATATATTTTTTTCTCCCAATCTACTACCTGAAATTGTTCCTGTGCTATCATACATACAGATCTACCAAAGCAAAACGTGGCAGCAGTTCAGAAAGAGGGAGAGATTATGCAGATCTACACGAGTACCGTCCGCACCGGCAGGCACCTGGAGGCGCTGTCGGGCGTCTGTGACCCGCTTGCCGTCCGGTACCTGGACATCGAGACCACCGGGCTCTCCGCTGAGAAGAACCGAATCTACCTCATCGGGTCCGCAAAGCTTCTCCCGGACGGAACGGTCCGGCTCACCCAGTGGTTTGACGACACCGGGCGGGACGAGAAGCAGGTTTTGGAGTCCTTTCTCGCGGATGCCGCCGGGGCAAAGGCTCTTGTTCACTTCAACGGAAACCGCTTTGACATCCCATTTCTTGTCCGGCGCATCCAGGCCCTGGGGATTGGAACAAACGGCGCAGAGGATGGGGCCGCGCTTCTTGCCGGCATGAAGTCCGAGGACCTCTACCGCAAGATCAAGCCGTACAAGAAAATCCTGGGCCTTCCCTCCTACCGTCAGCAGGACCTCGAGTCATTCTTTGGGAGCGACCGCACGGATGAGACATCCGGCGGAGAACTCGTCTCCCTCTACCTTCGCTACATCGGAAAGGGCCTGACCCTCGAGGAGAAGACCGCAAGCTTCTATACCAGAGACTCGGTGCTGCACCTTGGAGATCCGGCGCTTGCAAGAGAGTCCGCCTCGATCCTTCCGCCCAAGGAGAGTCTTCGGGATACGCTCCTTGCACACAACCGGGCGGACGTGGAAGGGCTTGTCTTTCTGACGCCCCTTCTCTATCTGCCGCAGCTCTTTGCCTCGCCCCTTGCCGTCTACAAGGCGCAGGCAAACCGTTACAAGGCATTTGACGGGACCAGCCGGGAGGAACTACTTCTCTTCGCAAGGGCAAAGGATGTCCCGGAGGATCTCATCCCGAAGCAGCTTGTCGCAAGCCGCGACTCCTGCTTTGTGACCGTGAAGGGGAATTCTCTCACGATCAAGGTGCCCCTCGTGCAGGAGGAGCTCAAGTACTTCTACGCTAACTGGCGGGACTACTACTACTTCCCGGAGGAAGATGAGGCACTCCACAAGTCCATTGCGGGCTTTGCGGACGGCTCCCACCGTGTGCAGGCAACCGCCAAGACCTGCTACACGAGAAAGACCTCTACATTCCTGCCCGAGTGGGACCGCTTCCAGGGTCCGTTCTTCCGCCGGAACTACGAGGACAACTTCGCGTTCTTTGAATTCACCGATGAGATGAAAAAGGACCGGGGCTTCTTCTGCCGGTATGCTTCCTACCTGCTCTCCCACATCCTGGAGCAGCCCTATCAGAAGGAGGAAGAAGGGTAACCGCTTCTTTGGAGGCTTCTGCCTTTCGTCTTTTTCAAAATTTCTATACAACAAAACAGGTCCACGGAATTGCTTCCGTGGACCTTTTCTTATCGTTTGGAATCTCGGGATGAGGAATTACTCGTCCTTGTCCTTCTGATTGCGGATCATGGCGTCGATGTCAACCGTGACAGCCTCATCATCTCCAGAGGTGTAAGCGGTCTTGGTCTCTGCAGACTCCTCGGCCTCTCTCTTTGCTCTCTCCTCATCAGCCTTCAGGGCCTTGACGGAAAGGGAGATCTTCTGGCTCTCAGGATTGAAGTCAACGATCTTTGCAGTGACCTCATCGCCGACCTTCAGAACATCGCTGGGCTTCTCGATGTGCTCTCTGGAGATCTGGGAGACATGAAGCAGGGCATCGATGCCGGGCTCAAGCTCTACAAAAGCACCGAAGTCTGCCATTCTGGCAACACGGCCAGTGACAACCTTGCCGACAGCATACTTCTGGTCTGCGTCGATCCAGGGATTCTCATCAGGGAACTTCAGGGAGAGGGCGATCTTCTTGCCGTTGATCTCCTTGACCAGGACGCGAAGCTTCTGGCCAACCTTGAAGACCTTTCTCGGATTCTCGACTCTGCCCCAGCTCATCTCAGAGATGTGAAGCAGACCGTCAGCGCCGCCCAGATCAACGAATGCGCCGAAATCAGTGATGTTCTTGACGGTTCCCTCGACAACATCGCCCACGGTGAGACGATCGAAGAGTTCCTTCTGCATCTCCTCCTTGCGGCCAATCAGGAGCTGCTTTCTGTCGCCGATGTATCTTCTTCTCTTCGGATTGTACTCAGTGATGACGAACTCGATCTCCTGACCGAGATACTTGTTCAGATCCTTCTCATAGGTATCGGAAACCAGACTTGCGGGGATGAAGACGCGAACGCCCTCGACCACAACACAGATGCCGCCGGACAGAACCTGGGTAACAGCAGCCTTCAGGACCTCGTGGTTGTTGTAAGCATCCTCGATCCGCTTGTTGCCGCGCTCAAGGGCCAGTCTCTTGTAGGAGAGCACCACCTGACCTTCGCTGTCGTTGACCTTGATGACCTTGACTTCCATCTTGTCACCAACGTGCAGCTTTGTGGTCAGATCCAGGTTGTTGTCGTTGGAATACTCCTGGCGGGTCAGGA
>JBJEYC010000057.1:0-3323 GCA_051886435.1 Lachnospiraceae bacterium
AAAAGGCCGCCAGGGTCTCCTCGTCCTCCTCCGGGGCAAAGGTGCAGGTGCTGTAAACAAGCGTTCCGCCGGGACGAAGGAGCTTTGCCGCATTTTCCAGGATCTCCAGCTGCCGTTCGTGGCAGAGCCGGATGTTGTCCTCGGACCACATGTCCAGAGCAGCCTGTTCTTTTTTAAACATGCCCTCCCCGGAGCAGGGGGCATCCACCACCACCCGGTCGAAGTACGCAGGAAGCGCCTCCGCCAGGGATGCGGTGTCCATGTTTGTGACGATGGCATTGATAATGCCGCAGCGTTCAATGTTCTGAGAGAGGATCTTCGCCCGCTGGGGCGAGATCTCATTGGAGACCAAAAGCCCTTCGCCCTGCATTCCTGCAGCCAGCTGGGTGGATTTTCCCCCGGGAGCTGCGCAAAGATCCAGCACACGCTCCCCCGGCTGCACACCGGAAAGAGCCGCCACAGCCATGGCGCTTGCCTCCTGAATGTAGTAGCAGCCCGCCTCGTGCAGGGGATTCTTTCCGGGGCGGTGTTCGGTTCCGTCCACCTCCGTCTCCTCATAGTAGTACCCCTCCGGTGCCCAGGGCACCGGATCCCTTAGGTACGGGAGAAGCTGCCGGATCCTGTCAGGATCCGCTTTCAGGGTGTTGACGCGCAGGGCATGGCTCCGTTCTCTGTCATAGGTGGCAAAAAAGGCAGGTGCCTTGTCGCCAAGAAGGTCCGACATCCGCTTCTGAAATCCTACCGGCAGGGCGATCATGGGCGCTTCTCCCTGGTGTGGCGAAGCCGCGCTTCGGCATCCTCATCGGAGGCGCAATAGGCGTCCTGCACCGCTTCGATGTAGAAGGAAAGGTCCTCATCCAGCTGCCGATCCCTGCCTGCAGGAATCTTTTTCCGGATTCCCTCGGTCATCTGCCAGATGTCCTGTGCCGCCCGCTGCTTCTTTTCCGCCTCTGTGGAGCGGACCAGACCGCAGTACTTGCGGGCATAGTCCTCGCTCTTTGTGCTCTCCAGGTACCGCAGGGTTGTGTTGCGGATCTCCCAGTATAAAAGGGCAAGTTCCGCCTCCGTGTGCGGTGTTGTGCCATCCAGGGTGAGGAGCGAGAGCTCCTTGCGGATCTCCTTTGCGACGCCGCGGCCGGAGAACGTCGACCCTGCCATGACGCCAAGCTCTACAAGACAACGAAGAAACAGATCCGCGCTCCGGTGGTAGCGGCTGGCATAGAGGGCGGCCCGGTCTTTGGCGGTCGGATCCCCGGCAAGCGCCTCAGCCAGCTTTGCCCGCTTCTTCGGATCCGTCTCCGCGTAATAGGCTTCCCATTCCGGTTCGAGTTCGTACATTCCCTGTTCTCCTCCTTCAGACCTCAATCAGCATCGCCCGCAGCACCCCGGCCCGGGTGGTCTCCCGTTTTCCGGCGCCAAGTCCTGTCCGAAGGATCCGAAACTCCTGCGGGAGGGATCCTTCCGTTTTCAACACAGCCGCCGCGGCGGCCCCTGTCGGCGTCACAAACTCGCCCCGATCCGGAAGGATCGTGAGCGGCAGCTGATATGCCTCTGCAATCGCGGTCACAGCCGGGACCGGAACCGGGAGCACTCCGTGCTGGCAGCGCACCGTCCCGGTGCCCTCGCAGAGCGCCGGCACAATGACCCCGGCGATGTTTTCCCGGCGCTTCAGGTCATCGTAGCAGACCGCAATCGCAATGATGTCCGCGATGGAATCCAGAGCGCCCACCTCATGGAAGTGAACCTCATCGATCGGCGCACCGTGGACTTTGCTCTCTGCCTGGGCCACCACCAGGAAGATCTTCTTGGCAAGCTCCCTGGCTGACTCCTCCATGTCCACGGCGTCCAGGATCGCGTTCACCTGCTCCAGGTTTCGGTGTTCATGGTGATGGTGGACATGGTCGTGATCATGATCATGGACGTGTTCATGATCATGGTCATGCCCGTGATCGTGCTCCTCATGAGTATGGGACAGCTCCTCCTCCGTTCCGTAGAGGTAGGCCATGTCGTGGTCATGGTTGTCCTCGTCCAAAATCACGTCGAAGTCGCAGGCATTGATGCCGGACTTCTGGACGGTCGAGATTTTGACGTCAAAGCCCTTGGCGGGAATCGTGGACAGGGTGTGCAGAAGGCGGTCCCGATCCGCTCCCAGATCCAACAGGGCACCCACGGTCATGTCGCCGCTGATACCGGAATAGCATTCCAGATACAATTTTTTCATCTTCTTTTCCTCCCGGAATTTTCTGTCTTGTTCTGCCCTGCGGCAGGAGATGTCTTTCGATCTCTCCCCGCGGGCTTTTCCCTTCGCTTTCCGCTTTCTGCAGGTGCTGCGGGCTTTTTCCGGACGGAAAAGCCGAAGGTTCCGAGCGCCTCTCCGAGGCCATAGTAGGTTCCGTGGGAATAGGCAGCCAGCTCCGCACTGTCAAGGTCAAGGCGCCCCTTCTCATCGAGGTATCGGGGATCCACATCGGTGGAGAGAACCTCTGCCACAAACATGTCATGGGAGCCAAGGGGGAGTATTTGCCGCACCCTGCACTCAAGGCAGACGGGACTCTCTGCGATGCCCGGTGCCGCAACGAACCTGGAGGGGAGCTTTGTGAGGTGAAGCTGCGCAAACTTGTCCACATCCCGGCCGGACTTTACGCCGCACCAGTCGGCAGCGCGGACCAGTTTCTGCGTGGTAAGGCAGATGACAAACTCTCCGGTCCTCTCGATGATGTCGTGGGAGTACCTGGACTTGCGGATGGAGACGGAGACCATCACGGGATCCGAGCACACAGTTCCTGCCCAGGCCGCCGTCATGATGTTGGCCTTCCCCTCCCCGTCCTGGCATGTGACCATGACCGCCGGGACAGGATAGAGGAGGTTTGCGGGTCTCCAGTACTCGCGCGCTCTGCTGCCATTTGCGCTGATTTCCTGCCCTTTTTTATATTCGTGCCGGTGCTGTTCCATGTTCCTCCCTGTATCCTGTGTCTGCATATGACGTTCTCATCATTGTACCCGCTTTTGTTCCTTCCCGAAAGGGCGGGTTTACAGACTGCAGGGTCCATATACCTGCGACAGTTTTGTGCAGTCTGTCGCATTTTTCGTATTTTTTATAATTCTTTTATACACAATTGTCCAACCTCATGGGATACTGACTCCAGGCAGGGGAAACCTGATTACATTATTTTTCATTTACAGGAGGGTTACAAAATGGCTGAAAGAATTGTTCTGAACGGCGTGTCCTATCATGGCTCCGGCGCGATCAAGGAGATCCCTGGAATCGTGAAGCAGAAGGGCTGGAAGAAGGTCTTCGTGACCTCCGATCCCGATCTGATCAA
>JBJEYC010000058.1:0-3306 GCA_051886435.1 Lachnospiraceae bacterium
GTGCCGTTGTTTCCTTCTTTTCGTCGTCCATCGGTTTTCCCTTTCGTCTTCTGTCAGTCCTCATAGTGAGTGCCCACCCGCTCCACAAAGTCGTGGGTAGCAATGATCGCGGTGAGCCCCCGGATTGCCCGGGCACGATACGCCGCGTCGGTCAGGAAGGCCTCCTCATCCGGGGGAAGGTCACCGCCCCGTCCGCTCTGGGAGAGATTCCGTTCACAGACAAAGCGAAGCACCTCCCGAAAGTGAAGGTCTGCCTGTTTACTGTCTTCATGTTCCCTGCTTTCATACAGGGCAAAACTCCCATCCGAAAGGATCGCCCCTGCCGCGGCAAGGGGAGATGCGGGATCGTATAGGCTGAGCCTGCAGGCGCGGCCCCGGCAGTCGAAGATCCCGACCACGACTTTTGCGCCGGAAAGAAGGGCCAAAGCTTCGTCCCCGCCGCCAAGAAGCGCTTCCAAAGCGGGAAGGTCGCCCCGCCGAAGGCGCTTGATGAAATACCCCTCGTAGATACGCCGGTAGGGGTTTCGGGAGTCGGCGTTTTTTCTCCCGACAGCCATATTTTTGGTATTTCCGTCTTCCCTCATCGGTACTCCTTTGCAAGGCCTAATATCCCGTTTAAAGTCACCATGCTGATGTAATCGGTAATCGTTGCCAGGTCCGTCTTCTTTCCCGTGAGGAACCACTTGCGATACACCTCAAGGATTCCCGAGATCCCGTACTCGATGGCGACCTCCAGGGCGAGCTGCTGGTCACTCCGAAAGTGGGGAGAGAGGGCCTTCCACATGGTGTCCTTGAGGGTGTTCAGGATCTTCTGTCGCAGGCTGTACTGGCTCTCCAGGGTCATGACCTTCTCGTAGAACTTCTCATCGCTCATGATCCACACGTCCAGCCGGTGAAAGGCCTCATCCGGATCCCGGATCAGGGTCTGGAAGTTCACGTTCTCAAAGGCCTTGCGCAGGTTTCCCACGATCTCGTCCTCAATCTCATCCATCACCGCGTAGACCCCGCTGTAGTAGTTGTAAAAGGTCTTGCGGTTGACCCCGGCGGACTCGGCAAGTTCGGTCACCGTGATCTCATCCATCTTCTTTTTGGACAGGAGGATCTTTAATGCCTCCCGGATGGCCGTCTTGGTGCGCACCACCCGGCGGTCCGGCCGCCGCCTGTTCTGCGTCTGCTCTCCTGCCTCTTTTCCCTGCATACTTTCCTCCTGATCCTTCCCGGGCCCGGATCCGCCAGACCCGTCACAGGGTATCGTAATACACCGCCGCCTTCAAGAAAAGCAAAATCCGGACAGTCGGCATTCTTTGTCCCGCATCAAAAAGAGGAAGCAGAAGGCTGCTTCCTCTTGCAAATTCATTTCGTCCTTTGATGTTCACGTGTCAGGGAAATGCAGTTTCAAGCGGCAGGCGCCATACGGTGTCTGTAGGGCTTGCGTTGACGCGATTTTTCTCGTCCGCCTTCTGGTAGTGCGCGCTGCCGGACTCGGTGATAAGAAGCGCCTCGGTGCTTTCGTTTCCGTCATCGTCTGTCCTCTGCCGCAGGCAGAACCCCTCCAGCATCGGCATGGCAGAAAGCCTTTCCTCAGAGTTTTTGTCCACGGTGTAGCAGCGGGTATTCTGATATTGCGACCCGATGGGATCCGTCTCTTTGAGGGTTCCCGCCAGGAAGGTGCTCTCCTTCGTTCTTCCGAAGGAGGAGCTGACATAGATCCGGTCCCCGGCGATGACGCTGTCCTGGATGCGGTCGATATCCTTCGGGAAGGCGACGGCGATAGAAGGTGCCTTCGCCGAAAGGACGCTCTCCCACTCCGCTTTGCTCCCCTTTCCGGAGAGCACATAGCCAAGGAGCAGGGAATTTGTCCCGGAATCCGGATCCGCGGGCGTGTCAAAAGCGGAGCTCTTGTGGTAGAAGTTCCCGGTCATGAGGATTCCGTCCCGGATCGAGACATAGGCGGTGGCAGCACCGCCGAGGTAATCCGACAGGTCTTTCTCCCCAAGGATCTGCACCACTGCCTCCTTTCCCTCCGGCCAGGCATCCGCGGGGAAGGAAGCCTTTGCCTGAAGGATCGAGGAAAGCGGCAGGTACCCAATGCGGCCCGCGCCGCTTGTCAGGTACAGGTTTTCTGCGGAGACGGCAATGCCGCCAACATGTCCCCGGAAGGGCTTTCCATCCGGATCCTCTAAAGACAGGGTGGCGGTCAGTTCTCCGGTTGTGGCGTCCAGCAGGTAGAGGACACTGGGGTCCTCATGTCGGATGTCATAGGCGGAGATCAGAAGGAGGTTCTCCTCCTCCCAGAGGGCGATCCCCTGGGGTATCATATGCTCCGCCTCCGAAAGTCCCGGTATGCAGAAGTCTGCCTCCTGCGAATAACCGTCCATCGGAATCGCATTGCCGTCAAAGTAGGTCATGCGGATCCCGAGGTTGATGGCGGCATACTGCTCCACCGCATGGGTCTGGGTGTACCGGCCGGTATCGCCCGTCTTATCCGGCACATCGGGGGTGACGGGAAGAAGAATGCCCAGAGTCAGGGTCAAGGCCATGACGGCGGCAAGCGCAAGGCTGCCCATAGCGGGAAGATTTCTCTCTCTGCCCGCCCGGATTGTACGCCCTGTGTTCTTTGTGGCCACCAGCTGTCTCATGCCGAACCCTCTTTTCTTACTATTCTGAGGATATCGGAAGAATGTTGCAGGGCTGTGTCAGGCTTTTGAACAAATCCGGACAGTGCGTTCACAGATTGTTCACATAGTTTCCAGATAAAGAGAACGCGTGAGAACTCTCCTCTTTTCCCTGCCCGGAGACACTTTCCAGGACAAGCCGGGATACTCTTTTTCAGTCTGCCGTGGTATATTTGCAACAGGGGGAAGACAACATTAACCTGCAGCGGAGGGCAGACGCGATGGAGCTGGGAGTCAGGATCAGTACAAGGCGGAGGGAGCTGGGGATGACGCAGGAGGAACTTGCCGCAGAGGTATTTGTCACGGTGGAGACGGAAAGAGCCTGGGAGAGCGGCGCGGGGCGCCCCGACCGGCAGTCCCTCGTCCGCCTTGCCGATGCCCTGCGGCAGCCGATCACCGAATTTATCACCACAAAGGAAGCACCGGACTGGACCACAAGGGATCAGATGTTTTCCGACATCCACATGTACACCAGAATGCGGACCCTTGCACAGGCGGAAAACCTGCCCAATGCCTACAAGGCCCTGGCCTATGCCAGGGACATGCACCAGGGGGAAAACCGAAAGCCCAGCAAGTTCAACAACAACTCTCCTGCCGTCCCCTACATCGTCCATCCCCTGATGATGGCCTG
>JBJEYC010000059.1:0-3291 GCA_051886435.1 Lachnospiraceae bacterium
GGAGGAGTACATGATGACATTTGATTACGGGATTGTCCGGAATCCGGAGATCTTCCAGCAGAACCGGATGCCGGCTCATTCCGACCACTTTTATTACGAGAACCCGGCAGCTTCCCTCGGGGATCCTGTGGAGGATCGGGTTTCCCTGAACGGGAAATGGAAGTTCTCCTACGCAGTCAACTATCAGGAGGCTGTCACCGGTTTCGAGCAGCCGGGCTTCGATGTCTCAGACTGGGACGAGATTCCGGTCCCTGCCCACATCCAGCTCTGCGGCTATGATCATCCCGCCTACGTGAACACCCAGTACCCATGGGACGGGGTGGAGGACATTGAGCCGGGGCAGATCCCCGAGAAGGTCAATCCGGTCGGGACATATGTGACCTTTTTCACGGTTCCGGAGAGAATGCAGGGAAGACCCGTTTTCATTTCGTTCCAGGGTGCCGAGAGCGGCATTGCCGTCTGGTGCAACGGGCACTATGTCGGCTACAGCGAGGACTCCTTTACGCCCTCGGAGTTTGACCTCACTCCCTATCTGCAGGAGGGAGAGAACCGCCTCGCCGTCCAGGACTTCAAGTGGACCGCCGGCAGCTGGTGTGAGGATCAGGACATGTTCCGGTTCTCCGGGATCTTCCGGGATGTTTACCTCTACACGGTCCCGAAGGTCCATCTTGCGGATGTATCCGTCCGGGCAGTCCCGGATGAGACGCTGCAGGCGGCAGCGCTTTCTCTTGTCCTGAAGGCAACAGGAAAGGGCAGGATTCAGATCCGGCTCCTCGCCCCCGACGGGGCAGAAGTGCTCAGACGCACGGAATCCCTGAAAGAGGAGACGAGGCTTCGCTTCCCGGTCACCTGCCCGGTGCTCTGGAGCGCGGAGGAACCCAGACTCTATCTTCTGGAACTGGCCGTTTTTGATGCGGACGGGGTGTTCCAGGAGAAGGTCCCGATGGAGGTGGGATTCCGCAGGTTTGAGATCCGGGACCACGTCATGACACTCAATGGAAAGCGCATTGTGTTCTGGGGTGTCAACCGCCACGAGTTCTCGGCAGACCATGGCCGCGTCATGGATGAGGCGACGATCCGGAAGGATCTTGTCACCATGAAGCAGAACAACATCAATGCAGTCCGCACCTGCCACTATCCGAACCGGTCGGAGCTGTACCGGCTCTGTGATGAGCTGGGCCTGTATGTCATCGATGAGACCAATCTCGAGTCCCACGGCATCTGGGATCAGATCATCCGCGGAAGACGGGACCTTTCCTATGCTCTGCCCGGAGACCGGCCGGAGTTCCAGGAGCTGATCCTGGACCGGGCAAAGAGCATGTATGAGCGGGACAAGAACCACTGCTCGATTCTCATCTGGTCCTGCGGCAATGAGTCCTTCGGCGGCAGGGACATCTACAACGAGTCGGAGTATTTTCGGAAGACCGATCCCACGCGCCTTGTGCACTACGAGGGCATCCGCTGGGACAGAAGGTACCCTGCCACCTCAGATATGGAGAGCACGATGTACGCGCCGGTGACGGAGATCCGGGACTGGCTGAAGGAACACCGGGACAAGCCCTATCTCTCGTGTGAGTTCGCCCACGCGATGGGGAATTCCATTGGCGGTCTTGAGGAGTACACGGACCTGACCGAGGAGGATCCCCTGTACCAGGGCGGCTTTATCTGGGACTACATTGATCAGGCCCTCTGGAAGACCGACCGCTTCGGAAAGCAGTACCTTGGCTACGGCGGGGACTTCGGAGAGCGTCCGAATGACGGGAGCTTCTGCGGAAACGGGCTTTGCTACGCGGACGACCGGACGCCCACCCCGAAGATGCAGGAGGTGAAGTATGACTACCAGCCGATTCACCTTTCCTTTGACGGCCTTCACATGACCCTGCGCAACCGGAACCTGTTTCTCAACACCGATGTCTACCGGTGCGTCGTGATCCTCTCCAAAGAGGGGGAGGTCCTCTCTGAGACGCAGGGGACGATCAGCGTGCCGCCGCTTGGGCGATACGAGATGGATCTGCCGGTAAAGATCCCGAAGGATCCGGGGGAGTACGTTGTCACGGTCTCCTTCCGGCTGAAGGAGGACACCGCCTGGGCAGAGAAGGACTATGAGACTGCCTACGGCCAGACTGTGATCCGCGTCGGGAAGATAAAGCAGACGCCAAAGCACCTGCCCCTCACGGTGGTGGAGGGAGGGAATAACGTGGGCGTTGCCGGAGAGCACTTCTCCCTGCTGTTCTCCGCCCTGCAGGGCGGCCTTGTCTCCTACCGGTATGAGGGCAGAGAGATGATTTCCAGGATGCCCCGTCCGAACTTCTGGCGGGCGATCACGGAGAATGACCTTGCAAATCAGCTCCCGTTCCGCGCCTCCCAGTGGAAGAATGCGGGAAGATATGCTTCCCACAAGACGGAGCACGGGAGAAAGTGGGAATTCTGCAGGGTGGAACAAAAGGAGGATGCGGTGACGGTCACCTTCCTCCTCCGCCTGCCGGTGTGCCCCGCTTTGGACTGCACCCTGTCCTACACCGTGACGGGGGACGGCACAGTGGAGACATCCCTGTCTCTTCCGGCGTCTGCCGGTGTGGGGGAGCTGCCGGAGTGCTCGGTGCTCTTTACCATGGATGCGGACTATGACCAGCTGACCTGGTACGGCAGGGGGCCGGAGTCCACCTATGCGGACTGCCGCAACGGCAAAATCGGCATCTATCAGAACCGGGTTGCCGAAAACATGGCACGGTACCTGGTGCCCCAGGAGTGCGGCGCGAAGATGGACACCCGCTGGGCGAAGGTGACAGACAAAGAGGGGCATGGGCTTCTCTTTACCATGCCGGATCTCTTCTTCTCCGCGCTTCCCTGGACACCGGAAGAGATCGAGAATGCCATGCACCAGGATGAGCTTCCGCCTGTGCTCCATACGATTGTGCGCGTGGGGCTCCAGATGGGCGTCGGCGGCGATGACACCTGGGGTGCCCTGGTGCATCCCAGGTACCTGCTGGACAACGAAAAGCCCATCATGGTCCGGTTTTCCTTCCGCGGCATCTGAGAAAAGCCTGCTGTCTGACAGAAAAACAAGCCCTGTCCGGGGGAATCACATCCCGCCCGGACAGGGCTTTTGCTATGTCAGAATGATCGGAATTCAGTCTGTGACCCGCACAAAGTGCCACTGCCAGGAGGCGTAGTCACCGGATTCCTGCGGCAGCGGAAGGCCGGTCTCCATCAGGGCGGCAGCGGGGAAGACGGCGCCGTCCTCCTCGCGGCGGTAGAGGGCGTCCTCCGGGAGGTCATGGAGCCGGATGA
>JBJEYC010000060.1:0-3281 GCA_051886435.1 Lachnospiraceae bacterium
TGGCAGGATGCCTTGGCCGGTACTTCTTCGCCTTCCTCTCCGGCTGGATCTTCTTTGGCTCTTACGCCTGGGAAGGCTGGAACGGCGCTGCCTACAGTGCAGTCTATAACGCCATCTACATCGGCGCGGAGGCGGCCATCACGGTGGTCATTCTCTGCATCCCTGCCGTGAACAAAGCTCTGGCAAGAATCAAGGTCACCGCCAACACCGAAAAGCAGTAAGCGGCCAACATCCGAAAAAGAGAACAGCTCTTTCTGACCCGTGGTGGGCAGAAAGAGCTGTTTTTTGCTGGGGACAAAGAAACAAGATCCCTGTGCTTCAGGAACGCAGATTTTCCTAATTGCTGCTTTTCTTCAGGACCGGCAGGGAAGTGTCATATGTCACATCGCTTGTGCTGCCAGTGGTCTCGGAGACGATCGTATAACGTCCTTCCGAAACCGTTACGACAACGGTCAGTGCCTGGGACTCGCCGCAGGAAAGGGAAATCGACCAGGTACCGTCTTCTTCTCTGGAAAAGCCTGCTTCAGAAAGGGCAGTCTCTTCGTCCTTGCCGGAGGCGAGAAGGGTGGAGAGTGTGGCCAGCGTGGAAGCCTCGTCCGTCTTGGCCGCAGCGTAGTTCTCCTCGGAGGAGAGGTACCTCTTCGAGAGGCGAAGAGACGCCTGAGCCGCAGAGAGGGAGAGGACCGCAAGAAGAAGCATGGCGACGATCCCAAAGAGCACCAGGATCAGAGAAATCCCGGAAGCGCCGAAGCGTACGCCCGTGTTTTTCTCATTTTTTCGCATCGCGGGCCTCCTGTTCAAAGGAAGAGAGTTCCTGTTCACAAATCGTGCTGCCATCCGGCCCAGTGACAGAAAGGGCAAGGTGGTGCAGTGTGCCGTTCCCGGCGGACTCTCCGGAAAACGCAAGAGTCAGGGTGCAATCTCCATCTTCCCCGGCAAGATCCACAGGGAGTGTTGCGGTATTATCCCCGGAACCATCTGCAAGATCCGGGTAGAGGGCTGACAGCCCCTGCAGGGTCTTCTCCGGATCCCCGTCTGCGGCATCAAAGCTCTCCTCGCAGTTGCGCAGAAGCTGTGAGAGCTGCTGATTCTGTTTGGCCGCGTCCTCTTCCTTCGATGCAGCCGCAAAGATCTGCACGCTGACCGCCGCTGCGGCAAGAAAGAAGAAAATGGAGAGGATGAGCTCTGCAAGAAGCAGAGAACTGGCGGATCGTCTGTGCATAACAAACTCCTACGGCGCCGCGGCAAGAAGAAAACTGTCCTCCCCGCCGCTGGTGCCCACATCTGCCCGGATCAGGTTTGTGTCCGGGACGGCCGTGAACTCGGCTTTCGTGCATGCGCATACTTCTTCCCCGGCGCCTTTGGTAAAGCCGGAGAGCGTGGTTTCCTCACAGAAGAGCTCCCGCAGGATGGTTCCATCGGTGTAGAGCACCGTGACATAGGAAGTGCCGTTAATGTCCTGGGTGAGAACAAGAGCGGAGGCGCCGTCAAAAGTTCCTGCACTGGCGTTTCCTGTCTGCCGCACTTTCTGGGCCACATAGCTCTCAAGCGTGGAGAGGTCGGAGCGGTTCGAAATGCCCGTGAGCATCCTTTGATAGCCGCCGGTCTCCGCGGCAAGCACCACCAGAACGCTCCCTGCAAACACCGCAAAGAGCAGGATCACAAAAACAAGATCGATGCAGTGTCGGTTTTCCTGCCGGTTCATGAACCCGCTCCCTTCTCCACCACAGTGGCGGTGGGCCGCAGGTTCTCCCCTTCGACCTGGTAGCCGATGGAGAAGAGATCCTCGTCATAGACAAGGCCGTAGTGATCCTTCAGGTATTGGACATTAGGAGGATAAATGCCCTCCAGGGCGTAGCATGCTGTGATGTCCCTTGCGAGGGCAGCCTCGAGGGCCTCCTTCTGGGCGCTTCGCGTGCCTGCTCGGATCCGATCCGCTCCAAAGGAGAGGAGAACCACAAAGAGCACCGCGAGAAGAGGAAGAAGAAGGAGCCGTATGCCACCCCGCCGGGAGGAACCCCGGTAAACATCCTGATCCATACGTCCTCCCTTCAGCCGATCCCGGTCATGATGCCGGCGAGCGGGATCAGCACCGAGAAGAGGATGATGCCGATCACGACAGAGAGCACAATGACCATGGTGGGCTCAATTGAGGAGAGAAGATGCGTGCGCTTGCGGTCCGCCTCCTCTCCGTAGCGGTCTGCGATGAGGCCAAGTGCCCGATCAAGGCTGCCGCTCTCATCGGCAGCGTGCAGCAGGCCGCAGCAGAACGGGGAAAAGAGCGCCTCCTTCTCACAGGCTTCCGAGAAACGGGCGCCGCCCTGCAGGTCTTCCATACAGCGGTCAATCTGTCCCAGGATTGCGGGACTTGTGACAAGCCCTCTCGCGAGACGCAGGCACGGCTCCATGTCGCTGTTTTCGACGGCAACCGCCATATGGAGAACGGTGGCAAGCTGCGCGATCTGTCGGATCTCAAGGACTTTCCGGACCTGCGGAAATTTGGGAAGAATCCGGTGTGCAAGAGCCCTGCCCCGCCTGGTGCCGGAGCAAATAAAAAAAGCTGCTGCAAAGACGACGGCAAGGGCCAGGAGCACTACGTAGAGCACGGACAGCCCCTGCTGGTGGCGCGAGGCAAAGGCAGCGATTCCCACTGCGCCGCTTCCAAGCTGCGTGAATACTTCCGCAAAGATCGGAACCACCTTCGCCAGGAGAAATACGATGACGGCCGCCATCAGAACGGTCATGAGAACCGGATAGGAGAGGGCATCCCGCACCGACTGGCGCAGGGAATCCGCATCCTGGTAGTAATCGGCAAGAGCACGCAGCACAAGATCAAGACGGCCCGTCTGTTCTCCGATGGAGAGAAAGGAGATGGCGAAGGCGGGAAAGACCTCCGTATGGGAAGCCGCTTCGGAGAGGGTTGCTCCGAGGGTTGTCTCCTGGAGCATTGCCGCAAGGAGCGGTTCATACTTTTTGTTGGAGGGGTCCTTTGTCATGACCTGGAGGCAGTCGTCCACCCGGGCGTCAGAGGACTCCGAGAGGAGCGCAAGCTGCCCCAGCAGCCGGGCAAGATCTGCCTCGGTGAGCGGCTTTTTGGTGGTTGTCTTCATATCGATACCCCGTGAAGTGTTTACAGCGCTTTCTTAATACAGGTACAGAGCCTGATAATTGCTGGGATCACTGATAAAGTTCCTGTAGTCCTTTTCCGATTCCGTGGTGGCCAGTGTGGCGTCCATCAAAGACCAGTCGGTCCCGTCAAAGCGGATGATGCCGTTGACCCA
>JBJEYC010000061.1:0-3265 GCA_051886435.1 Lachnospiraceae bacterium
TATGAACATCAAGACAAGAAAACTCACCTTTGGCGCCATGGTGGTAGCCATCTTCGGCGTCATGCTTTTGTTAAACCGGCAGAGCGGAGGACTCTTCAGTGATCTGTTTCTCTTTATCCTGCCGATTCCGATGACTGCATATGCTGCACTTTACGGTGGGAAATCCGGTCTTCCCGTATTTGTCTGCATGGCATTCATGTCCTTTTTCTGCGGGGATTACAGCTCGTTCTTCTATGCGATCTGTGAGGCTTTTACGGGCTGGGCTTTCGGCACATGCCTGAACCAGAAGAAAGATCCCGGCAAGACCATGCTGCTTTTGATGGCCATCCAGGCCGCAGTCGAGGTGGTAAGCGGTGTGGTCCTGGCCGGACTGTTTGGCATCAACCTGGATACGACCATTCAGGAGATGCAGAATCAGGTCGTGGATGCCGTGAGCAAATCTGCTGCCCTTCAGGGGCAGGACGCGGACCAGATGGTACAGGCGGTGACCACAATGTTCTCGACAGAGTTCCTGTTTCGCCTGTACGTGATCTCTATGATCTTTCTCGGAATTCTGCAGGGTTTTGTGATTTATGAACTGTCGCTGATCATTCTGCGCCGTCTTCGCTTTCCGGTGCAGAAGCCAAAGCCGGTCAGCACCTTTTACCCCGCAAAGTGGACTGGATACCTGGGGCTGGGGCTCTTTGTCTTGTACATGGCAACATCATCCGCGGCCGCCTCGGGCACCAGCGCACTGGTGAGTGCTGCCCAGACTGCCGGAATCTGCGGCTATCTGTATCTGGTGGTATTCGGCTTTGTGGGATCCCAGCAGTACCTGACCCGGGTCCTTGGCTGGGCCAAGCTGCCTGGTATTCTGATCCCGCTTGTCCTGATCTTTATCTTCCCGTTCCTTTTGGTCTTTGTGGGTTTTGATTACATCTGTCTGTCACTGCACAGCCGCATCGACCAGGAGTATGAGGCGAGGCAGAAGCACACGCCGGCAAAGAATTAGCGCATGGGGCGGGCAGCGGCCTGCTTTGGAGAAAACATATGAGTGAGACAAAGTTCCGCATTCTGTTCATCGGGAATTCCCATACGTACTACAACGAAATGCCAGAGCTGTTCCGGGAGCGGGCAGAAGAAGATGGCTTTGCCTGCGAGGTCACGATGCTGGCCCATGGGGGCTGGCACTTGTCCCAGCATGTGCAGGAGCCGGAGGTGCGCTTCAACATACGCTGGGGAAATTACGACTACGTGGTTCTGCAGGAACACGCCCATCCCTTCGTGCCCTTTGCGGAGTACGAGGCAAGCGTCACAACCCTGACGGACTGGATCCGGGCAGCAGGTGCGGTGCCGGTGCTGTACCTCACCTGGGCCAAAAAGAACGAGCCGGAGAAGCAGCAGGAGATGACGGACGCGGCTGAAAAGATGGCGGAAAAGACCTCCGCCCTCCTTGCCCCGGTGGGAAAACTCTGGTGGGGTTATCGGAAAGCTCATCCGGATGTGGAGTTTTACCAGAAGGACGATGCCCATGCGACCAAGGCGGGATCCTGCTTTGCCGCAGGGCAGCTCTGGACCACCATCCGGGAGGACATCGAGAGAAGACAGCGCAAATCTCAGGGATAGGAGAGAAAGAGAGGATCACATGAAACGGGAAAAGATCGCCTGCAACTGTCACAACGTATCCTACGGGAAGATCATTGATGCGGTGCACGCCGGTGCGGACACCGTGGAGAAGATCGGAGAGGCAACCGGCGCCGGTACGGGCTGCGGCGGATGTCGTCCGTTCCTTGCTTCCTTCCTGGAGGACATGAAGCGGTTCCCGGAGGATTACCAGTAGGAACCGTCTAAGGCAGAAAACGAATATTGCAACGCATACAAAAAGGCATGCGGACGGGGAAGAAACCTGTCTGCATGCCTTGTTTTTTGAGTGGGTCCTGAATGTTTCCTCACCCGGCGATCGGGGAGGCGCCAGCCTTGGAGGAGTTTCGGGAAAGGGTATTCGGCGTGGAATCCTTTCCGTCCTGGGAGAGCGGTGCAAATTCACTGACGTGGTCCTCATCCTCCTCGGTGCGGAGTGGTACCGCTCTCTGCTCCACGGAGGTGGAGAACACGATCAGCGTCTTGGTTCTGCCAAACTGCTGCAGTTCGTTGATGAAGTGATCGAGCTGCGGGGTGCTCTCAAAGAAGACCTCGATCAGCATTGAGTAGTCTCCAGTCACGCAGTTGCATTCCACTACGTTGGGAACAGATTTGATAAAGGGATAAAACACCGGCTTGTCCGTGGGATCCAGTTCAAGACAGATGAAGGCCTTGATGCGGTAATTCAGCACCATGGGGTTGATCTGGGCGTGGTAGCCGGTGATGACGCCCTCCCGTTCGAGGCGCTCGATTCTGGCTGCGACAGAGGGGGAGGAGAGAAAGACCTCCTTGGCGATCTCCTTCAGGGATGCCCTGGCGTTCTTCTGCAGCATACCGATGATGATCCGGTCGATCTTGTCCAGCTTTTTCATTGATGTCTACCTCTTTTTTGATGATCCTCCGTAAAACGACAAAAAAGGCGCAGGTGTCGATCAAGACGCCTGTGCCTTTGATAAAAGAAATTTTAACTATGTTTGGTCGAATTGTCAACGGCTTTAAAAAATAAAGATTTGGCGGGAATCGGATTTAAAAATTAGGAGCAAAACACTGATTTTGTTGCCTTTTTCGTTTTTTGCCTAACATTATTTACTTCCCCCAAAGGCGGTGCTATTCTGCGTGCATCAACAAAAACGAGACCGCTCCCGGGCACGGAGCAGGACACCTAAGGAGGCTACAAAGATGATGAAGGAAGCAGAGATGAAAGCACTGAAGACAGCAGAGACGAGAAGAGAGTCCGATTCGATTGGAACCCTGGAGGTTCCGAAGAATGCGTACTATGGCGTCCAGTCCCTTCGTGCCCAGCGAAACTTCCAAATCACCGGAAATAAACTCCACCCGGCATTTATCGAGAACCTTGCAAGAATCAAGAGGGCTGCAGCTGAAGCGAACAAAAAGTCCGGCAAGCTGTCGGAGACCAAGGCAGCAGCCATCGAAAAGGCCTGCGATGAGATCCTCGATGGAAAGCTTCATGACAGCTTTATCGTGGATGGCATTCAGGGCGGTGCCGGCACCAGCGCAAACATGAATGCAAACGAGGTCATCGCAAACCGCGCCATCGAGATCCTCGGCGGCACCAAGGGAGACTATACAGTGGTTCACCCGAACGATGATGTCAACATGTGCCAGTCCACCAACGATGTGATTC
>JBJEYC010000062.1:0-1375 GCA_051886435.1 Lachnospiraceae bacterium
GGTGTGTGCAGGCTCATGGCATCCTCTCTTTCCGGGGCGGGTCTCTTCCCGCCGCAGCTCTTGTTCGTGTTTGATCGATGAGCCAGAGTATACGCACTCGGGAGCCATCCGTAAAATACCGCTCTTTGGGGAGAAGACATAGCTTCAAGCTATGGGAAGAGGGGAGATCGCCGGCTCAGGCCGGGGCTTGGCCGCTGCTTCCCCGGGTGTACTGCCCCAGAAGCTCAATGTAGCGCCTTGCAAAGCGGCCGGGCTGCACGCCATCCTTGACGACATAACCGATGCGCATCGCGTCGTCCACGGCAAGGGGCCTTGCCACGATGTTGTCGCCGTTTAAGTCGGTGTTGAGGATGCCGCTGCAGATCGTGTACCCGGAGAGGCCGATGAGCAGGTTGAAGAGGGTCGCCCGGTCGCTGACCACGATGTCCTTTTTGCAGCGCCTCGTGCTCTCGAGCTCCTCCGCAAAGTAGAAGGAGTTGTGATCTCCCTGTTCATAAGAGAGCCTGGGGTATGGGTCCAGATCCTCCAGGGTGAGGACGGACTTTTGGGCGAGTGGATGGGCTGCCGAGAGAAAGACATGGGGAGAAGCTTCAAACAGGAGATGGAAGGAAAGGCCGTGGTCCCGAAACTCCCGCGTCATCACCGCCTCGTTGAAGTCGTTGCAGTACAGAACGCCTACTTCGCTCTTCATCGAGGCAACGTCCTCCAGAATTTCGTAGGTCCTCGTCTCCCGGATCGCGAAGTGGTACTCCGGGCCAGGGTACTCCCGAAGAAGCTGGGAGAAGGCCTTGACCGAGAAGGAGTAGTGCTGTGTAGACACCGAGAACTGGCGCTTTGCCGCGCCAGTCCCCTGATATTCCTCCTCCATGAGGGCAATCTGGGCCATCACCTGGCGGGCATAGCCGAGGAGGGTCTCACCCTCCGGGGTCGGGACCACGCCCCGGCTGGTCCGCACAAAGATCGTAACGTGCATCTCCTTCTCCAGCGCGTGGATCGCGTTGGAGAGACTCGGCTGGGAGAGAAAGAGCTTCCTGGCCGCCTCGGTGATGCTGCCGGTTTCTGCGGTCACGATGAGATAGCGCAGCTGATCCAGTGTCATAAATGCCTCCAATTCAAATCCGATTCACCGCCAGTGTAGCAGGCGGGAGGGAGGGGCGCAAACGGGATACAAGTTATAGTTGTATTATTAAAATAAAATATGTTAAACTTCCATGCATCCGGGAGGCAACAAGCCCGGGAATTTTGGCAAAGGAGCGGATGCGATGACAGAACACACGGCGGAATTGGTGAACCGGCAGATGAACGGGTCCTATGCCCTGGCCTTTTCCTTTCTCGCCTGCGCGGACTTCTATCACAGCTGTCGGCTGCATGGGTT
>JBJEYC010000062.1:1475-3264 GCA_051886435.1 Lachnospiraceae bacterium
CGGGAGGCAGAGGGACTGGAAAAGCGGTTTCTCGCCTTTGGGGGAACCCGGCAGGGACGGGATGCCCTGAACCGGGAGCTGATGGCGCGGGCTTATCAGGCACCCGCCCTCGTGGTGTAGAAGTAAGAACAGGGCTGGTGCCCAGAAAAGCTCAAAGCAGCAAGGAGGAGACATCAAATGAGCACAGAGACCTTACATCTCTTGTCGGATCAGCAAAAGACCATGCCGGAATTTCACCTGGTGGACTGCTGCGCGCCGACTTTGGCGGGCATGAAAGCGGGGAGTATCTTCAACGTCTCCTTTGCCGATGAAAAGACGCTCCACGCCTGGGTGCGGGGCCTCAATCAGAACCTTTGCTTTGCGGGTCTGGTGCTGGTTCCCTTAAAGGAGAAGGAAGGAAATGCCCTGATCCTTTTGTTTCGAATCTCCCAGCTTGGCACCATTCTGGAAGAGGAGAAGGTGCGGGAGTTCCTTTCCAGAGACGGGTACCCGGGTGGCGGGGTCTTTGCGGATCTTGCCCATCTCCGGGCGCGGATGGCACAGGTGACGGGGGAGTTTCCCCACGAGATTGGGATCTTCCTGGGGTATCCCCTCTGCGATGTGGTGGGATTCATCGAGCACCAGGGGCGGGACTGCAAGCTCTGCGGCACCTGGAAGGTTTACGGGGATGAGCAGGCGGCGGCTGCCTGCTTTGCACGCTATGAGCGCTGCCGGGAGACCTACTGGCGGCTGTGGATCACCGGAAAGCGCACGATCCCGGAACTTGCAGTCGCGGGCTGAGCGCAGAAAGGAGTAAAAGATGGCGGGATGTTGCTGACCAGCCGGTCAGGGAACAGGAAAAAGTGCCCCGGTCCGGCTTTTTGAAACGAGGAGGAAGTGTGATGAAGATACAGAAATCCGCAGCCCTGTTTTCTCTGCTGCCCGCAGGCGCACTCGCTGCGACGCTGCTGCAGCCGTTTCCTGTCCTGGCGGCAGGTTCTCCCTATGCCGGGGGAAGCGGCACAGCGGAAGATCCCTGGCAGATCGAAACGGCGGAGGAGTTTTCAGCAATCCGCGAGCATCTGGACGGAAACTTTGTCCTGACCGCCGACATCGATCTCTCCGGCATGGGGAACTTTGACCCCATCGGAACCTTTACCCCGGGCGGAGAGGATCCGGAGCAGGCAGACGAGTCCACCGCCTTTACCGGAACCCTGGACGGCCAGGGGCACACGGTCACAGGGCTTACCTGCATCCAGGGTGAGGACCGGACCGGCACCGGGCTCTTTGGCGCAGTCTCCGGGGATGCGATGCTCACTGACTTTACCCTTGGGGACGTCACCGTAGTGGGCGGCTTTGGCACCGGGGCCCTGGCGGGATACATATCCGGGGATGCCGTTGTCGACAACGTGGATCTTACGGGGGAGAACAACCGGGTCCTCGCATCGACCATGGTGGGAGGCCTCGTCGGCGCCGCAAACAATGAGGTGATCCGAAACTGCGATGGAGAAGCAAACGTCGGGATCACCGGAACCAATGAGATCTTTGCCCAGTGCGCCGGCGTTCTCCTCGGCGGCGTTGAGGGGGCTGATGTTGAGAACTGCCATGTAAGCGGCGGCACGGTGACGGCTTTTGGGGAGCTGGTGAACGACACCGGCATCAACGGCCTTGGCGGCCTTGCGGGGTGCGTCATGAGCACGGACCATCTGACAGACAGCTCCGCAGCAAATGTCTCAATTCGGGCAAACGAGGATGCCATGCTGATCGGCGGCCTCACGGGTTTTTCCGGAAACGCAGAGGGCGGCATGAC
>JBJEYC010000063.1:0-16185 GCA_051886435.1 Lachnospiraceae bacterium
AAGTTCCTGCCGCAGAGGGGGCTTCGCTTGATGCAGACCGCGGGGCCAAGCAGCAAGGCAACGCCCTCCGACTGGCACTCTCTGCCGAGCGCATCTCCCATGCGCTGCAGGAGGTCCCGGTCAAAGCTTGCGGCCGCTGCGCAGGCAGCAGGAAAGCACACGGCCGTGACCGAATCGTGGATGCCCAGGTGATCGGCCTCTCCCGCCTGCTTTCGCAGCCCGTGAGGGCCGTCACACATCAAAAAGCGGGGAATCCCAAGGCGCGGCAGCGCCTTGGTGTGCCAGAAATCATCTCCGCCAAGAAGGGAGGCCTTTTCCTCCAGTGTCATCCCGGCAATCAGCTTCGAAATGTTGGTCATCTTCTCCTCCGAATCAAAACCGCTGCCCGGACCAGTTTGTAATCTCCGCGCCGGGACGGTATCATGGGACATGCTTTTTCAAACGCGCATCACAGGGGGCAAAGCCATGGAACAGCGTGAATCATCCTTTTCCTTTTCGGATCCCAGAATCCAGCGGGAGCACGAGGAGATCCAAAACAGGTTTTCCAAGATCGTCTTCAACCGCACCGAGGCAGAGCACTTTCACAACTCCTACGAAAGGGAGCGGCAGCTTCTCGACTGCATCCGAAACGGGGACCAGGAGGGACTGAACCGCTGCTGGCAGGAGAGCGACCCTGCAGAGCACGCCGACTCCTACGGGACGCTTGCCGCCGCCAACAAGGCCAAGAGCTTTCACAACCTGTGCGTTGTTGCGGTATCCCTGGCAAGCCGCGCCGCGATCGAAGGGGGCGTTGCCCCGGAGATCGCCTTCTCCCTGTGCGACAGCTACATCCAGAGGATCGAGGAGATCCGGGATTACCGCTATATCCAGGGGATCATCTGGTGCGCGGAATCGGACTTTGCAGAGCTCGTCGCCAGGGAGAAGGGCGAAACGGGCGGTGCGGACACCGCCGCCGGCTTTTACGTGACGCGCTGCAAGGACTACATCAATGCCCATCTGCACGGGAAGATCACGGTCCGGGAGATCGCGGCGCACCTGCATGTCAATGCCAACTACCTCTCCGGTCTGTTTCATCAGGAGGAGGGCTGCACGATCCTGCAGTATATCCAGAAGTGCAAGGTGGAGCGGATCAAAAACATGCTCGCCTACTCCGAGTACACTTACGACCAGATCGCCGCCTACCTGGGCTACTCCTCCCCAAGCAGCATGAACGCCCATTTCAAGAAGATCACAGGGCAGACGCTCCACGAGTACCGAAGAAGCCGCTATTCGGTGCGCCACGAATTCACCTCGAAATAGTTCAGACGCTTTCCCGCTTTGCCCGGATGGCGGTACTGATCTCCTCTTTCTTTTGGTCAATCCGGTAGAAGTGCAGACAGATGGAGCCGAGGATCATAAAGACAGCGGGGAGAAAGGCATTGACGCAGCGGATCATCCAGATCGCGGAGGCCGGCTGGACATCCAGGGTCCCGTCAAAGCCGGAGGATGTCAGCAGGACGCCGAGCAGAAAGGTCCCGAGCGCCTGGCCGATCTTGTTGGCAAATCCGGTCACACTCCCCATCGTTCCCTCCATCCGGGGATTTCCGATATATTCGTTGAAATCGGCGCAGTCGATGATGAGAATCCCGCTCATGTAAGAGATCGGGAGCTGTGCAAGCCCGAGGAGGATGCTTCCGACAGCGAGCATGGGGAGCCGGTCCAGGGCGAGGAAATTGATGACGGCGGCGGGAATGGACAACAGCAGCGAGTACTGAATGAGCTGCTTGTTTGTGATCTTCTTCAGAATTGCCGGATAAAAGGCCAGGGAGATCATGGCGAACACCGTAAAGAGGCTCATGACGCCGCTGATGGCCAGATCTTTCACGATGTACAGGTAGTAGTAGCCGGCGACGCTGATGTTGCCCGTGATGCCGACGATGAGATACAAAATCGCAACCGGATAGATGTTCGGGTTGGTTTTGAGCACTTTTGCGATATCCTTCAGCGTTGTCTCCTCATGCCGGTTGTCAACCTTGTACTTCTCCGGGATGAAGAAGAACCGAAGGATCCCGAGGATGCAGAGGGGAATGGCGATATATGCGATCAGACTGCTCCAGCCGGCCGCATTTCCGACGATGCCCGCGTAGAACATCGGAAAGATGACGTTGAACACGATGACGACGCAGGTGGTGAGCAGTCCTCCCCAGGAGCTCAGCTTCACGTATTTCTGGTCGTTGTTGAAGGCGCGCACCATGTAGGGCGTTCCGGCGGCAGAGAGAAAGGTCTTGAAGACCGACTGGCAGAGCGTGTAGCAGATAAAGATCCAGACGCACTTCATCGTCACGGTCATCGAGGCCGGCACGGAGAACAGGAGCCAGGTGGTGACCCAGAGGCCGATGATGCACAGGTCATAGGGGCGGCCGCGCCCGATTCTGGTGTTGGTCCGGTCCACGATAAAACCGGCGAAGAGATCGGTGATCCCGTCGAAGATCTTGCTCACCATGAGCAGGGTTCCGACCACTGCCGCCGACATCCCCAGCGCATTGGTGCAGTAGATGGTCACATATCCGATCAGGACGGCCTGCACGGCCAGCGATGCGCCGTTGCCGCACCACAAAAACAGCGTTCCGAATCCGAGCTTGTCGGGATTTTTGCTGCGCCTTCCCCGTCCTGGCGTTTCCTTTGTCTTCGTTTCGTGATTGTTTTCCATCTGTTCCCCTTTCTGCCGCTTCGGCAGCGGCCCAGTCGATGCCTCCCTTTGAAAGCAACAGGTCTTTTCATGACACAGATGATATGGGAAACTGCCGTATTTTTTGTCAGCTATCTCAGATTTTTATCCTGTTTCTCAGCAAACCTGCCAGGAAATCGGTTTTCCAGGGTGCAAAAAAACGGCCATGGGGATGGTTCCCATGGCCGGTCTGACAACGGTTGATGGATCAATGCGTTCACAGTCCCCAGAACGAAAACGGTGAGGGGGTCTTCTTCTCCAGACCTGCCAGGGGCTCCAGAAAGCGCGATGGCTGTGCACCATTTCCTTTCTCGTAGTGGAGGACGAGGTGCTCCCGCGCCCTTGTCATCGCGACGTAAAAGAGCCGCCGCTCCTCCTCGATGTTTCCCGTCTGCACCGACTGCCGTCCCGGGAGGATTCCCTCGTTGCATTCCGGCAGAATCACCAGGGAGAACTCAAGGCCCTTGCAGGCGTGCATCGTGAGCAGCTGCACGCCTTCTTTTGTCACTTCTTCCCTTCCCCGAAGGCTCTGAAGACGGGCCTTTTCCTGTAAGAGCGCCTGCTCGAATCCTGCAAGATCCCGGCAGGCAGCAGACAGCCGCCCGATGGCGTCAAAGGCGTTTTGAATCCGCTGGTTTTCTCTCCCGCCCTCCTCCATCTGATACGCTTTCTCGAGGCCCACCTGGTACCGAAGGTATTCGGCGCCCCGCATCGGGGAGAGAAGGGCGATGGCGGAAAGATCCGAGAGGAAGGCCTCCATGTCCTGCCTTGCGGGAGATCCTTGGGGGATTCTTTCAAGGAGCATCTGTTTGGTCTGCAGCCCATAACCCGCATCACGGGGGAGGAAAAAGCGCTGGGGGCGGTTCATGACGGCAAGAAACAGGGAGGCGTCGGCGCTGCCTTTTTGCGAGAGCGTTCTTGCAAGCCGGACGTATCCTGCTGTGTCGTCATAGATCTTTGCAAGATAGGCGGGAAGTCGGATCTTTCGCCCGGCAATGGGGATCCCAAGCTGGGCAAGGCGGCCTGCGATCTTCTGGGCACTGGCATGGGTCCGAAGAATCAGCGCGGCATCTTTGGGATCCCCGCCTTGGTCCAGGTACGCATGGAGGATTTCTGCCTCCTTTTCGGTCTCCTTGACAAGATCTGAAAATCCCTCCAGTTCCACCTTCCGGGTCCCCTTCTTTGCCGCGGTGATCTTCTTTGGCAGGCGGTTTTTGTTCTCCCTGATGACTTTGCAGGCGGCGGTCAGGATCGGTTCTTCGCACCGGTAGTTGACAGAGAGAGTTACCTGCTCTGCCTCCTGGCAGGAAGCGAGGAACTTTTTGAAGACGTTGGGGTCGGAACCCCGAAAGCCGTAGATCGACTGGTCATCGTCTCCCACAACAAAGTAGTTCCGGTGGCGTGCTCCCAGAAGGAGGGTGATCTCAAGCTGCACGGCATTGATGTCCTGGAACTCGTCCACCAGGATGTGGTCAAAGCGGGACTGCTCCTTTTGCAGGATGTCCGGATTGCTGACAAGAAGATCCCGGCAGGAAAGGGCAAAGTCATCAAAGTCCACAAGGTGCATCGCGCGCAGGTACTCCTCATAGCCGCGGCTTGCATAGGCAAGAACCGGATCCTGCTCCAGGGCAAGGGCATCCAATGTCCCGTTCTTCAGGGCAGAGATCGCTGCCATGAGGTTTAAGATGTCCCGCTCCTCCGGTGCCTTTTTGCAGCAGTCCCAGA
Source organism: Lachnospiraceae bacterium (assembly GCA_051886435.1). Classification (GTDB taxonomy): domain Bacteria; phylum Bacillota; class Clostridia; order Lachnospirales; family Lachnospiraceae; genus CAG-791. The sequence continues at coordinate 4,433 of JBJEYC010000063.1, forward strand.
AGAGCCGCTGCAGGACTTTGGTCTTGACATCGGTATTGATAAGGGAAAGCGGGGCGCCTGCATTTGCCCTCAGAATTCGGAAAAACAGGGCATGGAAGGTGCCAAAATACGGCTTTCCGCGAAGGGAGGAAGATATGCCGGCCTTGCGAAGCTCCCTAAAATACCGCTCTTCCATCTCCTGTGCGGCTGCACGGGAAAAGGTGAGCACAAGTATCCGGTCCGGGGAGATGTGCTCTTCCCGGATCAGAAACAGGATGTGCTGAACAAGGGTGAAGGTCTTTCCGCTCCCGGGGCCGGCAAGGCAGAGCATGGGCCCCGACTTGTGGGTGATGGCCCGGTTCTGCGCTGCATTGCCGATCGGTTTTTCGCCGCCGGATGACTGTTTGTTTATCTTTTGTGAATCGGAAAGAGAAAAAAACGCACCGGCATCCTGGTGCGATGCCGGTACGGAAGAATTGATGATGGAATTCACGAGATGTGGTGCTGCGTTCAGGCCTGCAGCTTGGCCACTGCCTTCCGGAGTCTTGCGAGGGACTCATCGCGTCCGAGGATCTCCATGATCTGCGTTGCGCCGGCAGGCGTCACTGCCTGCCCGGAAACCGCGATGCGGACCACCCAGATGACGGTCTTGTTCTTGAATCCCTTTTCCTCTGCATAGGCTGCGATGTCGGCAAACAGCGCATCGTTTGTGAAGTGCTCCTCCTTCTCAAAGATGGGAAGCATCTCCTTCAGGATCTGCAGGCTGTTCTCCTTCGTCGCCTTCTGCTTTTTGTTGTCAAAGAGCGCCGTGTCATAGTCAGGAAGGGTCTCGAAGAAGCGGATCATGTCCGGGATCTCCGGGAAGACCTCTGCCCTCGTGCGGACCATCTCGGAGAGCTGCTTTAAGTCGATCTCCGGCTTGGTGATGGCCTGCTTCAGCCAGGGCTCTGCCTTCTCATAGAACTTCTCCGGGTCCATGGCCTTGAAGTACTCGCCGTTCATCCAGTGGAGCTTGGTGTAGTCAAAGACCGCAGGGCTCTTTCCGATGCGGTGGTAGTCGAACTCCTTAACGAGCTCATCCAGGCTGAAGATCTCCCGGTCGCCCTCCGGGCTCCAGCCCAGAAGTGCGATGAAGTTGACGATGGTCTCCGGGAGTAGTCCCTGCTCCACCAGGTCCTCATAGGAGGTTGCCCCGTGGCGCTTGGAGAGCTTCTTGTGGTCCTCGCCCATGATCAGCGGGCAGTGGATGTACTTGGGCTCTTCCCAGCCAAAGGCCTGGTAGAGTCTCGTGTACTTGGGGGTGGAGGAGATGTACTCGTTGCCCCGGACCACGTGGGTGATGCCCATCAGGTGATCGTCGATGACGTTGGCAAAGTTGTAGGTGGGATAGCCGTCGGACTTGATCAGGATCATGTCGTCCAGCTCCTTGTTCTCCACCGTGATGTCGCCGTAGAGCTCATCATGGAAGGTTGTGGTGCCCTCCGTGGGATTGTTCTGGCGGATGACATAGGGCTTTCCGGCTGCCAGGTTTGCCTCGATCTCCTCTTTGGACAGATGCAGGCAGTGCTTGTCGTAGACGGAGATCTCCTTCCCTGCCACGACCTGCTTGAGGCTTTCGAGACGCTCCGGTGTGCAGAAGCAGTAGTAGGCCTCGCCCTTCTCGATCAGCTGCTTTGCGTACTTCATGTACAGGCCGCTCTTGACACGCTCGGACTGGACATAGGGACCCACCGGGCCTCCGAGATCCGGGCTTTCATCGGGGATGAGGCCGGTTTCCTGCATGGTGTGGTTGATGATGTCGACGGCGCCCTCCACGTAACGCTCCTGATCGGTGTCCTCGATCCGGAGGATGAAGTCGCCCCCCTCATGCTTGGCAATCAGGTAGGCATAGAGTGCGGTGCGCAGGTTTCCGACATGCATCTTTCCGGTGGGGCTGGGTGCATATCTGGTTCTGATTTTCATGCGGTTTGCTTCCCTTCTTCGTTATTGGATGGCAACCTCACCCCAGGTGTCGCTGGGCACCAGGGCGATGTAGGTCTTTCCGTCGTTGACGGTGATCTCGTTGCCGTTCTTGTCATAGTACTTGGTGATCGCGGAGTAGTCGTTCTTGTACCAGGAGATTGGAATCGCCTTGCCATCGGTCAGGTAGTAGCCGTTGTTGCCGGTGGCATCCACGCAGTTGTAGATCATGTATCCGTTGGAATCGAGCTGTGTGAAGGAGCAGTCCTGGATGATGACGTTCTTGAAGGTCAGAGTCTCTCCGGTGGCACCGTCCTGGGACACATTTCCGAACTCATAGTAGTCGTAGGTGTTCGTGGACGAATTGTACTTTAAGGTGGAGCTGGTGTTGTAGAACGGCAGGCTGATGCTGCTTGCGTCGATGGCGCCCTGGTCATCTCCCAGCGTCACCTCGGTGCCGTACTCGGCAAAGTTAAAGTGGTTGCCGGGGTTGGCAGTGTAGGTGGGCGAGATTCCCTCAGAGGCGACGCGCTTGGTCATCTCCCCCTCCAGGCAGAACTCGGTGAACTCCGTTGCCTTGCCGTTGTCCACACGGGAGAAGTATCCGGAGATGTGCGGCGGAGCCCAGCTCTGGTTCAGATAGTCGTTGATGTAGAACGGGCCGCCGTCATGGCAGAGGATGGAGTTCCACTCAGAAGCCAGAATGACGTTCGTGGGACGCGTGGAGCGGATGGACCCGAGCTTGGTGATATTGCCCCAATCCTTCATCAGGCACATCAGACGGGTGATGCGGTTGTTCTCGGTGGAGTTCATCATCTCATAGACGACATCGCAGTCCACCACACCAAAGTGCGGCAGAGCACGGGAGTCGTTATCGATCATCATGGCGATGGGGCGCTGGTCTTTGATATCCTCAGAGATCGGAAGGCCGGTCAGCTCAGAGAGGTAATCGCCCTCCGGCACGGTCACGCCTTCGTCTGCGGACTCCTCGGTGACAGCCTCGGTTGCCGCCTCCGTGGCGGCCTCGGTGGCGGCGGGAATCGACTCCCAGGTGGCCTCCTCAACCGCGGTGTCTGCGGAGTCTTTGCTGCCGCAGCCGACGATCAGGCCGGCGCCAAGGAGCACGCACGAGAGCACTGCGCCAATCTTTTTTCTTTTCATTACACAAATCCTCCTTATTCTGACAAAGGACCGGGCATGTCTGCCCCGACAATCAACCATCATACATCATCCGGCACGGGGGAGAAAGCAGATCTTTCGCTTCCTAGAACTTCCAGTCCGCATCGCCCAGGGGCTCCTCGAAGGGACCCGCCGGGATCTTTTTGGCCCGTGCGGTGCGGAGGCGCTTGTACATGCCGGTCTTGGACATCCCAAGAAGTTCTGCCGCCCGATCGCTCCCCACAGCCCGAATCAGGGCTTCCACCTTGTTGACGGTGGCAACACCCTGGACACCCTCGGGCAGAAGGTCAAAGGGGTTGGCGGGATTCGGGGAAAGCTCTCTTGGGAGCTGTTTTCTGCCGGCACTTCTTGTGCGGAGTTCCTCGACGTTCTTCTCCCGCACGGTGATGACAAGATCCCCCTTTTCCTCCCGAAACAGAAGGCGGCCGGGGAGCACGGCGTTCAGGGCCTTGAGGGAAGCAGCATCCGGCGCCGCAGAAAGCGGGAAGCGGTAGCTTGTCCCCTTCTCCAGGGAGAGGATTTCCCGGCGCTCCTTCTTTCTGGTTTTTTGGATCTCTTCCAGAGGATCCACAGGGCCTGTGGGGGCCATGAGACTTACTGCCTGCCGGTGCTGCCAAAGCCTCCCGCGCCCCGGGCAGTATCGGAGAGTTCAGATACTTCCGCAAAGGTCACAGGGAGGAAGGGAAGCACCACCATCTGGGCGATGCGCTCATGGGGCGCGATCGTCTGGGGCTGGTCCGTGTCGTTGTGCAGGGCAATCTTCCACTCTCCCCGGTAGTCCGCGTCCACAACGCCGACGCAGTTGCCGGGGCGAAGGCCCTGTTTGGCGGCAAGGCCGCTGCGCGCAAAGATCGCCCCGAAGTACCCTTCCGGGATCTCCATCGCAAGTCCGGTGCCGATCATGACGGTGCTATGGGGCGCGATGGTGACCGCCTCTTCATTGTCTGCGTACAGGTCATAGCCGGCGGCCTTTTCACTCCCCCGCTTGGGGAGGATTGCGCTCTCACGAAGTCTTTTGATTTTGAGTTCCATCCAGGTTGGGCCTCCTTGTCCCTCTCATGGCGTCCGCGGCAGAAGTTGCCAGGGTGTCGCACCGCTCGTTTTCCGGGTGTCCGGCATGGCCCTTCACCCAGTGAAACGTCACCCGGTGTGGTGCCTTGGCTTTCAGAAACCGCTCCCAGAGGTCACGGTTCTTGACCGGGGACTTGTCCGCGGTCCGCCAGCCGTTTCGCTGCCAGGAGACAAGCCATCCCTTGTTGACAGCATTGATGAGATAACTCGAGTCCGAGTACAGGTCCACGTCACAGGAGCGGGTGAGCTGCTCCAGAGCGCTGATGGCAGCCAGAAGCTCCATCCTGTTGTTGCTGGTTGGGTTGAAGCCCTCGGAGAGTTCCTTCTCGTGGACGCCGCCCTTACTGTCGGTGAAGCGGAGGATGGCGCCGTATCCGCCGGGGCCGTTGGGATTTCCCCGGGCGGCGCCGTCGGTAAAGATTTCTACATGGGTCATGCGTTGGTTTCCTTTTCGTGTTCCCGATTCCAGTGCCAGTGTCCGGTTGTCTCAAAGTCCCGGGCCAGGGCCTCTGCCGCATCGGTGACGGCAGGGTCAAAGCCCACGGCGGACAGAAGCCGGATCGCGTTGCGCGTGGTGGCGGGTCCCTCGTGGAGCCGATAGGAGAAAGTCACGTCCTTCCCGTCCCAGGTCTCCTCGAAGTGGTAATTGGCGTACCGCCCGGAAAGGCTCTGGGTCAGCTCCCCGTCGTGGGTAGCCGCAAAGAGCAGGGCGTGCTTTCCGGCAAGATCCCGCAGGATCTCGGTGGAGGCGGCGATGCGCTCCACGGTGTTGGTGCCCCGAAGCACCTCATCGATCAGGCCAAAGACCGGCAGCTTTGATGAGAGTGCAGCGTCCCGGATCCGCTTTAAGGAGCGGATTTCCACCATGAAGTAGGAGGCGCCGCCGGCGATCGAGTCCCGAAGCGCCATGCTCGAGTAGATCGCAAAGCGTGGAGCCTCATAAGAAGCGGCCGGTACGAGGTGCAGGGTCTGGGCAAGGAGCGCTGCCAGGGCGGCGCTCTTTAAGAATGTCGACTTGCCGGATGCGTTGGAGCCCGTCAGAAGAAGCGAGGTGTCCGTCGAAAGGTCATTGGCAACGGGCGCCTCCAAAAGCGGATGGTAGAGCCCCACCGCGTGGAAAAAGGGCGCAGCGCTCTCATCCGCAAATACCGGCGCACAGGTGCCGGGAAGGCTCTTCGCAAAGGAGGCAGTGCTGATTTCGGCGTCGATTCTTCCAAGGAACGTAAAGAGCCCGTCCACTGTCTCCCGGTTCTTCCGGACAAAGGATACCATGCCGGAAAACCGGATGAGGTCCACGTGGAAGATCATCCGGATGTAGTCAAGGACCGCGTCCTGGGGGCTGCCGGAGGCAGAGCCGCCGGTCACCCAGAAGGATCCCCGGGAAAATCCGGCAAGGCGCGCATCCAGTGCCCGGAGTGCTTCCAGGTCCTCCCCCGGGATCGTCTCGTGCAGGGCGAGGATCTTTCCCGCCGCCTTCTTCATCCGAAGGAGATACCGGATCGTGGCAAGGGACTCCTCGATCTTCTTCTTTTCGCCGGAGTAGGTCGCGATGTTGACGACGATCACAAACAGCAAAAGCACGATACCGATCTTTGCGCTGAAAAAGAGCACCGCGATGCTGACAAAGGGCGCAAGAAGCGCAAGGACGTGGGCCGCGGCGCCGGAGGTCTTCACCTTCTCCAGGGCATCGAGACCCTCGCAGAAGCTGTAGGCGCCCATCCTGCCAAGGTCGTGAAAGATCAGCTCAAGCTGTGTGCGGAAAGAAGCCTTTGCGGGATCCTCAAAAAATGAGACCGCCTCTTTGGGGAGGCCGCCACCACCCTCTTTTTCCTCCGGGCTGTGGAGCAGGAAGTAGAGAAATTCCTCTCCTGCTCCGCTCTTAGTGCTGTCGATCCTTGCAAAGACCCGGTCCATGTCCAGGTCGTTCCAGGTGATCGAATCGATCTGATTTGGCTTTTCGTGGTGGTTGAGATACCCGGCCAGGTGCTCCCTCCTTGCGGCAGAGAGCTTCTTGTTTGGGATCTTCCCGAAGGTCTTCTGAAAACGTGCGGCAAGATCCCGCTTTCTTCTTGATTCATTGACGGCGCCAAGTGCTGCCACCGCCGCGACAACGACGGCGGCCAGGAGCCAGAATGCTGCGGTGCTGTTCATGATGGATTATGACTCCTTCTTTGCGGCATCTTCCTCCGCCTTTTTCTTTTGCTCATGGAACAGGGCAAGGTCAGTGAGCGCAGAGTCCGTATCGGTGAAGACGTAGTCCGCGTCCACCACCGGGTGGATGGCCGAATACATGGTCTCGTGGATAAGACTCGGACTCACCTTGGAGAGCATTCCCTCCACAAAGGCGTTGGTGTTGCCAGAGCCCGTCGTGATCATCTCAAGGGTCCCCTCGATGATCTTGTTGCCCGGTGCCTCGTTCCACTTCAGGATCAGGTGATTCCAGTCCGCGAACTCGATCTTGAGCATCCGCTTGCAGGCCTCCTCGATGTAGGAGATCTCCAGCGTCAGGACCATCTTTCCGTCTTCGTTCCAGCCAAAGCGCCCCTTGGCGCCGATCAGATACTCCTCGCCGTGCATGGTGATACTGGTGTGCCGGCTCTCCCCGTAGCCAACCGGGATCCGGAAGACCTCATCTCCCTCGAGAAACTCCAGCGCGTACCGGTCATGCTGGCAGCGAAACCGCAGATACCGGATGCCGTCCGTGTAGTTGTAGTGGACGACCTGCATGATCAGGGGGAACAGGCCGATGCCCTTGGAGCGCATCTCATAGACTCTTCCGTCCAACTGGCTGAAGAAGGAAAAGCCCGAGGTGGCAATCCTGGGCGGCCGGCCCCAGCCGCCGGAGCGGATGATGGGAATGCGCTGCTTCTCGTCGGTGGAGGCGGCGATCCGGGAGAGGTTCCGCACTGCGGCCGGGTTCTCCGGGAGCGGCGCATCCTGACCGAAGTCCTCCGTCAGGTAGGAGCGCAGGATCTGGGTCATGGTGCCGTTGGCAAAGACCTCGGTGTTGCCCGCGTTGACGACGACGATCGTGTTGAGCGAGGGGTAGACGTAGACGTTCTGCCCCAGCATGCCGTTGTACATGAAGGACCCGGGGAGGTTTCCGATCCAGAGCTGGTAGCCGTAGAAGGGATTGTCGTCCCGGCCGGTCGCAATCTGGGGCTTGGTGGATTCCTCCACCCATTCCCGGGAGATCAGCTGTGTTCCGTTCCACATCCCGTGGTCCAGGTAGAGCTTTCCCAGCTTTGCCGCATCCTCCGGGGTCAGAAACATGCCCCAGCCCGCTTTGGTGATGCCGGTCGGGGAGGACTCCCAGAAGACCTTGGTGATCCCCATCGGGGCAAAGAGCTTTTCTTTGAGGTACTCGAACATCGTCTTGCCCGTGATCTTCGTCACGATCGCGGAGAGGATGAAGGAGTTCATGCTGTTATAGTCGAACTGGGTTCCGAAGGGGAACTTCGAGCCGGATTCGAAGTAGGACTTTACCCAGTCGTTTCCGGAGATTGCCCCCACCTCGTTGAAGGAGACACCGGTGGACATGGTCAGAAGGTGCCGGATCGTCAGATCCCGGTACCGGAGCCTTGCCAGGATCCCCTGGGGCGTGTTGACGTCCTCAAAAAAGGACAGCACCCGGTCATTGACGGAGAGTTTTCCCTCGTCGTGCAGAAGGCCGATCGCCATGCCGGTAAAGCTCTTGCACATCGAGTAGGTGATGTGCCAGACGCCGGGCCGGTAGGCGCCGAAGGCGTGCTCCAAGATCACGTGGTTGTTCCGCACGATGAAGATCTGGTGCAGGTCCACATTTTGGGAAGAGAGAAGCTCTGACATCATCTGCGAGAGCTTTTCGCTGTCGACCCCCTGCTCCTCCGGTGTACTTCTTGCAAAGGGCTGTTCGATGGGCGACGTGAAGTCAAAGGGAGGCTTCTGGGGCGTATAATCCACCCGTCCCAGCTCTCCGGTCTTTCGGTTCATCAGTTCCCAGAACAGCTCGATAAATGCGAGACTCTGATTTGCCATGGCGACACCCCCAGTGCTTTGTCAGCGCGCGGTCTTCTGGACCACGTGATCCCTGTCCTTGTAGATGTGCTCTGCCGGCACGCACCCGCGCACCATGGAGAGCGGATAGATGTTGGTGTGGGGGCCGACGACGGTGCCTGGATTCAGGACACTGTTGCAGCCCACCTCGACGTAGTCGCCCAGGATGGCACCCATCTTCCGGTAGCCGGTTGCCAGGGTGTCGGTCCCGTCGTGCAGGACCACGTTGGTGCGGTCGGACTTGATGTTGCTGGTGATGGCCCCGGCTCCCATGTGGGCGTGGAAGCCCAGGACCGAGTCTCCGACGTAGTTGTAGTGGGGCACCTCGCAGTTGTTAAACAGCACGACATTCTTGAGTTCGCAGCTGTTGCCGACCACGCAGTGCTTTCCGATGAGCGCCTTGCCGCGGACGAAGGCGCACTGGCGAAGCTCCGCCTCCTCGTCGACGATGCAGGGGCCGGCGATGTACGCGGAGTCAAAGATCTTTGCGCTCTTTGCAATCCAGATATGTCCGTCCCGCTCCTCGAACCGGTCTTTCGGAAGTGTCTTTCCAAGCTCGATGATAAAGCCCTCGATGTCGGGCAGGACCTCCCAGGGATAGATTTTTCCGTCAAAGAGCGATGCTGCGATCGTCTCCTGAAGGTTCAACATCTTGTCAATCCGATACGATTCAAATGCCATCACACACTCCTCCTGAATTATGTTTTCACATCCCGTTTTTTCCGGGTGCTGCCTGATCGTTTCGACGGGGCATAGCGGGTCTTGTCGAAGTTCATCTTTTTGGGATAGAACGCGGCTTCCTTCTCGAACTGCTGCCTTAAGGGACCCGTGTAGTTCGTCTGCTTCACGTAGTCGGTCCGCCTCTGGATAAAGCCCTCGAGCTTTTCCATGTATTCGTCCTCGGTGACCGTTCCCTCCGCCACCCGGGAAAGTCCCATCTCCCAGGACGCGGTGAGCTTGGGGTCGAGGAGCGAGCGGATCGAGCAGTCGCAGACGTCGTAGATCATCTCCCCCAGCTGGGTGGGGGTGTAGATCTGGGTCTTTCCGTTGAGGTCCAGGTACCGGTTGGTCACGAGCTTCTTTAAGATGTCCGCCCGGGTGGCCGAGGTGCCGATGCCGGAGCCCTTGATCTGCTCCCGGAGCGTCTCGTCCTCGATGAACTGTCCTGCATTCTCCATGGTGAGGATCATAGAACCCGAGTTGTAGCGCTTGGGCGGCTGGGTCTGTCCTTCCTTGATCTCATACCCCTTTGCAAGGAGTTCGTCTCCCTTCTTTAAGTGGCTGAGAATCTTCGAAAGATCGGCGCTCTTTTCCTCTCCGCTTTCCTCTTCGCTCTCGTCATCCTTCTCGGCGTCCCGCTTTTTGCGGAAGGAGAACTCGTTGACGGCGAGGTACCCCGGGTCCTTTAAGACCTTCTGGCTCGTCCCGAAGTGCTCTCCACGGACGACAACCGACAGCGATATTTTATCAAAGATGGCAGGCGGATAAAAGATGGCAAGGAACCGGCGCACAATGAGCTCGTAGACCTTTGCCGAGGTCGGGGAGAGGCCGCGCAGGGCAGAGAACCCCTGCCCCGTCGGGATGATCGCGTAGTGGTCGGTGATCATCGCATCATTCGTATACTTGGTCTTTCCAATCTTTTTGTCTGTCCCGGAGGCGAGGATCTGCTCCACATAGGGGGCAAACATCGGCTGGGAGCCAACGCCCTTTAAGTTGTCATCGATCACCTTGGCCACCGCCGAGGAGAGGACTCTCGCATCGGTCCGGGGGTAGGTGGTGAGCTTTTTCTCGTAGAGCTCCTGGGCGATCGCAAGCGTCTGGTCCGGGGAGATCTTGAAGAACCTGGAGCAGTCGTTCTGGAGCTCTGCCAGGTTGTAGAGAGTCGGCGGGTTCCGGGTCTCCTTTTTGTGGGAGATGCTCTCCACCTTCGGAACGGCCGGGGGCTCTCCGGGGGCGGTGAGATACGAAATCAGCTCCTCTGCGTCCTCCCGCTTTAAAAAGCCGTTGTCCCGATAGAGCTTCGGGGACTGGAAATAGCGGCTTCCCTCCACGGCGGACCAGTCCGCGGGGAAGGTGAGAAGGTTTCCTTCCGGATCCATCTTGCCGAAGGTCCCGGTCACCCGGAAAAATGGCGTCGGGACGAAGGCGCGGATCTCCCGCTCCCTGCGCACCACGATCCCAAGGACGCAGGTCATGACCCGGCCGACGGCGATCACGCACCGATCCATCCCGAGAAAGTCCTGGATCGGGTACCGGTATTTCAGGGTGAGGGCCCGGGAGAAGTTGATTCCCATCAGGTAGTCCTCCTTGGCGCGAAGGTAGGCGGCAGAACCCAAGTGGTCATAGGCGGAATCGTCCTTTGCCTCCCGGATGCCGCGCAGGATCTCCTCCTTTGTCTGGGAGTCGATCCAGACGCGCTTTTGCTCCTTGCCCTTCACCCCGGCCTGTTTTGCCACCAGGCGGTAGATGTACTCTCCCTCCCGCCCGGAGTCGGTGCAGATGTAGATCCGCTCCACTTCCGGGGAGGTGAGGATCTTTTTCACGATCTCGTACTGCTTTTTGGTGCCGCCCTCGCGAATGACCTCGTACTTGAACTCCTTTGGCAAAAACGGGAGCGTATCCATGGACCACTTCTTGAGCTTCGGATCATAGGCCTCGGGATAGGACATCGTGACCAGATGCCCCAGGCACCAGGTCACGATGGTGTCCGGTCCCTCCAGATAGCCCTCACGGCGCGCAAAGCGCAGGCCCAGCGCGTCGGCAAACTGCTGCGCAACACTCGGTTTCTCAGAAATATAGACAACTTTACCCATGCAAATGTTCTTTCTGCGGCGGAATCTGCGCCGATCGGCGCGGTGAGAAAAGACCCCGGAGCGCCTGCCCCGGTGAACCTATTCTGCCACCAAACGTCGCCAACTTCCAGTCCCCTGACGCAAAAAGAAGGCCCGGGCGGGCCTTCTTTCGTGCAGGCAGGCGTAAAGCCCGCCGATTGCCGTTTCTTACTTGTGCTGGATGAGTCCCTGCTCCTTTAAGAGCTCTGCGCACTCCACCGCACCGCCCGCGGCGCCGCGGAGCGTGTTGTGGGAGAGGCCGACGAACTTCCAGTCAAAGAGGGTATCCTCCCGGAGCCGTCCGATGGAGACGCCCATGCCGTTCTCGTAGTTGACATCCTTGGTGACCTGGGGACGATCGTCCTCCTCCAGGTACTGGATGAAGTGCTCGGGAGCAGACGGAAGCGCGAGCTCCTGGGGCACGCCGGCATAGCCGCGCAGCTTTGCGATCAGCTCATCCTTCGTGGGCTTCTTTCTGAAGTTGACAAAGACCGCGGCGGTGTGACCATAGAGGATCGGCACACGCAGGCACTGGCAGGTGATGAGCGGTGACTCCGCGGGGACGATGACACCCTTCTCGGGATCCACGTGACCGAAGATGCGAAGCGGCTCCTTCTCACTCTTCTCCTCCTCGCCGGAGATGAAGGGGATGATGTTGCCGACCATCTCGGGCCAGTCCTTGAAGGTCTTGCCGGCGCC
>JBJEYC010000064.1:0-3249 GCA_051886435.1 Lachnospiraceae bacterium
ACCCGCTGCTGCTGGCCGCCGGAGAGCTGGTTTGGCATGTTTTCCCGCTTGTCGGTAAGGCCCACCAGGTCGAGCACCTCATCCACCCGCTTTCTGCGCTCCTTCTCCGGGACGTTGGCATAGATCAGGGGAAGCTCCACGTTTTCAAAGGCGTTCTGCCGCTGCAGAAGGTTGAAGGACTGGAATACGAAGCCGATTTCCCGGCTCCGGATCCTCGCAAGGCTCGTCTCGTCCTCGTCCGCGATGTGCCGCCCGTCGAGCCAGTAGTCACCGGAGGTGGGCACATCCAGGCACCCGATGATGTTCATCAGGGTGGACTTGCCGGATCCGGAGGGCCCCAGGATCGCGAGGAACTCGCCGCGGCGGACAGTCAGGCACACGCTCTTTAACACGTGCAGCACCTCGTTTCCCATGTCGTAGTCCTTGCAGATGTTCTCCATGCGAAGGATTTCTTCAGAGGCGCCTGTCTTCTCTTCCGGAGCAGCCGGTGTGGTGACGTCTTTTGTTTCTGTCTTGTTCTCTTCCGTCATCGCCGTCATTCCTCGTCCACCGTTGCGTCCATCTCGGCGTCCATCAGGGACTGGGCAGCCGAGGTCGGGATGTAGTAGACCTTGTCTCCCTCCGAGAGGCCGTCGGTGATCTCGGTGTAGGTGCCGTCGGAGATGCCGCAGGTCACGGTCTTCTGCACGAGATCCCGTCCGTTGTCGCCATATACCAGCACGTAGTTGGTCCCGTCGTCCGCGGTCTGCACGGCATCGGACCGGATGCTGATGGCATCCTTCTTCTCCTGCACGGTGAGCTTGACCTCAGCGCTCATCCCGGACCGGACGTCATCGTCTGCGTCAAAGTCCACCTCAGACTCAAAGTAGGAAACGCCGTTGTCCACCGTGGCGGTTCTTGCCACGTAGACAATGGTGCCCTCATAGGTCTTGCCATCCACTGCGTCCAGTGTGACGGAGACCTTGCCCCCCTCGCCGGTGGAGACGATGTCGTATTCACCGATCTTGATGTTGATCTTCATCTTGTCAAAGGAAGTGACTGTGGCGGCTGCCGTGGTCCCGGAGATGAGATCTCCCTCCTCCACGTTCAGAGCCGTGATCTCACCGTCCATCGGGGCGGTCAGCGTGTATTCGGCAAGGTTGTCCTTCTGTTGTTCGATTTGGAGCTCACTGGTCGTGGTATCACTGCTGGTCTTTGCCTGGTCCAGCTGGTTCTGGTAAGTCTCGATCTGCTGGCTCTGGCTGTTCACCGCCGCAGCGTAGCTGCTCTTTGCGGAATCCAGGGTGTTCTTCAAAGTTCCCAGCTGCTGGTTGGCAGCCTTGACGGCCGCGTCATAGGCGGTCTGGGCCTGAGCGTAGGCGGTCTGGTACTGGTTTAGCTGCTGCACCAGGGAGTTCACGGTCGCATTGTAGCTGTCCACCGCGTGCAGGTAGGCATCCTGCGCAGAGAGCAGGGTGTCATAAAGGGTGGTCAGGTTGTTCTCCTCGTTGATCTTCGCCGCCTTGTAGCTGTCCTGGGCGTTTTGGTAGGTCTGCCATGCCGCGGACAGGGCGTCGTTTGCGGAATCCACCGACAGGACGTAGCCGTTTCGGATCGTGTCAGTCTTCTCATTGAGTTCAGAAGCCTCCGACTCGTCGTACTTCTGCAGAGAGTTCTGGGCGGTTGCCACCTGATTCTGGGCAGAGACGATGGACTGGTAAGCGCTGTCCACCTGCTGCATCGCAGCCAGGGTCGTGGAGGAGAGATGCTGGTTGTTGAGCTTGACCTCGTTGTTGTAGTTCTCCTGGGCGGTCAGAAGCTGCTGGTATGCCGTTGTCATCTGGTACTGGGCACTCTGCAGGGTGGAATCCAGGTTGTTCTCGATGTTGTACTTCAGGTTGTTGTACTGGTCCGCCGCGTTATCGAGGCTCGTCTTGGCGGAGAGAAGGCTCGAATCGGTGCCGTCCTCGACGTTGCTCTTGGCATCGTCATAGGACTTCTGGGCACTGGTCAGGCTCGACTTTGCGCTCTGCACCGAGCTGTCAAGGCCGGATGCCGCGTTGCTCTTTGCATTGTCCAGCGCTTCCTGCGCGCTCTCGACGGACTCCGCGTTCGCCTCCTGGGTCTTCTTTAAGGTTGCCTCATTCTGGGCGATCTGGCTCTCCACATCGGAGGAGTCGAGGACGGCGATCACATCTCCCTTTTTGACCTCATCCCCCTTTTTAACCTTCACCTCTTTGACCCGCACGCCGGTCACAGTGGAATAGACGTCGGACTCATTCACCGGGGCAACCGTCCCGGTGAAGTTGTGGGCGTTCTGGATGTCGCGCTTTGTTGCCACATCCTCGGTGTAGGCCGCCTTCTGGGCGTTTTGTCCTGCTATGCGAAGCCCGCCAAAGACCACCGCCACGATGACGAGGATGACGACCCACTTCACCCACTTCTTCTTTTTCTTTCCTTTTTTGATTTCGTCAGCCATGTTAACCTTCCTGTCTTCTTTTCCAATGGATGTGCGCCGCCTGTTTCGGTTCTGCACAGGACCTTTGGGGATCCTTCCTGCAGACATAAAAATAAGACGGGCCAGGGCCCGTCTTTTATGAAACCTTTCCACTTCGCGAAACCGCGCTGTGACAAAGACGCTCCGCCCACAACACGCTCAGTGTACCATAGGCCCCATAAAAGCGGGGAGGTCAATAAATACTTAAGTGAAATTTAATAAATCTGACAACAGGCACAATTTGTACTGTTGATATGCTAATGATATCATTATGATATCTTATTGACAAGAGTGCAAAAACCGGAATTTCCGCACAGAAATTCATCAAATGTTTAGGATTCCGTAATGCCCAGCCGGTTGCAATTCCGGGGGCTGTGCCGTACAATGAATGCATGATAAATGACCGCGGGTCAGATATTCACGGGGGAGGCCCGCAGCGCACACAAGGAGGTTTTGCATGGATTACCACATCAAATCGAAAGACCCGAGACTGAAATTTTACGCCGGTGACTGCGACGCCCTGGTGCACGCGAGAAAGCCCGCAGGAATTGACGACAAGAGTGCCTATATGATCGGCACCGGCATTGCCAACCTGGCAGCCGGATGCTTTTTGATCCGGGATGCCCACATGGATGGATCCAAGATCACCTATCTGGAGCAGCTTCCGGTTCCCGGCGGCTGCCTTGACGGCAAGGTCATCGAGAACGTCGGCTATGTGGCAAGAGGCGGCCGTGAGATGGGCCACCACTTCGAGGTCCTCTGGGATCTGTTCC
>JBJEYC010000065.1:0-3232 GCA_051886435.1 Lachnospiraceae bacterium
ACCTCTATACGGAGAATGCCGCCATCATCAAAAAGCATGTGCACATCCCGGTGATTACGATCGGTGCGGTGCGGCCGGAGCGTGCCGAGGAGATGATTGCGAACGGGGAAGTGGATTTTGCCGCGCTTGGACGTCAGATCCTTGCGGATCCGGACTACCCCACCAAGATTATGGAAGACCGCATCGAGGATATGCGTCAGTGCCTTCGCTGCAACGAGTGCCTCGGCGCGGGTAACAAGAATCGCGCTCTCCACTGCGCTGTGAACCCGAATGTTGGAAATGACGGAGAAATTGAGACCGTGATTTTCCCCGCAAAGGTGAAAAAGAGGGTCGCTGTGGTCGGTTCCGGCCCTGCGGGACTCAACGCGGCCATCGCTGCGGCAGAAAGAGGCCACACCGTGGTGCTGTTTGAGAAGTCGAACCGTCTCGGCGGACTCATGCACTATGTGGCAGCGCCGGCATTCAAGATCGATTACAGGAAGTACACGGACTATCTCATCCATACCGTGAAAAAGAGCGGTGTGGAGATCCGGATGGAGACGGAATTCACCGAGGCGATTGCGGCGCGGGAGAAGTTTGACAAGATTCTGGTCGCAACGGGATCCGAGCTTTTGGTGCCCAGGATCGAGGGCATGGACGGAAAGGGTATCTTAAGTCCCTGGGATGTGCTGGACAACAAATATCCCGATGTGGAGAACTTCCTCATCTGCGGCGCCGGCCTTGTGGGCTGCGAGGTGGCCATGCACCTGGCGGAACACGGAAAGCATGTCACGATGATTGACATTGTGCCGAACCTGGCTCCGGCAAACCTCTATGGCGTTGACTACAGCCTGAACGCCCGTCTCAAAGCTGATCATGTGCAGATTGAGCTCAACAAGAGCATCCGCAAGGTCACACCGACAGAGGTGTACGTCGCGACCAAGAAGGTTGAACCGAAGCTGAACCTGAATACCGGCAAAGGTACCGAGCGGCCATATGATCTCTCCGGCCCCTATGATGGAGGAGAAAAGGTATTCCGCGGCGATGCTGTTGTCTGCGCACTCGGCATGAAGCCGGTGTCCGGACTGCTTGATGACCTTGGCGCAAAGGGATATCCGATTGAGGCGATCGGCGACGCGATGGGCGCAAGGAAGCTCCTGAATGCAATTCATGAGGGTTATCACGCCGGAAGAAGGATCTGATATCCGGATGGGAGGCAGCATGAGGTATATCGAACTGAGCCATTACATCGTGAACGGACAGATCTCTTATCCGGGCATGCCGCCGGTGGAGATCAGCACCTATCTGTCGAGGGAGGCGTGCGAGGGAACCTTTGGAACCGGCGGCGCTGCCATGCTCGACCAGATCCGGATGGTCAACATCAGCGGAACCTATGTGGATTCGCCATACCACCGGTTTGAGAACGGCTACAAGGTCGGCGACATTCCGCTGGAAAAGCTGGTCCACTTGCGGACGTACGTGGTACGCATGAGCAGGGAACGGCACTACTTCGATGTATGTGATTTTGAGAAGCTGGAGGGGGAGAATCTTGCTGGCGCGGCGGTTCTCTGCAACAGCGGACACGACAAGAAGTTCATGACACCAGAATATGAGGTGGATGTTCCCTACATCACCCCGCAGGCTGCAAAGTGGCTTATGGCACGGGATGTGGCGCTGGTCGGGATTGACTCTCAACTGGTTGACAATTACAACAAAAAGGGTGATCCGGATTATGAGGGCGATGTGAACCATGATGAGATTCTCGGACATCAGTCCGTCATCTGCGAGGACATGATTCATCTGGATCAGCTGCCGGATACCGGCGCTGTGCTCTATGTCGTGCCGATTCGGGTTGCCATGGCGAGCTTTCCGGCACGGGTATTCGCAGAAGTACCCGATTAAGAGAGGATGCAAACATGAAACACAGATGCAAAGTGACGATACTGGATACTAAATGTTTTACCGATCTGCAGAAGACCTATCTTGCGGATCCGAAGTCCGGGCCATGTCCAGTCTTCCACGCGGGCGACGAATACATTTTTGACCGCACGCCGGATAAGGATGATTTCTATCATATGGGTCTGAATACCCTGGTGAAATCCAGCAGTGACCCGAATGAAACCGCAGGCGGACCGAAGGTTCCGTTCTGCTCAGAGGCCTGGGATGCCATCAGCCGCTATATCTACACCGCCCTGCAGGGAGGTTCCATCATGCACGGCTGGACAAACGATGAGCGTGTCATGATCACTTGCTGTAATGACGGCACAAGGCCGGTCATTTTTCGCCTGGAGCGAATTGACATTCCGGAAAATGCTGCCGAGGAGAAATGGCTCAAAGAGCAGAAGTTTGCAAACAGCGCGGATGACGCATACACCGGGTAATACTCTCAGCTGCCATAGACGATAATTGGCCAAATGATAACGCGGAACGCGAAGGGGGCTGTCCCCTCCGGGTTCCGCGTTCTTCTTTTCTTTGTGTGGACTTTTATGTATTGGAATTCCGAAAGGAATTCCTTTCCTCAAAGGTCTTCGCTGTCTCTGCTGTTCAGGATCAAGCCGGACAGTCCACGCGTATAGGAATTCCTGCTTCTGCTGGAGCTGTCTGTGAAGGTTGCCTTGATCACGGCAGTGCAGTTTCCGCTCCACTGGCCGGCACTTCTTATCGATTCAATGGCTGTCCGGATCATTCTGGCAATGTCTCGTACCTCTTCCTTGCTCTCAAACTTCATCAGCACGGAGAAATAGCTTTCCTGGACTCTCCCGATTACGCAGTTTGTCCCACCGCAGTTTCTCAGGATTGTGCCGATTTCGCGCAGCAGGCAGTCGCCAGAACTGTCCCCATAGAGCTTCACAATCTCACTGTACTCCGGAACGGATACCTCGATCATCGCGAAATCCTCGCCGGTACGCCAGTGCTCGACAAGGAAGAAATAAACACTGTCTGAAAGGCCGCGCGCATTGGAGAGCCCGGTAACAGGGTCAACTGCAGAAAGTCTTTTCTCTTTGACAAAGAACTGCTCTGCCTCATCCGCGTCAATCACGGTACCCAAAAGGCCGATGATTCTGCCATCGCGATAAACCGGAATCTTGCTTGCGATGATCTCCCGGTTTGTACCGTTTACAATGCAGTCTCCTCTCTGCATGTAGATCTTCTTTCCGGACTTGATAACTTCCTCTTCGTCTTTTTTGAACGGTTCCGGATCGATGTGCCACATCATGTCCTCATCCGTTTTGCCGATGATCTCCCGCTCCGA
>JBJEYC010000066.1:0-3229 GCA_051886435.1 Lachnospiraceae bacterium
AATGCCGCCACACGCAGCTGCACGTGGGAGAAAAAGTGATAGAGCACCACAGAGCCCACGGCCAGCATACCCATTCCGCCCAAAAGCATCAGAATGCTGTCGGTTGCGAGGTAGAGCATAAAGAAGAAGACCACGTAGTAAATCAGGCCGGAACCCAGGTCATTGGAACCCACCAGCACCAGCACATGGGCGCCGGCAAAGACCGCGACGATCAGGATGTCCTTTAAGGTCTTCACTTCTTTTAAGGTACAGGCGAGGAACAAAAGATAGAGAATCTTCACAAACTCCGAGGGCTGGAAGGTAAGGCCTCCGATGGTCCAGGTGATGTTGGCGCCCAGGGTTGAGGAGCCAAGGAGCATGACCACTGACAGGATTACGATGCCCGCAAGTCCCCAGTAGAACTTGGGGAGCTTTAAGAGGTGGAAGTACTTCCGAAACAAGGGCAGGATGATCGCCAGGGCAAGGCCGCCGACGGCAATCACGAACTGCCGCCAGGCACTCGAGAAGGACAGCCTTGAGATGATCACCAGTCCGATCGAGAGCAGGAAGCACATGTTGTTGAAGAGGGGAAGATAGGCCTTCCGGTACAGGTTGCGAAACAGTGCCGTCGCTATGAAGAACGTCACCAGCTGCACGATCGAGAAAAAGATGTAGGTCGGATCGTTCATCGCCACCGAGAGCGTCACATAGGCGATCAGCTGAAAGACCAGCATCAGTACCGACTGCATGTAGGCGAGCACGCCATGGACATTCTTTTTGCGGCTGACCAGCAGAATGTAGGACAGAATCGTGTATCCCACCACCACAGCGGTCAGAACATATTTCGTTAGAGCCAGGATATAAGTTCGCATAGATCAGAGCGCGCCTTTTCTGAAATGGCCTGTTGTGAATGCCCCGTCCCGCAGCGCGCATTGGTTTGCGGTTCCGGAGCCCTGCATATCGGCAGCAGGTCCCAGAAAGAGTGAGAGGACTCCCTCCGTCATTGTTTGGTCTTCGGTCGTAAAGGAAAGAAGCAGAGCACCGGCGCTCTGTACCGTCGGGTCATCAAGATGGCGGTGGAGTGAGAGCGGTACACTGTTATAGAGAATGTTGTGGCAGTGCCGGCACACGGTGCGCACGGGGAAACGGACCCCCTTGCGGTCCTCCAGCCACCAGATTCCGTCTTCTTTTCCGGTGCACCGCCCACAGGTCTTCTTCACGCATCCCGCTGTCACCATCATCGGGACACGGCCATACACCGGAAGGACCTTCCTAGACATCCGCCCGCGATAGGTTTCTGCCAGCTCTCTTCCGGCAAGTTCCAGGGGCAGCACCTCCAGGTTGGTATAGGTTTCCAGAAGATCTGCCGCCGTAAGATTCCAGGCGTACAGGCAGGAATCACCCATAACCAAGCCATCATAACCTGTTTCGTCAAGAAATTCAATTTCCCCGAGAGTCCTGGCCAGGAATCCGGAACATTTTCCTGTGAATTTTTTATAAAATTCCCGCAGCCATGCCGCATCGCTCTGCCGGTAAATCTGGGGCAGGGCAAGGATCCAGTCCGGCTCCACCGGGCATAAGCCATCCTCTGCCGCCCCCAGAACAGGGCCGTCCAGGATCACGGTGCAGGCAGGGCCCAGGTAGGGCTTTACCGCAAGGAGCTGCTCCTTCGTGCTGACCTGTAGGTAGATATGCTGAGAGGAAAAGGCCGGGGCTTCTTTCTTTTTGCGGACAGGAAGCGGCAGGCTCTTTTCCCGGATAGGTCTTGTCTTTTCCGAGAGCTCCTTCGAGAGAGCCTCCACCGCATCCCTTCGAAGCTCCTTGAGCGCGCCTACTGGGAAAAAGGCGGTGCCGTCCGTTGTCACAGACAGGTCTTTCAGAACAAAGTCCGAATCCCCGGTCTGCCCGAGCTTCTCCCGGATATTTTCTTCCGTGAGGGGGCGGCTCTTTGCCAGCAAGACCTCCTGGGCACTGGTTTTTGTCACGGTCGTCTCCCCAAGCGTCAGGGAGAGCGAAGCCTTTTTTCCGGGAAGGACCACCGCCCTGCCCGTGACCGGGATCCGGGGCTTCTCGTCGAGATAGGCTTTCCGGATCTTAGCAAGAAGCGGCTCCTCTGCGCCGGCGTAGCCCGGCTGCGAAAGCGTCACCAGCTCTCTCCCATTCCTTCTCTCATAATAGCCCGTGGAGAGATCTGTCCGGATGTACAAACTCAGAAGGCTGCGTCGATCTTCCGGGTCGATCTTCCAGGGAGAGGTGTCTCCTGCCCGCTTCTTTTCCAGGTACCGGTCGATGTACCTGCGATAGATTGCGGTGGTACCGGCGGCATACTCCGGCCGCTTCATCCTGCCCTCAATCTTGAAGGAGTCGATTCCCGCATCAATGAGCTGTGGCAGAATGTCCAGAACGCACATGTCCTTCATGGAGAGGGGGTAGGATCCGTCGGCAAGTTCCTGCTCTCCCGTGGGATCGATAACCCCGTAGGGAAGCCGGCAGGTCCCGGCGCAGCGCCCCCGGTTGCCGGAACGGCCGCCCAGAAAGCTTGACATCAGGCATCGGCCCGAGTAGCAGTAGCACATGGCGCCGTGGATGAAGCACTCGATCTCCACCCCCTCGGCCCGGATGGCCTCCATCTCGGACAGGGAAAGTTCCCTTGCCGGCACGATCCGGGATACCCCGCGGGATTTTAGCAGCCTTGCCCCTTCCGGAGAGGTGACGGACATCTGGGTGCTTGCGTGGAGCAAAAGTCCCGGACAGGCGTCGTGGAGCATGGTCAGAACGCCCAGATCCTGCACAATGACGCCATCGAGTCCCTGTTCCCAGAGACGCTGCACCATCTCCACGCAGGCGGAGAGCTCTTCCTGTCTGGTCAGGATGTTGACGGTCATGTAGAGCTTTCTGCCAAAGAGGTGGGCGATGCGGATTGCTTCGCCAAACTCCTCCTCCGAGAGGTTCTGGGCATAGGCCCTGGCGCCAAATCTGGGTCCTCCAAGGTACACCGCGTCCGCCCCGGCCGCGATGCAGCCCAAAAACGACTCAAAGCTTCCCGCCGGTGCCAAAAGCTCCGGCCCACTCAACTTCCGTTCCATCCCGCTCTCCTGTTTCCCGCACGGAAAACAGCGCGGGAATTCCTTCTCGCGCTGCCAAATCTCACCACGTATCCTGCACCGTTTTCTCAGTGCAGCTTCTTCTGATCCTCTTCCCGGGTCTTCTTCTCGGTCTCCAGGGCGATGATCTTCTTCTCATCCTCCTG
>JBJEYC010000067.1:0-1764 GCA_051886435.1 Lachnospiraceae bacterium
CGACAAAGTCGCCCACGCTCGAGTCGTCCTCCTCGCCGATGGGGGTATCCAGAGAGGTGGCCTCCATGGTCTCGTTGATGATCTCGTGGAGTCTTGCGAGCGGCATGTCCATGGCCTTTGCGAGCTCCTCGTCGGAAGGATCTCTGCCAAGGTCCACAGTCAGCTGTCTGCGGATCCGGTTCAGGCGGTTTACGGTCTCCACCATATGCACCGGGACACGGATCGTCCTTGCCTGATCCGCGATGGCGCGGGTGATGGCCTGACGGATCCACCAGGTTGCGTACGTCGAGAACTTGAATCCCTTCCGGAACTCAAACTTGTCCACGGCCTTGATCAGACCCATGTTTCCCTCCTGGATGAGATCCAAAAAGGACATGCCGTGGTTGACGTACTTCTTCGCGACGGAGACCACAAGGCGAAGGTTTGCCTCCGTCAGGGAGTTTCTCGCCTCGTTCCCGTCATCCACGATGTAGCCAAGCTGCTTCTTGTTCTTTCCGGCAACCAGGGAGATCTTCTCCTGGTACTCTTCCTCTCTCTTGTCCTCCGTGCCATCCTCGGGCTCAGGGAGCGTGAACACACTCCGGACCATCTCCTCGGTGGAGACGAGGGTATTGGCGTCCTCGCCCTGGAAGTAGCGCTCAAGGATGTCGGCAGCGATGGCACCGGTCTCCATGCGCTTTGCCAGCGAAATCTCCTGATCGGGCTTTAACAGAGAGATCCGTCCGATCTCCTTCAGGTACATGCGGACCGGGTCTTCGGTGGAAACCGCGTCCGGGACGATCTCCGGATCGGGGTTCTCCTCCTCCTGGCGCTCGATCTCCTCCAGGTCCTCTTCAGAGGCATCGTCGGTGTTCTTGGTCTGCTGGTCGATGGAGCTGTTGATGGTGCCGAGCTCCTCATCGGAGATCTGCTCCTCTTCCTCATCTTCCATGGGCTCCTCATCGTCCTCGATGATGTCGATGCCCTTGGACTCCATGTACTGGCTGATCTTGTCCTGGATGTCGTCGTCGAGCTCCATGCCGGCAAAGGCGGTGTCGATCTGCTTCTGGCGGATCGTCTTCTCATTCTTCTCTGCCGTCTGCACCAGAGTGTTCAGGCGCTGGGCAAATTCCTGAGGCGTAAGCGTCTTTGCGGCCTCCTCCTGCCGGTTCTTCTTCTCTTCGGTTTCTTTGTTCAATGCATTCCTCCATCGGGCGCCCTGTCGATCCTGTTCCTGCGCCCGCTTCTGTCTCTTTAACCGATACGGTTCATTGCTGCACTAGGATATATTCGGTACGGCAGGTGGATTTCCTTTTTCCTTTTTTCAGATTTTTACGATTTTGTTTCGGTCACCTTCCTGCTGCATCCTCTGGGTTTGCCATCTTCTTCTCCCCACAGCCTGATCCGGCACCTTAGGCGCTACCTGTTATTCCTGCCAGCCCCGCCGGGAGCTTTGGCTTTGTCTTGCCATAAATCCATTTTCTTTCCGCACGGACCTGTGCGGCACGTTTTCATCTCTCCGGGTACATGGTCTCCCGAGATGTCCCTCTTCTCCCAATAATTCTCCCCGACCGCGAAAGTGTTTCCCCGATGCGGGGATTGACCTTTGCGGAGATGAAAAACCGTGCGGTTAGAAAATCCTGGCCGCCCACCTTTTTGGGTGAGCGGCCAGGCACGCAGCTGCTGAACTGGTTTCAAATCATACGGAACGTGTTCCCGTGCGTCAAATAGGAAGATCCCTGTCATCGGGGCAGGGAATCCTGCAGGTTGTGACATCCGAAAAAG
>JBJEYC010000067.1:1864-3211 GCA_051886435.1 Lachnospiraceae bacterium
CTCTCTGCCATTTCGCGCATTTCTCCCCGCGCTTTTGCGGATTCCTCTCGGGATGTGTTTTCTATGCAGCATATTCCCAAAGCAGGAGGCTCTGTGCTTTTCCTGAAACAGAAAGTTCGCCCTCCGGTTTCCGAAACGGAGCCGCTCTTTGCTGGCTTTCCGGACTCTGTTTACCAGCCGGTCTGGTCACCCCAGCCAAGGATCCCCCTCGTGTACTGCATGGTGCTCTTTTCGATGGTGAGATACCCTGCCGAGGTCTCATTCAGCGACGTATCGGAGAGAACCACCTCGCTTGCGGGGACGCTGATGCCGGTAACTGTGCTCTCCGTAGATGCGGTATCAGTGGATCCCACAGAGACGGTGTTCCCGGAAGATGCATCCGTGCCATCCTGCCCGGCGGCGTTTTCATCCTGGTTTTCCGCATTAGCCTCATCCTCTTCGGTATCCCCGGATGCGGAGGATCCTGTCAGGTCTGCTTCCTGCGGCAGGCCTTCTTTGTAACTGGTCTCCCAAATCGTGCCGTTGTAGTCCGTCACAAGGCAGGTACCATCGTAAAGGCCGTCCTTTGCGACGCCCGTCACGGCAGTAAAAGTGCCGTTGTTTTTTGTCAACTGGTAGGAGAACTGCCCGTTGGGAAGGTCATTTTCCCAGGCGCAGACGTACTTGAGGCTGTCGCCTCCCTTGACGGAGACATTCTCCCAGGTTGCGGTGCCGGTCCGCTGTCCGTTCTCGATTGTCCCCGCGTACAGCATGAGCTGACCATCCACCACGTACAAGGCCATCTGCTGATCCGGGTACTGGCAGACTCCGTCATGGTCGTTTACAAGATTTGTGACAAGGTCCAGCATCTCCGAATCCAGGTGCACCGGCATCGTGCTCTGCTGTGCCAGGGCTGAAAGTCTTCGGAGAGCTTCGATCTCCTCCGCCTTGTTGGCAAGATCCGTCCCGCCGGCGGCCTTCTGTCCGTTCTCACAGACGGTCAGGGCGTTGTCGAAGTTCCCGGCGGATTCCGCCGAATCCGCCCAGGCAAGGTACACCTTCTGGTAAGCCGCGGTCATGTCGCCGTATGTGGATCCCGCGGACAGCACCGATACCGCGTTGGAGAAATTCCCCTGCTCGGAAAGGCTCTCCGCCCAGGCCTGGTAGACCGAGGCAAGCTCACTGGTGATGGTTTCTGCCCCGGAGAGAATGGTTCTTCCCTGCCGCAGCAGAATCACGGCGTTATTGTAGTCCCCGCTCTCGGTGTACATACGGCTATAGCTGATATAGGCATTTTCGAGATTTGTGCGGACCTGCTCGTCCTTGGGGTTCTCCGCCAGGGCATCCTTGTAGCTCTGGATCGCCTGC
>JBJEYC010000068.1:0-3206 GCA_051886435.1 Lachnospiraceae bacterium
ATGTTGGTCAGGGCATCGACGATCTTGGAAAAGATCGGCATCAGCGTGAGAAAGATGCCGGAGATCTGCAGCACATCCGTGTAGAACTGGGTGAGATAGGTCCCGGCAATGCCGTAATAGCACATATACAGAAGGCAGGGCCCGAAAAAGTAGCCAAGGCACATCTCGCTCTTTGTCGTGTTCGCGCTCCCAATACGCGAGTCCATAAACCTCTTCGAAAACAACTTCATTTTCATCGCAATACCCCCGTTTCTTCCGGTATCCCTTTTGGTGACTCCAGCGTAGCAGGCCCCTTCCGGACACCATTATCGGGGAATTGCGATTTTTGTCGTTTCTGTGCCAATCTCTCCCTGTTTGATACTCATGTGATAAAAATAGCAACGTTGTTATAATAATTCCGGCTGATTTCTGCTACCTTTGACCTGCACGGGGCCACCCGGCAGACCGCTTAAGATGCAGAGGTAGG
Source organism: Lachnospiraceae bacterium (assembly GCA_051886435.1). Lineage (GTDB taxonomy): Bacteria > Bacillota > Clostridia > Lachnospirales > Lachnospiraceae > CAG-791. Next base: position 467 of record JBJEYC010000068.1, read on the forward strand.
ATGATGAAGCAATATCATTTCAAACAAACATGCCGTCTCAATCTGTTTATGCGGGCCGTCCCAAAATGTTCCGGATCCATCCGATTTGTCTCCGATGCCGGTGACGATCTGGACTTAAAGAGCGAGTTTGCAGGCGTCATCTTTGCGTCTGCCGCGCTGGGCGGCCATGTGCCGGACGGCCGGATTGTCCTGACCTGCCCGGAGGACTTTGCGCGCCTCTCGGACTGGCTCGAGCCGGAGGAGTAAACTGCCATGGAACTGGAAGACCGCCTTCTCGTTTTCCGCAGCATGCTGGAGTGCTGCCACAATATCTACTACTGGGAGTATTCCGCCTCCCTGGATGTGATCACCGACAACTGCCCGGACGACTGGGTGGCCAGCATGGACTTCTTTTTCCAGTCCACGTTTCAGGCGCTGCGGGACACCGGCCACCTCTCCCTCCAGCCGCTGGCAGAGGGGTATGCCCCGATTCTGATGTCCAACTCCCTGGGCTTTTTCTGGCTCATTCAGCCCCACGAGACGGCGCCTACGGGGCTTCGGCTCTATGTGATCGGACCGCTTGTGACCACTGATGTGTCCCTGCAGCGGATTGACCGGATCCTCTTCCAGCACCGGGTCTCCCGCAAGAGCCAGGAACACTTTCACGACCTGATCCGACAAATCCCGATGATCAGCTTCTCCCGCTGCCTGGAGTACGCCCAGATGCAATACACCTGTGTGGCCCAAAAGAAGATCACGGTGGGGGAGATCCAGATCGCCGACTACCGGGAGTACCCGGACGCGGCCCCCACAGAATCCTGGCAGGTCAGTCCGGAAGCCGGGCAGGGCCAAAAACCGGATCCCCACGGGACGTATGAGGCGGAAGTCGAGATGCTGAACATGGTGCGGGCCGGCGATGTGGAGGGCTGCAAGGAGATGGTCTCCCGCGCCGCTGCCGCCGGCACCCTCGGGAAGCTGACCGGCGCGGACGACTACATGCGCCAGATGAAAAACGCCTCCGAGGTCTGCGTCATCCTCTTCTCCCGGGCCGCCATCGAGGGCGGGGTTCCCCCGGAGACGGCGCTGAATCTGACGGATCACTACTACCAGGAGATCGAGAGCTGCACCTCGCTCTCCGATCTCAACGCGATGACCAAGACCATGCAGCTGGACTTTGTCGAGCGGGTGCATGTCATCCGGACCGGCGGCTATACCCGGCCCATCACCGCCTGCCTGGACTACATCAGCGCCCATCTGGAAGACGACATCACGCTGCATGATCTCTGCGCCGCCAGCGGCTACACGAGGAGCCATTTCCTCCGCCGCTTCCGGGCGGAGACCGGGAAGACTCCTCTCGAATATGTCCAGGACGTTCGCCTGTCCCGAGCCGCGGATCTGCTGCGGCGTTCCCCCTCCACGGACATCGGCGACATCGCATTCCGCTTCCGGTTCTGCTCACAGAGCTATTTTGCGGAGCGGTTTCACAAAAAATACGGGGTCTCGCCCTCCCAGTACAGGAAGGACACAGCAGGGCCGGAAATATCACAGGGATGACAGCAGAGGGGTCATCTGTTTCGTACAACAGGAAAAAGGGAGGCACATCATGAATGAAGTTTCAGCCAGAATCCTGATCGGCTGCGCGGCCGCGGCGGGCTTAGCCGCAGTATCCGTGTGGAATTACCGGCGGTTTATGCCAAAGCCGGAACCTCTTGGAAGTACGCGGTACCGCGTCCTTGTGCAGAAGGTGCCGGTCAGGGCAGGCGGGCACACGCTCTACGGGGAGCTCCTCCTTCCTAAGGGAAAGCATGGGCCCCTTCCCACCGTCATCTGCTGCCACGGCTTCTGCAGCACCTACCGCCTGTGCAAGGGCGCCATGGGGATGAGCCTTGCCATGAGCGGCTATGCCGTGTACTGCTTTGACTTCTACGGCGGCAGCAGACACAGCAAAAGCGGCGGGTCCCTTTTGGAGATGTCCATCTTCACCGAGCGGGAGGACCTGCGGCACGTGATCCGGGCCGTCAGATCATTTCCCTCCACAGATCCGAATCGGCTCTTCCTTCTTGGCGAGAGCCAGGGAGGGTGTGTTGCGGGCATCACCGCACCGGAATTTCAGGACGAGATCCGGGCGCTCATCCTGTACTACCCCGCCTTCTGCATTCCGGAGGATGCCAGGAAAAAGTTTCAGCGCGTGGAGGATATCCCGAAGGTCAGCAAGACCTTCGGCCAGAACGTCGGGAAGGTCTACAACGAGAAACTCCTGGACTACGACGTCTACGACGAGATCCGAAAGTACGACCGCCCCGTTCTGATCATGCACGGCGACAGGGACCGCGTCGTTCCCATTGCCTACGGGAGAAAAGCCGCCGAGGTGTATCCCCATGCCCGGTTTGAGACATTCCCCGGGGAGATCCACGGGTTCACCGGCGCGGGAAAGAAAAAGGCCATCCGCATGACCTATGCATTTCTGGAGGATGTGCAGCATGACAAGCAGTGAAATTCTGATCCGGGATCCCTTTGTCCTGCCATATCAGGGAAAATACTACCTGTACGGGACCCGGAGTGAGACCGCCTTTGCCAAAGAGGCGTTCGGATTTGATGTGTATGTATCGGACGATCTGAAGAACTGGTCCGCCCCCGCAGAGTGCTTCCACCGGCCGGAGGGCTTCTGGGCAGTGATGCACTATTGGGCGCCGGAAGTCCATCTCTACCAAAATGCCTTCTATATGTTTGCCACCTTTTCCGACGGAAAGCGCCAGGGAAC
>JBJEYC010000069.1:0-3202 GCA_051886435.1 Lachnospiraceae bacterium
ACACAAGCCACAAGGAGAAGTCCGAGCAAATGTTGAAGAACTACCTGTACTGCTTTGTCATTGCCATGGTGCCGATCGTCGAGCTGCGCGGTGCGGTCCCCATCGCCACCGCCTTTCACGCGGCGGATCCCTCGTTCAATCTGGTCATCGCATTTATTCTGATCGCCATTGGAAACATGCTGCCGGTGCCCTTCATCTTTTTCTTTGCCAGGAAGGTCCTGGTCTGGGGAAAGGACAAGAAGGTGATCGGAAAGTTTTTCACCTGGTGTCTGGAGAAGGGACACAAGGGCGGCGAGAAGCTCAAGGCCGGCGCCGGAAAGGGCCTGTACTGGGCACTGCTCTTGTTTGTCGGCATCCCGCTCCCCGGAACCGGCGCCTGGACCGGAACCCTGGCTGCCTCCTTCCTGGACATGGACTTCAAGAAGAGCACCCTGGCCATCATGGGCGGTGTCGCTCTGGCAGGCGTCATCATGGCGGTGCTGAGCTTTGGCGTTGCCGCCGGCGTCGGCGCCGTGCATTGAGGAAGAGACCATGCAGGAAGACGGATACCTCGAAGCGGAAGAAGCCTATGAGAGCGGCTTTTCCGCCGTCTATGACCGCTTTATGGACGAGGTCCCCTATGACCGCTGGGCGGAACGCATCCGGAAGAACCTTGACCGCTATCAGGCAAAAGACGATACCGCAGAGCGGAAGATCCTCGTCGATCTTGGCTGCGGTACTGGTCAGATGACGCGGCGCATGGCGGATTTCGGCTACGACTGCATCGGTGTCGATCTCTCGGAGGAGATGCTCTCCGTTGCCGAAAATGAGGAGACAGCGCATCAGCGGAACATCCTTTACTTGAATCAGGACATGCGGGATCTTGACCTCTACGGCTGTGTCGGGCAGGTGATCTCCTGCTGCGACAGCGTCAACTACCTGGTGACGGAGGAAGACATGGAGGCGATGCTCGGGCGGGTGGAGAAGGCCCTCCTTCCCGGCGGACTTCTCATTTTCGATTTCAACACCCTGCACAAGTATCGGGACACGATGGGCGAGAAGACCATCACCGAGAACCGGGTGAACGAGAGCTTTGTCTGGGAGAACCGCTTTCTGGAAAAGGCGGAGGACGAAGACGGCGGGGTGCTGACAAACATCAACGTCTGTGACGTCACCTTTTACATCCGGCAGGGGCCCTCGGAACTCTTTCGCCGCTACGTGGAGGAGCATTGGCAGCGTGGATGGACCCTGGAAGAGATCCGGGCGCTGCTTGAGAAGACCGGTTTCGAGATCCTCGAAGCCGTGGATGATGATACCGATGCCCCTGCGGGGGAGAATTCTGAGCGGGTGGTAATCACCGCAAGAAAGAAGGGCACAGCCTCATGAGAGACGGATTTTTCCGGACCGCCGGCGCGGTCCCTGCCATCCGGGTCGCGGACCCGGATTACAACACTGACCGGATTCTGACCTGCCTCAAAAAGGCAGAAGATGCCGGCGCAAAGCTCGTCGTCTTCCCGGAACTTGCGATCACCGGCTATACCTGCCAGGATCTGTTTCTGCAGGATGCGCTGCTTGCCGGCGCGGAGGCTGGCCTATCCAGAATCCTGGAAGCCACAAAGGGCTCCGACACCCTGGTCCTTGTGGGCTTTCCCTTCCGGCGGGGCGCCTGCCTCTACAACACGGCAGCGGCGGTGCAGGACGGGAAGCTCCTTGCCCTGATTCCGAAGCGTTTTCTCCCCACCTATGGAGAGTTCTATGAGACGCGGCAGTTCACCGCCGGCCCGGAGGACGCGGAGATCGTGACTCTCTTTGGGCAGGAAGTGCCCTTTGGGTCCCGGATCCTTCTTGACGTAGATGCCATCCCCGGGCTTTCCATCGGCGCCGAGATCTGCGAGGATGCCTGGGTCCCGAACGCGCCGGACGTTGATCTGGCCATTGCCGGCGGGACAATCCTTGCCAATCTCTCTGCCTCCAATGAGACGGTGGGGAAGGACGCCTACCGCACAAGCCTTGTCACAAACCTCTCCGGCCGCACGATCACGGGCTATATCTACGTGAGCTCCGGGGACGGGGAGTCCACCCAGGACATCGTCTTCGGCGGACGGGTCCTGATGGCAGAGAACGGAAGCATCCTTGCAGAGCGGAAGATCTTCGACAATGGGTGGAATGAGGACAAGCTCTGCTATGCGGATTTTGATATTGCCCGTCTTCTCTACGAGAGAAGGCGGATGTCGACCTTCCCGGGACAGGAGTCTGCACCCGCATTCGTGCGCGTCTCTGTTCACATGGAGCGGGAGACCACGCCGATCACCAGGACCTTCCCCCGGCATCCCTTCGTGCCGGAGGGAAAGACGGACCGGGACGAGCGCTGCCGGGACATCATCCAGATCCAGTCCCGGGGCCTTGCCAAGCGCCTCACTCACATCGGCTGCCAGTCGGCGGTGATTGGCGTCTCTGGGGGCCTCGATTCCACGCTGGCGCTCCTTGTCACCGCCAGGGCCTTTGACCTTGCGGGCATTGAGCGGAAGAAGATCCTCGCGGTCACGATGCCCTGCTTTGGCACCACGGACCGGACCTATCAGAACGCGATCCACCTGGCAGAGGAGCTGGGGGCTACGCTGAAGGAGGTCAACATCAGGGCGGCGGTCACCCAGCACTTTGGGGACATCGGCCAGGACATGGACGTCCATGACGTCACCTATGAAAACGGCCAGGCAAGAGAGCGGACCCAGGTCCTGATGGACCTTGCCAACAAGACAAACGGCATCGTCATCGGCACCGGGGATCTCTCGGAGCTCGCCCTCGGCTGGGCCACCTACAACGGAGACCACATGTCGATGTACGGTGTGAACGCAGGTGTCCCGAAGACCCTGGTGTCCCACCTGGTGCGCTGGTTTGCCGACACGTCGGACAAGGCGCTTGCCGCAACGCTTCGGGACGTTCTGGACACCCCGGTATCCCCGGAGCTCTTACCGCCTGAGAAGGACGGAAAGATCGCCCAGCGCACCGAGGACCTCGTGGGTCCCTACGAGCTCCACGACTTCTTCCTCTACTACATGCTGCGCTGCGGCTTCCCGCCGGCCAAGATCTTCCGGATTGCGGTGCGCACCTTTGCGGGTGTCTATGACCGGGAAACCATCCTGAAGTGGGAGAAGAACTTTTACCGCAGGTTCTTTGCCCAGCAGTTCAAGCGCTCCTGCCTGCCGGATTCCCCGAAGGTCGG
>JBJEYC010000070.1:0-3194 GCA_051886435.1 Lachnospiraceae bacterium
TAGATGTGGCAGATCCCGGAGGAGTGGCCCATCACCGGGATCTTCGTGTGATCCATGATGTACCGGACAAAGCGGTTGGATCCCCGCGGGATCAGAAGATCCACCTCCTTGTCACAGGCAAGGAGCTCATCGATTTCGCTGTGGGCAGTTGCCTGGAACAGGCACCCCTCGGGGAGCTTTGCATCGAGCACGGCCTGCCGGAGCTTTTCAAAGATCACCGCATTGGTGTTTGCGGTCTCCTTTCCGCCCTTTAAAATCGCGCAGTTTCCGCTCTTGACGCAGAGCGAGGCGACCTGCACCATCGCATCTGGCCGCGCCTCAAAGATGACACCGATCACCCCGATTGGGACGCTCACGCGGGTGAGTACCAGCCCCTCGTCGAGCTCCCGGGCAAGCAGGATCTTCCCCACAGGATCCGGGAGGGAAATCAGCTCCCGAAGGCCCGCGATGGAGTCCCGCATCTTGGTCTCGTCGTAGCGGAGGCGCTTCTGGATTGCCGGAGTAAGCCCCGCCTCCTCTGCCGCGGCCAGGTCCTTTTCGTTGGCCGCAAAGATCTCCTCTTTTCCGTCTTCGAGTGCCCGGGCCATCCGCTCCAGGGCATCGTTGCGCATCGCGATCGGTGCCGCCGCCATCTCCGGCGAGACGAGCTTCATCCTCTGTGCTTCTTCCCGTATGGTCATGCGTAAACCCCTTCCTGTTCCGTATTGATTTCGTTCATCATAGCACACCGAAGGTCCATGTACAAAAGCGCCCCGCTCTGTCATAATGCCTTTGAAGCCGCAGCATGTGGTCTGCGCATTCAGAAAGGATACCGATATGGGATTTCGGAAGGACTTTGTTTGGGGCGCCGCCACCAGCTCCTATCAGGTGGAGGGAGCTGCCCAGGAGGGCGGAAAGGGCACAAATATCTGGGACGTGTTCTGCCACACGCCGGGAAAGATCAAAGACGGGAGCAATGCGGACACGGCCTGTGACGGCTACCACCACGTTGCGGAGGATGTCGCGCTGATGAAGGAGCTCGGGGTGCACGCCTACCGCTTCTCCGTGGACTGGGCGCGGGTTCTGCCGGAGGGGACCGGTACCCCCAACGAAGAGGGTCTTGCCTTCTATAGCCGCCTCATCGACGAGCTTCTTGCCGCCGGCATTACGCCGTATCTCACCCTCTATCACTGGGAACTTCCCCAGGCGCTGCAGGAGCGGGGCGGATTTCTCAGCCCCGATTTTCCCGACTGGTTTGCCGGGTATGCGGGCCTTGTCGCAGAGCGCTTCAGCGACCGGGTGACCCACTATTTCACCTTCAACGAGCCCCAGTGCACGATCGGGCTGGGCCTGGGGGACGGTGTTCACGCGCCAGGACTTACCCTCTCTCCCCAGGAGACTGTCCCCGCCGCCCATCACCTGCTGCTCGCCCACGGGGCGGCCGTGCAGGCACTCCGGGCCGCTGCAAAACAGCCGATTCTGATCGGCTTTGCGCCGACCTCCGGTCAGCCCTATCCCCTGACCGAGTCCCCCGCCGACATCGAGGCCGCAAGACGGAGCCTCTTTACGATCCCGGAAGGCAGCCGCTGGTACTGGAATGTGCCGTGGTTTTCCGACCCGGTGATTTTGGGGCGCTACCCCGAGGAGGGCCTTGCAAGACTCGAGCGCTTCCTTCCCAGGGGCTGGGAGCAGGACCTTGCGAAGATCTGCCAGCCCCTCGACTTCTACGGCCAGAACATCTACAACGGCTGGTGCGTGCGCGCGGATGCGGACGGAAATCCCGTGACGGTGGACCGGGAGCCCGGAAGTGCAAGGACGGCAACCGGCTGGCCTGTCACGCCGAAGGCCCTGTACTGGGGTCCCCGCTTTTTGTACGAGCGGTATCAGAAACCCCTCTACATCACCGAGAACGGCGTCTCCTGCTGTGACTGGGTCAGTCTCGACGGAAAGGTCCACGACCCTGGCCGGATCGACTTCACCCAGCGGTATCTGCGGGAACTGCGCCGCGCCGCAGACGATGGCGTCGACGTGCGCGGGTACTTCCACTGGTCGCTGCTCGACAACTTCGAGTGGGCGGACGGCTATACCCAGCGCTTTGGTCTGATCTATGTGAATTACAAGACGCAGCAGCGCATCCCCAAGGACTCCTTCTACTGGTATCAGCAGGTGATCCGCACCAACGGCGCATCGCTCTGACAAGGCAGGAGCCCTCTCCGGACCAGCATCCGGAGGGGGCTCTTTCTGTTCCCATGTATCGTTATAAATTTTTGACCTCGTGCCAGGGCAGGAGCTTCTTTGGCGGCACCGTGTGGGGGCCAAGGTGCTTTTCCATCCAGACCATGTCGTACCAGGTGTCGAACTTGTACCCGCAGGCGTGAAAGCGCCCCACCATCTGATAGCCCAGATGGGCATGGAAGCGCTCGCTGTTGTTGTCGAGGTGGGGATCCTCTGTCCCCTCTGCCGGCACCGCAATGCAGGCGTTTGCGTTTAACACCCCCATCCCTGCGAGTGCATCCTCCAGGGCGTGATAGAGCGCACCTCCCGCCCCCTGCCTTCTTGCGTCCATCGCCAGGTAGATCGAGGTCTCGGCGCACCAGTCATAGGCCGCCCGCGGGTGAAAACGTCCCGCATAGGCATAGCCCAGAATCCTGCCGTTTCTTTCCGCAGCAAGGTACGGATAAAATGCCTGAACCTGCCTCATCCGCTCCGAAAAGTCCTCCAGCGTGGGGACCTCCACCTCAAAGGTGATGGCGGTCTGCTCCACATAGGGCCGATAGATGGCAAGAAACGCTGCCGCATCCTCCGGGCGGGCCTCCCGGATCAGAAGATCTTCTGCCTGCTGCTTCATCAAACGCCTCCTTTGTCCACTCCTGACAGCACTTCGGGCACAGAGTGGAAGCGCCCTGCTTCCTGCCCTGTGCCCGAACTGTTATTTATTATTCCTTGGTTCCGTAGAAATCCGCATACCACTCGCAGAACGAGCGGATCACCGTGCGCAGATCCGCATCCGGCTTGTAGTCAAAATCCTGCACAAGCGGTGTGACATCCGCGAAGTTCTCGACCACATCTCCGGGCTGCGCCTCGATGAGCCGGGAGTGTGCCGCGAAGTCAAAGTCCTTCGGCAGAACCTTTGCCCGGACGAGCTCCTCCTCGAGGATCTGCACGAACTCCAGAAGCTCCACCGGGTGCGCATTGCCGATGTTGTAGACGTTGTA
>JBJEYC010000071.1:0-3192 GCA_051886435.1 Lachnospiraceae bacterium
TACAGATGCTGCAATGCAGAACTGGCTGTTTTCCCGCAAGGTCAATCTCTGGCCAACTCTTTTTCCTGTGAAATTTCTGAAACATGGTCTTCCTCCCCGCCTGCCGTTTGCTGTCTGTGATGCTCTGCAAGAAGTTCAGCTGCGATTTCCTCGCTCTCCACTCGCATCATATCATCCTCTGGTCTGCTTCCGGAGAGGAGGTTCATCGTGCCATACCACACAATTCTTCCATCCACCACAGCAAAGTGCTCGTGCATGTCCGCACAGAGCCGCAGGCTGATTCCCGCCTGCTGCAGCTTTTCCACCGTCTCATGCATTTTGGCCCGGGCACTTTCCGGATAGATCTCCGGTGCGAGCGTGACAAGATAAAATCTGACACCTCGCTCCAGCAGAGGGCGAACTTCCCGGATAAAATCATTCACCCTGGCACCGGAGATCCCCGGGCTGGAGATCAGCACTTCCGCTCTGGCCTCCTCCAGATCCCGGGCAAACCGCTGCGCGCAACTGTCAGCATCGTAGATGTAGCTGCCCGCCTCTGTCCGCGCCCCTGGTCCGCCGCAAACTAGATACCCCATTTTCTTATAGGTTCGAAGCCGCTTGCTGTACATACTCTCTGGAATCCGCAGTCGGGCGTCCACATAGTCATAGACCCAGACTTCCCGCTTTCCCGGATAATCCCGATGCAGGCGTCCCACATACTGCTCCACATTTCCCTCGAAGGAAATCGGCATCACCAGCATCATGGTGTCGAGTCTGGGAAAATTGAACCCCTCGCCGATGTACTGCCCGGTGGCAATGAGAATCAGCGATTCTCTGTCCGGGACACAGTGAAGTTCCTCCCGCAGAGCCTCCTTCTCGGCCTTTTTCCGGGACCCGGTCAGCACATACACATGCGCCGCCGCATCCTGCAGCAGTGCTGCAAGGATTTTCGCATGTTCCACGCGCTGCGTCACCACGATCGGCGTCCGGCCATGTTCCACCGCCTCGCGCACATCCCGGGAAATCAGCTCATTGCGGACAGAGCTTTGGGTCATGAGTTCCTCCGCCTTTGCCAGCGTGGTATGCTCCGGATCCGCTGTGACAAGCGGCGTAAACCGCGGAAGAATGTAGTGCCCGATATTCTGTGCCAGCGCACGCTCTTTCGCAGAGTACCGCCAGTGGATCCCGCCGAACTGCATCAGCGCCCGCCGTTCCTGCTTGTCATCCCGTTTTGGCGTCGCGGTCATGCCATAGACAAATCTGGCATTGACCTCGCGGAGCACCGCATCCATGGTGGGCGCTGCGCCATGGTGGCATTCATCCATGATCACCATCCCATACTCTTTGACCACCGGGTCAATACTGCCCGGTTTTCCCAGGGACGAAATCATGGCCACATCCACGATGCCGGTCATCGTGTTCCGCTGTCCCTGTTTTGTGCCGATCAGACTCTTTCTGGTTTTCTTCCTCCCGCTTTTGGTCTCATAGGTGGGAAGCGGTTCCTCCAGGACAAGGAACTGACTCAAATCCTGCACCCAATGCTCCAAAATCTCGGTGTTGTGGACTAGGATCAGCGTGTTGACCTTCTTTGCGGCGATCAACCAGGCACCGACCACCGTTTTTCCAAATCCGGTTGCAGCTGCCAGAATGCCGTTGTCATAGGCAAGAAGCGCATCTGCTGCCTCCTTCTGCACCGGGTAAAGCGCACCGCGAAATGCTGCATGGATCTGTTTCCCAGTGTTTCTTCGGTCCTCTTCCGTGTAGGGAATACCTGCCTCGTCCAGAGCTTTCTCCACCTTTTCCCGACAGCCTCTCGGCAGGGCGATGTATTCCGGCGTCTCCTCCCCACAGTAGACAATCATCGGCGTCTGATAATTGCTGAAGCCCCTGGCCTGATTGGCAAAATATTCCGGGTTCCAGTAGGTGGCAATGCTCCGAAGACTGTTGCGCAATGCCGGCTTGAGGTTTTCCTTCCCGATATAGAGCCGATCTGCCCGGATGAGCCGCACCGGTCCCTCCGCATCCTGCGGATGCATGATCAGGTTCCGGATTCCCACCCGTGTTTCAGCTTTCTCCTTCTGCGTACCCTCCTCCTGCTGCTCGTCCACATCGGAGGGAGTGACCGCTTCTTCCTTCTCCCATTCGGCGGTCTTCTCCCGCAGCAGAGTTTTGTCGACCCGTTCTGCGGTGCGCAGCACTTCCCACTGGTCCGGATACGCATCCCAATTTTCATCGACAAAAGCGCTGTTTCCCTTTTTCAGTGCTCGGCCCTGCAAAGGGAGCGCAACCAGATTTCCCATTCCCTTCCCAGTCAGATGATCCTGATTCGGTATCATCCGGTCATAGTAGCGGAAAGATGGCAGATCCACGGATTTTGCACCCTGCGCAAGAAGGGCAAAGCCAAAGGCGCGCGCCTCCCCTGCCGGCACCGGTTCTGAGAAGAACAGCCAAATATGAGCGCCGTTTCCGGAGCGGGAGCGCTCCATCAGACAGGGAATTCCGTTTTGCGTGCAGATCGTCCGCAGCGCATCGGCCTCTGCCATCCATTCTGTGCCAGGCTGGGTTTCCTGCCCGGAATCCAGATCATGATCATCAAAGTCAAAGACCATGAACCAGCAGGTGTCATCCTTCCGGATGGCATAGATGCCGATGACATCCGAACAGTCTTCCCTTCTACCGAGCAGATGTGCCAGGATATCCTTCGCCTCGATCCTGCGGTACTGCTGGCTGCTGCACTTGGAGCAGGAAAAGGAGGGATCCTCACGCTTGGGACAATTCATCTTCCAGATATTTTCGCACTGCGGGTAATATCCATAGCGTCCTGTCTTTTTGGATGGTTTCCCGGAGCGCTTTGCAAAGACGTCCGTTCGCCCGTGAAAGCAGTAAAAGTACCCCTTGATCATGGCGTTCGTGATGGTCTCGGGAAACCGGATCCTTTCCCCCTGCGCCCGCTCCCGTTCTTCCCGTGACGGGAAGTTCTTCTTTGGAACCGGGGGAGCCTCTGCTGCGTCGTCTTTCACAAAGGAAATGCCATGTGCCGCAAGAAGCTCCCGGAGCCGGTGCACTTCCTGCCTTTGCGCTGCCACCTCCCGTTCCAATTCCTCCCTGGTCATCTCCTGTGGTTCCTGCTGACGCTGTCCCACGCCCCCACACTTTCTCTGTGTCTGACAGTTTTTACTTTTGTATTATCTTTTTCAATGATAGCATAATGGG
>JBJEYC010000072.1:0-3190 GCA_051886435.1 Lachnospiraceae bacterium
AGGCCCTGCTGCCATCGTGCGGCAAGATCTGAGAGAAGTTTCGCCTTTCCGGGAAGCCCCGTGACAGGCTCAAAGGAAAGCTCCGGCAGAGACGGCGTCAGACACCCGGCCAGGTATTTCTCCCCGGTGTCCGGGTCAGTCAGCGTCTCCAGGGATAAAAAGATAAGTTCTTCTCTTCCTTTCCCCGTCTGCAGCCAGAGGGGAAGGGAGGCGGCACCGCCCTCTTCTTTCAGGAGGCGCTCCGCCTCCAGACGGGCAGGACCAGCGCCCGCGCTTTTTAGTTTCTCCCTGAAAACAGCCCCGGCGTCCCGTGCCGGCGTTTCCCTGGGAAGCCCAAGAAAGGCCGCCCCCTGCGGAGTGAGGTACCAATCCCCGGTTCCCTTTCGAACCAGAAAGTGGTATCGCCCCGGGGAATCGGACACCATGGCAAGATACGATTTGGCAAATGACATAAATGCTCCTCCTGATACAGGCGTCTTTCCGGCGCCATGGGACCATTATGGCACCCGGTCTCTTTTCTGTCACGAAAAAATGGGCGCATCCGGGAAGATCTCCCGAATGCGCCCTGTATTGCCCCTGTCCCCTCAGTCTGCAAAGTCTGTGCTGGTGCCGAACGTGCTGTCAAAGCCGGAGCGGTCGATGTAGTCGGTCGTCTCCTCGTTCGCAGAATCCGTGGTCACTGTGGTCGAATAGCTGCCGGTCACCGTCACGGTCAGATCGCTGTCGCCCTGTACGACGGTCTTTCCATCTGCAACGATGGTGACGGTCTTTCCATCCGAATCCACAATTCTCGCACCGTCCTCTGCGTTCAGATTCGAGATTGTGGTGTCCGCTGTGACAACCCAGGTGCTGGTCCCGTCCAGGTTCACCGTGATCGGGCTGTCCGTGGTGGAGGTGGCTGCGTCGTTGTCCTCAATCGTCATGGCACCGGTGTAGGTGGTGCCGTTGAGAAGATACAGATCCAGGCTCGAGATCGTGTCCACCGTGATGTCGCCGGAGAGCGTCTCGGTGTCCGCAGTGAAGGTAACGGTGCCGCCATTGGACCCTTCCGTGCCCCAGTTGTTGGAGTTGTTCCCCTCGATGGTCAGAAGGTTTGCCTTGTCGGAGTCAAAGTTGACGCCGGTGTTGCGCAGGTAGACCTGAGCCGTCGTGTTGGTGATGTAAAACATACTGCCCTCTTCGATGGAGCTCGTGAGCTGCGAGTCGACAGCCTGGAACCTTGCCGTCTCGCCGGTGGAGGACTCCGCATCGCCGGAGGTGGACTGATAGATGATCACGCCGTTGGCAACGGGATCGCTGGCAGTCTTGCTGGTGATGGTGGAGGTCAGATCCGAATCCTCAATGAGGATCGTGTTGTATCCCTCCATGCCGGCGATCTGGCTGCCGGTCGCGGTGCCGGTCACGTTCTTGACCTCAATATCCCCAGTGGAGTACAGAAGCGGAGATCCGGAGCCTGCCGTGCTCAGGGTTGAGTTGGTGACGGAGATGTTTCCGCCGCCACGGTCGGTGGCAAGGGAAGCGCTGTGGTCTCCCTCTGTCGTGATGTCCATACTGTCAGCGATCACGGTGCCGCCATAGGTGGCATCGAGGCCCCGGGAGTTGCCCGCCGTCGTGTGGATCTTGCTGTTGTAGGCGTAGACACTACCGCTGTCCGTGGCAAAAATCGCGTTGGAGCCCTCGGAGTCCGCACTTAAGGTGGAATCCGACAGGTTCACCTTCGATCCGTCTCCCACAGAGAGCACGATCGAGTTCAGGCCGTAGAAGTTGCAGTTGTCGCCGTTGGTGTCATCGCCGGACTTGTTCAGGGTGCCCTTCGTGATGGTGAGGGTTCCGCCGTTCTGCGCCAGGGCGGCGTTCACATCCGCCTCGGTGCTCTCCGTGGTCTCCCCGTCGGAGGTCTTCTCCTCCCCGTCAGCGGTGAGCGTGCCGGAGAGGTCTCCGGTGTAGTCATAGGTCATCGTGTTGGCCCCGCCGCCACCAGGGCCGCCGCCCTGGCCGCCATCCGGGGGCGTTCCCTGGGGCGCCTCTCCATTCGGTGCATCCCCGGGTGCCTCCGGCGCCCCGGTGGCGGAAGCATCGGCCGACTCACTGGCCGTTGTCTCCTCTGCTGCCGTCGTCTCTGCTGTTGCTGCGACAGTGGATGATGCGGCTGCCGCGCTGCTGCTTCCGCAGGCGGTGGCAAACAGTGACAGGCAAAGTGCCGTTCCCAGTGCCAGGAATACTTGCTTTCTCTTCATCCGAATCCTTCCTTTCCGTGATACCCTGTGTTACTCTGCCGTATCCGACTCTGTGGTGGCAGTGCTGCTGCCATTCTGCGGCTGCTCCGGCGGCGTCTGTCCGTCAGAAGGTGCCGTGCCGTCCGGTGCAGATCCGCCATCGGGTGCGGTTCCATCCGGTGCCGTTCCATCTGCCGGAGCCGTCCCATCTGCAGGTGCTGTGCCATCCGCCGGTGCCGGTGCATCCCCAGGTGCCTCGGAGGAAGCGGTGTCAGCGCTCTCTGCCTGCTCGGTTGCAGTTTCTGCTGCCGCCTCGGTGGACGTCTCCGCGGATGCCTCGGTGGTGACCTCCGTGGATGCGGTGGTGGATGCGGTGTCGCTGTCATTTCCGCCGCAGGCGGTAAGCATCAGGGCAAGCCCCATGGCAGCAGCAGCGGTTACAATCAGGTTTTTCTTCATGATATTCATCTCTCCTTTTTCTTTTGACTGGTGACATCGTAAACCAGGTGAATTAACCGGGCCTTAAAGAAAAGTGTCCATTTGATGAACATCATTACAAAAAAGCGGGAACCTCCGTGTGTTTTCACGAAAGATTCCCACTTATCTTCTGTAATAGCAGTTCCCGCTGCATCCATCCGGAAAAAGAAGGGATGTGACAAAATTTCGGTAGGCCGCATCGCCTGCTGCCTCTGCGGCAAGATCCCGCGCCCTGGCAAGGGCTTTGATGTCCCGGATCGTCTCCTCGGTCCTTGCCCCGCGGGAGACCACCTTGAGATGGGTAACCCCCGCCTGCTGCAGGGCATAGAGGCTGCAGATTCCGCACCCGGAGGATCCCGGAACATCCGGGAAGTCCTGTTCTCTCTTTTCCCCATGGGAGAGCCGCCAGGGCCTTCTGCAGGCCGGGGCAAAGGCGTCGCAGTGCAGGCTCATGCAGTAGGCCCCGCTGTAGTGGCAGAGCTCGTTCATCGCAAAGG
>JBJEYC010000073.1:0-15710 GCA_051886435.1 Lachnospiraceae bacterium
ACAAAAGCGCCGGCGGGATGTTCCCGATGAGGGCATCCGCCTGTGCCGCATCCTCTGCGGTCACCTCACTCTTTTTGACAAACCGAATATGGTCGCCATAGGTTTCTGCGATCTTCTCGAGCGCCTCTTTCTGCGCCTCTGGAAAGGGCACCGTCACAAGGACCACAGCCCCGCTGTTTTTGCTGCTCATTCTGCTCCTTTCTGCACCTGTTCCGGGAACAGGTCCCCCCGCGCCATCGCGGCGGCTGCTTCCTTCGCGCTTCCCGGGCGGCCGAAGTAGTAGCCCTGGATGCGGTCACAGCCAAGCTCCTCCAAGAGCCCGTACTGGTCATTTGTCTCCACGCCTTCGCACAGCGCGGTTTTTCCCACGTCGTGAATCAGGCCGATGATATCCCGCAAAAATGACTCTCCCTTTCCCGTGCCGTAGGTCGTTAAAAGTGAGCGGTCGATCTTTACGACATCCACCGGGATCCTCGCAAGATAGCTCAGGGACGAGTAGCCTGTGCCGAAGTCGTCCATGAGGAGGCTTATGTGAAGACCCCGAATCCGCTCGAAGAAGGCGCTTGCCTCCTCCCAGTTCTGAATGAAGAGGCTCTCCGTGATCTCCAGGTGCACCGCGGAGGAGGGCACCTGGTACTTTGCGAGAAGATCCTGCAGGCAGGACTCGTACTCGGTGTCCCCGAGCTGCCCCGCCGAGTAGTTGATGGAGACCGGCGGCGGATTCAGGCCCTGATCCCGCCACTCGCGGATCTGGCGGATCGTCATCTCCGTGGTCATACGGCCGATCGTGCGGATCCAGCCGTTCTTCTCCGCGATCGGGATGAAGATGTCCGGCCCCATGGCGCCGTCCTGCATCCGGACGAGGGACTCAAAGCCGACCAGCTTCCCGGTTCTGGTGTCCACCTGGGGCTGATAGACCATGTAGAAGGCCTCGCGCTGGATTGCGGAGAGGACTTTCGACCTTGCGTGCTCCGCTTCCAGCTCCTCCTGCCGCATCTTCTTGGTAAAGAGCAGGCACCCGTTCTTGCCGCCGCATTTGACGCGGGCGACCGCGGCCTCGGCGCAGAGGATGACATCCTCCGCCGACTCGCTGGACTCGGCGTTGGCCGCGCCGACGCTGGCAAGGATCCTGCCCCGGTTCATACCGCTTGTCCGCACGGTCTGGAACACCCTGTTGATGTCCTGCAAAAGCGGATCCCCCTCCGTGATCTGGTACCCCACGATCCAGATGAGGAACTCATCCCCGCCGTAACGCGCAAGCTGTCCGCCATAGCGGGCCGCGATGGGCGAGAGCTCCCCGGCGATCTCCTTTAAGAGCCGGTCTCCCTCCCCGTGGCCATAGGTCTCATTGATCTCCTTGAAGCCATCCATGTCTGAGAGGACAAGGGCATAGGGCCTTTTTGAGGCGGCATCCTCCCGAAGGCGCGAGAGCGCCTCCTGGCGCGTCAGCGCGCCGGTCAGGACGTCGTGCTCTCCGGCGATCCGAAGCTTTTCCGCGCTCCTTCGAAGCGCTTCCTCGGCGCGGCGCCTTCTGCGCACCTCGAGCTGGGAGCCCACGGTGATGAGAAGAAAGCCGCCGATGATCAGGATGACCGGGGGAAGAATCCCGCCGTACTGGCTCATGATCGTGACCGGTGCCCCGACCAGGATGGTGCCCTGCGGGAGCTTTCTCGTGCTGATTCCAAAGCGCTTTAACGCGCTGTAACTTGCGATCGTCTCGGGCTCCCCCGGCTCGTTCTGGAGGGAGACCGTGGAGAGATCCAGGCCCTCATCGAGGACCTTCTGCATCACTCTGACCGCTTCGGCTGCCACCTCCTGAAAGGAGGAGGACTCGCCCGCGACGGCCCCGTTGTTGTAGCCGCCCTTGCTGTTTCGAAAGACCGGTGCGGACGTCGACTCAGAGACCAGCTTGGTCATCTCAGCACTTGTGTAGTAATTGCCGGCGCGGTCCGAGTGGCAGGTCAAAAGCAGGATGATCGCGTCATCCGGCAGGTTTTCCACCTTCTCCCGGATCTGCGACGGACTGTAGTGATTGCTGCGCAGGATGGAAAAGGAGAGATCCGCATACGTGGGATCGTTCTCCAGGTTGAGGAAGGCCTCTCCCTCTGCCTGCCCGGACTTGCTGCCGTCGCAGATCGCGAGCACCTCTTTGGTGTCCGGAAACAGGGTAAGGGCAAGGTCCAGGGTTCCGGACACGTTGGTGTCCTCGAGGTACCCGGTGATGTTGGCGCAGTCTGCCGCCTTCTCCGCGACCTGCTCACCCTCTACGCCGTAAAAGACGATCGGGAGGCTTGAAAAGAGCTCCTCCCGGTTGTCCATCACAAAGCCCAGCGCCTCGTCATCTGCCACGATGACACCGCAGTAGGGCTCCTCTGCCAAAAGGTTTTTCACATGGCGGTAAAAGAACTCGTAATCCTGCTCCGTGTGATGCTTGAAGAAGTCCATGTTGACGATATCGAACTCGATGTCGCTGGCATCGCTCTCCGAGAGCATCCCGTTGATTTCATCCTCGTAGTTGACGGCGGTGGGATCGTAGGAGGCAAGAAAGAGGACGCGCCTGGTGCCGGAGCTTCCGACACTCGCCCTGACGGAGGGGTCGCTGTAGGTCTTTCCATACTCCGCGTCCGCGAGGGAGGACTCAAAAATTCTGGTTCCGCTCTCCTCCTTGACCGTCTCGGTGATCCCGATCTGGCGGACCAGAGTCAGCAAAAGGGCAAGCCCTCCGAGCGCTGCGGCAGCGATGCCCAGCACCATGAGACGGCTCCCGGCCCTCGTTTTTTTGTCCTGCTTCATCCCAGTCCTCCATCCTCGCGTAAATTGCTCAAATTGCGCGAGAAGTATAACAGGATTTTTGCCAGCTTACAATGCGTTTCCTCCGTCCTTCGGATCTGTGTAGTCCGTCACGATCTGATCCGCGTCCCGTCTCTTGGCAAGATACATGTACTGATCCGCCCGGGAGACGATGGTTTTGACCTCATCCCCCGGCCGCACCACGGTGATGCCGATCGCGGCCTGGCAGCTGATCCGCTGCCCGTCGACCTCAATCTCCGTGCGGTTGGAGAGCTGCAGAAACCGCTCCGCCGCCCGCTCGATCTCCTCCGGGCGCTTGAGCTGAAGGAGTCCCACAAATTCATCTCCTCCCCAGCGGCAGAACCTGTCGGTGTGCCGCCCGAACCTGCGCAGGCCGATGCCAAGCTCCTTTAAGAGCTGGTCGCCCACGCTGTGGCCGTAGCGATTGTTGATGTCGTGGAAGCGGTCCACGTCCGCAAAGAGCACCGCAAAGGGATGGCCGGTACGCTGGTAGCGCTCGAGCTCCTCCCCGATGCAGGCCTCCATGTAGCGCCTGCCGGGAAGGCAGGTTAAGGGGTCTCTTGTTGCCACCTCATAGATGTCCCGCACAAGGCTGTCATCGTAGGCACTGTCTCCTAAGGAGAGAAACAAAGCGACCAGCTCCGTGATCTTTCCGGTCTCATCCCGAAGAGGCACCAGGGTGTTTCGGATGAGCAGGTTGTCGCCATCCTTTTTGCGGATGAACATCTGCATCGTCTGCACCTGCCCGGAGGTATAGGCAACGAGCGCCGGGCAGCTTGCCCCCGGGATCGTCTCCCCGCTGACAAAACTGCAGCCAAAGGGCTCGTCCACGCAGCGCCGGCCGACGACCTCGCCGCGGCCGTAGCCAAGAAGCCGCTGCGCCTCCCGGTTCCAGTACAGCACGGTCTGGTCCGGGCGCAGGATGTAGCAGCCAAAGGGGATCTCGTCCAAAAACTGCTCCAGGTCGAGCCGCCTCGTCTCGTTTTTCGGAAGCGCCTCTTCCTCCTTTCCCGGCTCCTCAAAAAAGCCCGAGAGAACCGCCCGCCGCACGTGCATGGCGGCGTCCCCATAGGTGACCCAGGTTCTCGCAAAGAGGGTGCAGGGGATGCCGTCCACCCGGTGGATCGACTCGATCCCCTGGGAGAGCTCTCCCGCAAGATCCATGAGCGCCTCCTTCGAGGGCGCGGCGGCAAGGATCCCGAACTGATCAGAGCCAAGCTGCGCCGCAGTGGCACCGCTTCCTGCGCCCTTTGCGATGACCCCCTTGCAGGCAGAGAGGACTCTTGCCCGCACGGTCCTCCCGTAATGGGCGCCGATTCTGGCAAGTTCCGGCACCTGCAGAACGATGATGCCAAAGGGCCGCTCGCCCTCTAAGTTTTCACTCTCATAGTCCGAGAGATCCTGGAGAAACTCCGCGACCGTCCGAAGGCCGCCGTCTTCCGGCGCGTTCTTGTGGATCTTCATGGACTGCTCCAGGGCCCTTTCATCGAGGAAGAATCCCATGAGGCCGCTGATTCTGCCATTCCGGTAGGTGGGCCACTTGGTGGCGCGGATGGAGCGCGTCGTGCCTCTCGCGATGCACCGCCCGGGCACCAAAACCTGCATCTCGCCGGTCTTGATGACCTGCTCCTCCACGTTTTTGTAGCGCTCGTTGCTCGGGTGCCAGTTCATGTCCTCGTCGGTCTTCCCCAGGATTGCCGACTCATCGGCAAAGCCGTAGTAGTCGAGGAACGACCTGCTTGCGCCAAGAAACCGCCTTTCTTTGTCCTTCCAGAAAAGGGGCAGCGGGATGTGCAGCAGAAGGTCGTTCCAGAGAACGTCCGCCTCTCCTGCCCGCTCTCTTGTAAGGCTCTGGTAAGGGTCCTCCCCGCACTGCGCCTGTTCCTTCTTTGCGGTATCCACATCCATCTGCCGGATGAGATAGAGGATCTCGCCCGCCCCGGTGTCAGAGGCAAAGTGCATCCTGTGTGCCATCCAGACGTACTTTCCGTCCGCCCCCATCGTGCGGAAGGTCCCGGTGAGGGTGCCGTGCGGGGAGGAAAGAATCCGCTCTCCCAAAGTCTTGGGATCCAGGAAAGCAAGGTATCTGTCCCGGTCCGCCGGGAAGATCTTCGGCAGGATGTCGGAGGCAGACCCCTCCGGTCCGAAAATCGGCGTCTCTCCCGCCTCGCCCTCGAGATCGTCCGAGAAGGAAAGGCTCCGGAGGGTCTTTGTCTTCGTGTCGATCGCGTAGGAGTACTCGTAGAACTTCAGGATGTTCAGAAGGCCCCTCGCCTTCTTGACAAGCTTCTCCCGGCTCCCCGCGTAGTCGTAGATGCGGACCGCAAAGAGGTTTCGGTCAGACAAACTCCCGAGAAGGTGGTAGCGGACTACCCGCTCGCTTCCCCGGATCGGAAAGAGAAGCTCTCCCTCCATGCCGGAAGAGGCTGCGTACCTTGCTGCCTCCGCATATCTTGTCGCTTCCTCCGGGTCCTTGTTGTTTAAGAAGCTGCAGATCTCATCCAGATTTGCAAAGCCGTCCTTCTGGCTTCGCCTGCAGGCCGCCTCGTTCATGGCAAGGGGCTGAAGCTTTCCCGCGTGCTCCTCCACAAGGACAAGGGGCGTATCGGTCAGGAAGTTGATCTTCTCCGCCGCGCCGTAGTAAACCTTGTGCTGCGCGGTCTCCGGCGCTACGCCTTTTTCGCGAAGGAGCGAGAGCGCCTCGTCAAAGGGGAGCGGTTTTCCGAAATAGTAGCCCTGCATCATGCCGCAGCCGCTGCGCATGAGAAAGTCCGCCTGCTCCTTTGTCTCCACGCCCTCGGCGAGGGTCCTGCCCCCGATCTTCTGGTTCATCTCAACGACGGAGGCGATGATGCTGCGGGAGCGGGGCGTGTCCTCCCGAAGAAAGACCATGTCCATCTTCAGGACGTCGAAGCTGCAGTCCTTTAAGAGGTTCAGTGTGGAGTAGCCGCTTCCAAAGTCGTCCATCCAGACCTCATATCCGGCGGCCCGGAACCGATCCAGTGCCTCGAAGATGACGTCCTCTCTTGAAGTCAGGATGCTCTCCGTGACCTCGATGTGGAGCATGCGCCGGGGGATGTCGAAGGTCTTGACGAGATCCTCAATCTCCTGAAAGATGTCGCAGCAGAGGAAGTCCACCCGCGACAGGTTGATGGAGACCGGAATCTCGGGTTCGTTCTTTTCACTCCTTGCCGCGATCCGCTCCACCACCTGCCGGATGACGCAGAGGTCAAGCCGCCAGACAAGCTGTGCCTTTTCGAGGGGCTCGATGAAGGCGGCCGGCGGGAGCAGTCCCCGCTCCGGGTCGTCCCATCTTGCCAGGGCTTCCATCCCGCAGAGCTCCCCAGAGAGGGTGCGGATGACGGGCTGGTAGAAAACCCGGATCCAGCCCCTTCGGATCGCCTCGTCCAGGGAGGAGGTCACGTACTCGGCAAGTTCCAGGTCCCGCCCCATTTCGTCGGTGTAGACAAGGAAAAAGGTGTTTACATGCTTTCTGCAGTCATCGCAGGCAATCTTTGCCCTGGTGCATGCGGTCTCAGGGCCAAGCTCCAGATCGCTCCAGACAAAGGCGCCGATGCTGCAGTCGATGGTGCCGCCGGGCGCCATCTTCTTGATCATGTCCCGAAGGTGCTCCGCCTGGGCCTTTGTCTGCTGCGAAGGCGTGTAGATCGCGAAGTGATCACCCCCGAAGTGGGCCGCAACGCCCTCGGGAAAACAGCTCCGGATGCACCTTGCAATGGCCTTCAGAAAGCCGTCGCCGTAGGCGATGCCATAGCGAAGGTTTAACATCCGGAAGTTGACAAGGTCCACAAACAGAACCGTCGACGTCGTATCCAGGTGGTTCTTCTGGGACGTGGCAAGGGCAGAGAAAAAGGCATGCATCTCGAGAAGGCCGGTCATCGGGTCGATGCCGGGCTTTTCATCCTTGTCCGACGCCGCCACAAGATCCATCGTGAAATCGACGATGATGGGCTCTCCTTTGGAATCCCGGCAGGACTGAGCCACGATGTGGACCAGGTGCCGGTGGTTTTTGCATGTGATCAGGGCAACGTCAAAGGCCTCGCTGCTCCCCAGGTTCTGGGAGAGCCTCCGGTAGGACTTCTGCACGCGTTCCCGGTCCTCCGGCGCCATATAGTTCCAGAAGGAACCCTGGCAGGCCGCGAAGGCCGCATCCCGGGAATCCGCCTCCAGCATGTCCAGGCATCGCTGATTCAGATAAAAGGGAAACCCGCTCCCCGGCCGGAAGGCATAGACTGCCCCCGGTACTGCATTCAGTGTGTCCTGCAGGTCCGTGAACGACCCATTCCCATCCCTCTTTGGTTCCATGCCCGCTCCTTTCCGCCCGCCGGAAATCGGGAAAACAACGAAACCGACAGGTAAACCAATTTATTTTACACGCAAGGGGTCCAGGTATCAACGAATGGGGTTTCATAATGATGCCAAAACATACTTCCCGTGCCCAAAAAAGCCTGCCGGCTCCGCAAAGGGCGGCAGCCGGCAGGCTGAGAGGTTTTATATGGATGATTTACTCTGCTTCCTGCAGGGCATTGTAGATGAGATCGGCCTCCTCCTCGGAGAGGGCAGCGGCGGCATAGACGTTGCCGTCCGTATCGATGATGTAATAGTCCTCACCGTCGGTCGCATAACCAAGGGCGGTGTTGCCGATCGAGATCAGGTAGTAAGGAGTGCCGTCAGATGTCTCGGCGTCGGAGACGCTGTACTCAGCAAAGACCTCCTGGGTGCCGTCATTGACATAGGCGATATCCCCGGCAGAGCTGGAATAGAACGCGATGATAAAGTCATTTCCGTTTCCGTCGTTGGCATAGTAGCCGTCTACGTAGGTGACATCCGTTGCGTCCGCTTCCTCGTTGTCAACCTCGCCGCTGTCTGCCATCTGGATGGCGCTGTAGATCGCGACTGCCTCGTCCTCGCTCAGAGCCGCTGCCGTGTAGATGTTGCCGTTCGCATCGACCAGGTAGTAGTCAGAGCCGTCGGTGTAGTAGCCAAGGGCGGTGTCGCCCACAGTGATGAGGTAGTAGTCGGTGCCGGAATCGGTCTGCGCTTCCTCGACCGTGTACTCTGCAAGGGCCTCATTTGTCCCGTCGCTGATATAGGCGACATCCCCGGCAGCACCCTCGAAGAAGGCGATGATGAAGTCGTTCCCATTGCCGTCGTTGGCATAGTAGCCGTCCACGTAGGTGACCTCATCGCTGGAAGCGGTCTCCTCGGTATCCGCCTCCGTGGTCTCCTCTTCGGTGGTCTCCTCCTCTGCGGCCTCGGTGGTGACAACCTCCTCGGTGTCCGCTTCCGCAGCCGCCGCCGTGGAGACGGCTTCTGCAGAGGTATCTCCCGATCCGCCGCAGCCCGTCATCAGGGCCGCACCAAGGATCCCGGTCATCAGTACACAGACAAATCTCTTTTTCATTTGATTCACACTCCTCGCTTTTTCCTTGTTTCGTTTTTTCTTTCGCTGTCTCTTAGTTTTGCAGGCTGCCCCTTACAGATTCAGGGCCTTCAGTTCCTCGACGGTCAGATCCACAAGCTTCTCTGCGGTCTTCTGCTTCTTTCCTACCATGCCGCTGATACCCATGAGGCCGTCGGTCACACTGTCCAATGCCATATTGACGACGGCGTTTCCTGCGCCCGCCACCTCATTCTTGGACACCTGAAACTTGGTGGCCGTGTTCTTGCCAAGTCCCGTCACCGGAAGGATCCAGACCTGATTCCAGCGGTCCAGCGGCGGGAATGTGATGATGGTGGCCAGACCGTGCTTGGTCAGGGACGGCTCTCCTGCGGAGAACTTCTTGTCCCGGATTGCCTCGTAGAACTCCTCGATGGTGTAGGGCTTACTGGTTGTCACGTTTTTCACCTTAACTCCAAACATTTTGCACACTCCTTTTGTATTCTTTTGTTTTTGGGTTCGTTTCCCTGCTGCACCTTTATTCTGCCAGTTGAACGGGACTGTCAAAAGTGCCAAAACTTAGGCAAGTTTATCGAAATCAGCACTTGACAGATTGCAAATTATGTATTAGTAGGGACCACAAGATCCAGGTAGACGTCCGAGACGAAGACACCGTTCTGCCCGTCAAAGTGGGCATCTCCGCCGTGGACTCTTGCGACGCTGGTGATACTGGCAAGGCCGATCCCCACCTCCTCGCGCTTGCTCGAGACAAAGAACTTTCCGAAGCGCCGCAGCTTCCCGCTGCAGCTGTTCTCCATGTGGATCACCAGCTTGTTCAGGTGCCGGATGGCGGTCAGGCGCACAAAGGGATATTCCATCTCTCCCCTTGCCACCGCCTCCGCTGCGTTCTCCAGGAGGTTTCCAAAGACGACGCAGAGACTCTGCTCCATCTCTGCAGAGAGGGCTGCCGGAAGGTTTAGGGAGATCTGCGCCTCTGCCCCCGTCTGCTCTGCCATCTGTACGTAATAGCTCACCACTGCGTTCACGGCGGCGTTTTCGCAGTACCGCTTTCGTTTTCCATCCGGGATGCTGCGGCGCATGGTATCCAAATGGGCGCGGATGCCGGCAAGATCACCGCTTTCCACCATTTCAGAAAGCGCTGTCAGCTCATGGCGGTAGTCGTGGCGGAGCCTTGAGAGCTCCTTCTCGTGGGCAACGAGCGCATCCTGGTGCTTTTTCTGTTCCTGGATCTGAATCCGAAGGAGGGAGAGCTCCTGCTCCTGTTCTTTCTGCCGCTCCTTCGCGGCCCAGCTGCTCCGGATATCCAGAGCGCCCACAAGACACATGTAGACGCAGAAGATGCTGGTTCCCCCAAGAAACCACGCCGAACAGTCATAGCGGGTGCTTGTCATGTAGCTTGCAAGCTCCATCACGGTGGAAGCAAGCAAAACCCCCATGCCGAAGGAGAGGGTCCTCGCAAACCGGTTCCGGTACCGGACTGCCTCTGTCAGCACGCCCACCGTGCAGGCAAGGACCGTGAGAGGGAGCAGGATCTGGTACAGGCGGACGCTCTCGTGAAACATGACAATCCCCGCCGCCTGCAAAAGCACGGCCACGGGAAGGAGCACCAAAAGCATCCAGCGAATGATGGTATAAAATATTTGCGCATGGAAGGGGATACTGTACTCGAGAAAAAGAAGAAGCGGCAGCAACATCGCAAAGAAGGAGACATAAGATAGCACGTAGCAGAGGCTCGCGTTGTGCCAGAGAAGCGGTGCGAGGTCGCAGTTGGAGACGCCCCAGAGGCCGGTGAGGGCGGTGAAAGCGCCGAGAAAGATCAGCGCGGTCCCCTGGCGCTCCAGAGTGCGCACAAGAGCGCCCATGCCAAGGACCAGGATCCCGCCGATCACAAGGACGAGTCCCTCGATCATGACCGTGCCGTAGCGGTGGAGCGCGAAGCGGAAAAGACCTGCCTGGGTCGAATAATAGATGGGCTGCACCTTCATGGAGCTTCTCGCCATGGGAAAGGTGTAGGTGAGGGTGAGATGGACCTCCCCTCTTTTTGCAAGACGAAGGAGAAAGACCCCGGTGCCGGGGTCTTTCATAAACGCGGGACGCTCTCCCGTATGTCCGAAGGATAAAAGCTCCTCCCCGTCCGCCTCCACAAGAAGCGGTGCGAAGGCAGAGCGCACCAGGATCCAGCCTTCTCCCTCGTCATTTTGTATGGTTAGCTCTGCCGTGACCGTGGTGCCGGGGGCAAGGTCCTGGATCTGAAGGGGAAGGGAGGCGTTTTGACTCTCCCCGTCCACCGTGATGACAGCCCCCGTAATCCTCTCCACGGGTTCCGTGTCCCTGCGGGGCTCTCTGTAAGGGAGGGTGCCAAGAAGGAGCGCGACAGCTCCCGCCGCGAATGCGGCCACCAAAAGGACCGCAAGAATCCGCTGGGCAATCTCTCTCATCCGTTTTCTCCGTTTCTCCCCTTAAGGGGCATAGGGGTAGATTTCATCCCCGGAAACCTCCATCAGCACGGGATCCGTTTCCGTGGTATTCCCGTACAGGTCCCGAATCTCATACTGGTACCAGAAAAATCCGTCCCCGAGCGGCGCATCCTCCATGACCACCGAATCGTCCCAGAAGATCGGGTCTGTCTCGTACCAGCCCTCCTCATCGGTGTCAAAGTCATAGCTGTAGAAGTAAAAGACGATCTCGGATCCTTCCTCCAGGGGCTGCACGCCGCGGTTCTGGAGAATCCCATCCTCCTCCCCGTCGTAGCGCCCGAGGACCTCGTACGTGCCGCTCTCCCCGTCATAGACAGCGCGAAGGCTCGTCTCTGCTCCGTCTATCGTGCAGGGGATCGAATAGAGGTTGTAGCGCTGTGTCTCCTCAATGAGCTCCGCGCAGACCAGTTCCCCGCCGATCGTCATCCAATTGCCAGCAAAGCGGTCCGAGAAGTGTCCCGCCTCCCAGTCCGCGTCCAGGTCGTTGTCCTCCCCGAGGTATACCACCTCCGTGCCGGGGTCATCTTCCTCCGCCCAGGGGGCATAGTACAGAAGGAAGTGGACCGAGACCACGCTGTCATATCCGCCGGTGATCTCCAGATTCAAGTACCCGTCCTCATCCAGAGCCTGCTCATAGGAGAGCTCTTCTTCCTCCTCTGCCGGGGCAAGACCGATCAGTTCTTCCTGGAGCGCCGCGATGGCTGCGGCGATCGTCTCCTCATCGCTTCCGCTCTCAACTTCTCCCTGATCCAGGTCCTCCCAGGCAAGGGTCCAGTCGATCGTGTCATAGTTTCCCGTCACCGCAGCCAGGTACTGCAGATAGGGGACGTTCTCCGAGGACGCCGCGTAAGCGGCAAACTCCTCCTCCGTGACATCGAGGGGATAGAACACAGAGAGACCCTCCGCCCCGTCCCGACTCCCGCCGTGTACCTCGTAGAGGATGGCCGTGTCCAGACTTGATAGCAGGGGATCCGGATCCGCCGGCACCACGTCCTTTGTCTTTTGGACAAGGTCCGTCAGGTCCAGCATGTTGCTGTAACCCTCCCAGACGGTATTGCCGCCGAAGGTCTCCGCCTCCTCACAGGCTCCCGCCACCTCGGAAAGGGAGCGCAGATCCTCCGACACCTTTGCCATGCCGCCCGCGTAGGCAAAAAATGCCTCGTCCACGTCGGGGATCGCGTTGAGGTCAATGACAGAGAGCGTTGCCTGGTCCTCGCAGTCCAGGGACGCGCACTTGGCAAGGAAACTGTCACAGATGACTTCTCCGAGCGATTCGCCGGAAAGGCCGGAGTCTTCCGCAAGGGCAGACAGGATCGCCGTGTAGTCCCAGCCAGTTCCCGGCTCCGTCTCCTCCGAGGCGACAAGGACATCCCCCGCATCCTGCAGAGCAACCGCCGTCTCAAGGCTCCCCATAAGGCAGGCGTCAAACCCGATGAGGTCAAAGGTGACGGGGACCTGTGAAAAGCCTTCCGTGAGTTCCTGCCTTGTCAGCGGATCCCAGTCATAACACTCGTCGTAGCAGACGCCCTCCGCGTTGGCGCCGCCGTGATCCCAGAGGATGACAGCGGTCCGATCCGCAGGGTAATTTTCCGTCCCCCACGTCAGGAAGTCCGCCAGAGTGTCCGCATCCCCCATGGAGGCCGAAGGAAGCTCCTCTTTTTCGACCAGCTCCCCATCCTCCAGGACAAAGCGCTGCAGACAGGAGGCGTCGATCTCATCCCGCTCCCAGGAGGCGGCGCCGCCCGTCTCGATGACGACGGTGACATTTTCCGATGCGGGAGCGGCAGCCATTTCATCCAGGTTCCCGGTGGCCATCCCGTAGTCGGACTCCAGGTCCGAACCGCAGAGGTAGACGAGTACCGTCCAGGAGGAGGCGCCCTCCTTTTCCGGGACGCTCTGTGTCTCCTCTGCTTCCAGGACGCTCTGCGACTCCTCTGCTTCCGGGACGCTCTGCGACTCCTCTGGCATCTCTTCATCACCGCAGCCGGATAAGAAGACCGTCAGCGCAAGAAGCAAAAGAAGTCCTGATGCTTTCCCTCTCATTCTTTTCCGCCCCTGTTTTTTAGGATTTCCTGTTCATATTCCTGTGCCTGCTCTGCCAGGACCTTTTTGTCATGCCGGTAACACAGGAACACAAAGAGCACGTTCAGGACAATCAAAAGGATGCCCGCCTCCGGGGCGCCGGTGAAGGTCATCACCGCGCCGATCACCGCCATCAGCACAAAAAAGACGTACAGAGCCATCCGCAGCTGAATGATCCAGTTTTCAAAAAGTAATTTGATTCCTTTTCCCAATAATTTCATCACTTGCTCCCTCCATCACGTCATTTCAGAACGTTTACAATATGATTTTGTCAGAACAGGCTGCCGCCAGGATGCGCGAAAATGCCCTGCCCGGATACAAATCGGTACTTGACAACCGCCCGTTTTCATGTTCCTTTGCCGAAAAAGGGACAGGACCCGTTTGGATCCTGCCCCATCTGTTTGTTCCGCGCACCATGCGCTCCGCCCCCAATGGCGGAATCAGGTTTTTGTCTGTCCCTTAGCCCGCGCTGGGATAGAAAGCAGAAAGAGGGCAGGCAGCAAAAAGCGGGGTGGCTGCACCTTTTCTGTGTTGCACCATACTCCCCTCCTCATCTTAAATTGCCACCCGCACGGGCTTTCGCGCTTCGCGCTCCGGCACCTCGTAGAGGGCCGCCTTCCGGAAGCCGAACAGCTTTGCCGCGAGATTGGACGGGAAGGTCAGCACTGCGTCGTTGTAGAGACGCACGCACCCGTTGTAGTAGTGCCGTGCGTTCGCAATGTCCTCTTCCACCTTCTCCAGTTCCTCCTGGAGACACACAAAGTTTTTGCTTGCCTGGAGGTCTGGGTAATTCTCCGCCATGGCAATGAGGTGTGAGAGGCTCTGCCCGAGGGCGGCGTTGCTCCGGATCACCTCGGTTGGATCCTTTGATGTCAGGGCGAGATTCCGCTCGCGCACGATCTTCTCCAGAGTGGTCCGCTCATGGGATGCGTACCTCTTCACCGTATCCACCAGGTTTGGGATCAGGTCGTAGCGCTTGTTCAGGCAGACGTCCATCGTGGAGAACGCCTCCTCCACCTGGTTTCTGCGCCGCACCAGGCTGTTGTAGATAAATGCCAGTGCCAGGAGCACCAGAGCGATCACTGCTGCAAGGATCCAGACCATCAGCTTCCTCCTCTTTGTTCTGCGCCCTCAGGACGCGGTGCCGTTCGATCCCGCAGCGATGCCAAAGAGAGCCTCCTCATAGGCCCGCTTGGCCGCCCAGAACCTGCGTCTTGCGATGTAGGCCAGCTCTCCGCCCTGCAGGGCAAAGGCCATCAGCTCCCGGTCGATTCCCGTGACGTAGAGGAGATTGACGAGGTAGCTCTTGTGGCAGCGGCAAAATCCGGGAAAGGCCAGCGTCTCCTCGATCTTTGTCAGGTTCCCGGGGCCCGAGATGACCCCGCCGCCCGCAAGGACGACGCGCACGTTCCGGCCGTGCTGTTCCACCATCGCGATCTGATCGTAGGGAATCCGAACCAGCTCCCCCTTCTGCCGAAGCATGAGGTGCGGAAGAGACTCCTTCTTTCGCAGTTCCTCCCGCAAAAGTTCCTCCACGTCCTCCTTTACCGCAGGCTTTTCCAGGTAGCGGACAGCCCGCATCCGATAGCTCTCCAGGGCAAATTCCCGGCTGGAGGTCACGATGCAGACGTCCACGTTCGGATCCGTCTGCCGGATCTGCTCGAGGGCCTCCATTCCCGTCATACCGGTCATGTAGATGTCGAGAAACAAAAGGTCAAACCTTCCAGGCCGAAATGCGGCAAGGAGCTCTTCTCCGCTCTCCCCCGAAACGAGGGTGACCGGACTCCCGCTCTTTGTGATCATCTCCACAAGGCCAAGGCGCTCCCTGGCATTGTCCTCATATACCCCGATGCGAAGTTGTTCCATCCTGTTCCCCACTCCTTTCGCCTGCTTTTATGGTACCGGACAGGGAACGTCTTTCGTACCGCGAAAAAAATAACATCGGGGGCATTTTCCGTACTTGACATCTTTGCAGTTTTCCTGTTCCGGGCACAAAAAAATGCGCCCCGAAAGGCGCACAGACGGTTTCCCGATTCACTTTTTTTCGACCATTTTTGTGACAGTCTTTTTGTAGAGCCTTACCGTCAGGGCGATTGCCACCACGCAGGCCGTCCACTCACCGAAGGGAATGGAGAGCCAGACAAGGGAAGCTGCCGAGGGGAGCATGGATAGGGCTGCTGCCGCAGGAAGCGGGACAAGAATCAGCCTGACAAGCGAGATGACAAGGGAGTTCTTTCCGTTTCCAAGTGCCTGGCAGACTCCCTGCAGGATCAGGTTGACACCTGCTGCCGGGAACCCCCAGACGATGATCCGCAGAGCCATCCGGCAAAGATCCAGCGTTGAAGCCGACACCGCAAACAGGGACACGATGGCGTCGGTCCGAAGGGACAAAAGGAGCATTCCCGCCAGCATGATCGCCGTCACGTAGAGGAGAGCCCAGCGGATCGCCCGGGCGATCCGCTCTTTGTGCCCCGCCCCGTAGTTAAAGGAGAGGATCGGGATCGAGGCGTTGTTCAGGCCGTAGGCTGGCATGAAGATGAAGTTCTGGAGCTTGTAGTAGATGCCGTAGGCGGTCACCGCAGCCTCTTTGATGCCGCCAAGAATCCGGTTCATGCCGTAGGACATCACCGGCACCAGGATCTGCATCGCGATGGCTGGCACCGCGATCCGAAACAAATCTGAGAGAAGTCTTTTCTGCGGCACAAGGTCGGCCTTTTGAATGGAAAGGATCCGATGTTTCCCGACGTAGAAGGTCCCAATCCAGATGAGGGAAACAAACTGGCCGATAACGGTCGCAAGGGCAGCGCCCCGCACGCCCATCTCGGGAAAGCCGATCCACCCGTAGATCAGGACCGGATCCAGAACGATGTTGGTGAGGGCGCCCGCGGACTGGGCGAGCATCGTGACCTTCGTGCGCC
>JBJEYC010000074.1:0-3157 GCA_051886435.1 Lachnospiraceae bacterium
TGGAGTACTACGGAAAGTACAAGGCAAAGATCGGAGAGAGCTATCTGAAGTCGCTCAAGGACAGGCCGGACGGGAAGCTGATCCTGGTCACTGCCATCAATCCCACTGCAGCGGGAGAGGGCAAGACCACGATCTCCATCGGCCTTGCGGACGCGCTGACTCTGCTGGGGAAGAAGGCAGTGCTGGCGCTTCGGGAGCCCTCTCTGGGACCCTGCTTTGGTGTCAAGGGCGGTGCTGCCGGCGGCGGCTACTCCCAGGTTGTCCCGATGGAGGACTTAAACCTCCACTTTACCGGCGACTTCCATGCCATCACCTCTGCCAATAACCTCCTGGCCGCAGCGATCGACAATCATCTGCACTTCGGAAACAAGCTCGGCATTGATCCCACGAGAATCGTCTGGAAGCGCTGCATGGACATGAATGACAGGGCCCTTCGCAACATCACCGTGGGTCTTGGCGGCCATGCCAACGGGCCGGTCCGGGAGGATCACTTCGTCATTACGGCGGCTTCTGAGATCATGGCAATCTTCTGCCTTGCATCGGATATGGAAGATCTGCGCGCGCGCCTGTCCCGGATCGTTGTCGCCTACAATTACCAGGGCGAGCCCGTCACCGCGGGGCAGCTCAACGTGGTGGGCGCCATGATGGCCCTTTTAAAGGACGCGATGCAGCCGAATATCATGCAGACCTTAGGCGGCACGCCGGCACTTATCCATGGCGGTCCCTTTGCCAACATCGCCCACGGCTGCAACTCCGTGCGCGCCACAAGAGCGGCTCTGAAGATTGGCGACTACGTGGTCACCGAGGCCGGCTTCGGCGCGGACCTCGGCGCTGAGAAATTCATGGACATCAAGTGTCGGATGGCGGGCCTTGCACCGGATTGCGCGGTTCTGGTTGCCACGATCCAGGCACTCAAGTACAACGGCGGTGTTCCCAAGGCAGATCTGCACAAGGAGAACCTGGAGGCGCTGAAGAAGGGCATCGGAAACCTGGAAAAGCACATCGAAAACCTGCAGCAGTTCGGTGTCCCGATTGTTGTGGCGCTGAACTCCTTTGTCTCGGATACCGAGGCGGAGAACGCCTTTGTCGAGAATTTCTGCAAAGAGCGCGGCTGCGCCTTCTCGAAGGCCACGGTCTGGGCTGACGGCGGCCGCGGCGGAGAGGATCTGGCAAACAAGGTCCTTGCCATGATGGAGACCACTCCCTCTGCCTATCACCCGCTGTACGAGCTGGATCAGCCGATCACCGAGAAGATTCGGACGATCGCGACGAAGATCTATGGCGCGGACGGAATCGAGCTCACAACCGCGGCGAAGAAGGCCGTGAAGACACTGGAAGAGCAGGGCTTCGGGAACCTGCCGGTCTGCATTGCAAAGACCCAGTATTCCCTGACGGATGACCAGCACAAGCTGGGGCGTCCCACCGGATTTACGATCACGGTGCGGGATGTGTATGTATCTGCCGGCGCCGGCTTTGTGGTGGCGCTGACCGGTGACATCATCCAGATGCCGGGCCTTCCCCGGGTTCCCGCGGCGGAGCGCATCGACGTGGGAGAGGACGGGGAGATCACCGGACTCTTCTGAAGAAGCAGCAAATATGCGAAGTCAGGGCGCTGTCTGGCGGGAATCCCTTCCTGCGGGCGGCGCCCTTTCGATTTGGAGGGCACCATGAAGAAGATCAAACTGGAGGGGGAAGGAAGCAGGATCCTGGAACTGAAGACGTTCCCGGAAGGCTGGAGAGAAGGACGGGTGTTCCTGCAGACCCCCTGGCAGGCGGGGCAGCAGGCTGTACTGGGAAAGGACGCGCTGCCGGTCTTTGCGGCGGGCACGCCCTTTTCGCCGGCGGTCTATGAGCTGACAGGTGCTCTCCTGGAGGCAGGAACCAGGGCGGTGCTGACGCTGACCGGGATTCCCGAGGGGGCGGAGATGCCGTATCTTTTCTTTACCAGGAAGACCTTTCTTGACGATCCTGCCGTGATTGGGGGGAAGGAGGGACTCACAGTCCGCTTTCTGGTCCACGCGGGGGAGATCTACCGGGGACAGATTCGGATCTGCTCGGAGATCTTTCAAAAGCCCCTGACCGCGGGGATCGCCTGCGAGGCGGGGGATCACCGGCTGCAGTTCTTCCTGCCCTGGGAGAACCTGGTTCCCGGGACAGATCGCTGGGACTTAGGACAGGGTCGGCTCCACACGCTGACCCTGGAGGGCGAGCATCTCGAGCCCTGTTCTTCCTCCTTCGGAATCCGGGAGCTCTCCTCTGACGGGACCGGCCACCTTCAGGTCAACGGAAGACGCGTCTTTTTGTACGGAGAGACAAACGCAGGACTCTCCCCGGCATCCTCCGGGAAGAGCTGGGACGACATCTTTGCGCACCTTGGCCGCTGCGGCATCAACCTCCTTCGCTTTGCGGGGCATGTCCCGGAAGAAGAGGCACTTTTTGCCGCAGACCGGGCGGGACTTGCCATTCTGGCGGAGCTCCCTGGGGCGGAGGGACGCTTTGACCAGGAGACTGCAAAGGCACAGCTGTCTGCTCTTCTCCGCATTGCCGGCGTTCATCCGAGCCTGTTCTTTGTCAGTCTTGGGACCGGGCTCCTGCTCCAGGAGACGGCAGTCAAAGGTGTACGGGACCTCCTGGAAAGTGCCCGGAGGGAGAATTCCCAGATTCTCTACGCGGCATCGACAAATCCGGAGGCGGGCCGGGGCGGTCCTCTTGCGGGGGATGACTTCTTCTGCTCGACCGGGTATCAGGACCTTCCGCTGCGGGATACCGGATTGGAGGAAGCACCCACGTTTGACAGCGTGCTGGAGAGAATCCGGGCGCACTTTAACGGTCCGGTGCTTGCGATGGATGCGGGGCGCTTTTCACTTCTTCCCCCGCTGCCTTCGGAGAAGGAGCGCAGGGAGAACCGGGAGGCGGATCTCTTTGCCCGGATGGTGGAGACGGCGGGGCTGTCGGAAACCTGGGAAAAGAACCGGAGCGCTGTCCTCTTTTCCTCCCTTTTGTTTCGCCGGGAAGAGGCGGAGCGGGCCCTGCGCACCAAAAACCTGGCAGGAATGTTCTTCCGGGGCCTTGCCGATGAGCCCGCGGATGTGATACCGTCCACCGGCCTCTACACCGGGCGCCTCCAGAGAAAGCAGGGGTCGCCCGCCCCGGAGGA
>JBJEYC010000075.1:0-3145 GCA_051886435.1 Lachnospiraceae bacterium
ATACCCTCGATCAGGAATACACCGCGTAATCGAAAATGCTTTGAGACAGAAAGACCGGGCCATGGCAAACGCCATGCCCGGCTTTTTGATGCAACGAAAAGAAGGAATTCTCGCAACAGGCCCCCAAAAAACGTTGGGCCGTAAAAAGCCGGTGCGCGCACGCACCGGCTTTCATCAGCTCTGCAGTTCCTCCCACTTCTCGTAGAGATCGGCGAGTTCCGCATCGTTGGCATCCTTTTTCTTCTGGAGCTCCTCGAGCTTTGGCAGATCGGTTCCGATGGCGGGATCCGCCATCTGCGCCTCGATGTCGGCGTTGTCCTTCTCCAGAACGCCGATCCGCTCCTCCGTCTTCTTGATGGCGTTGGCGATCTTTTTCTGCTCCTTCTGCTCCTCCTTCTGCTTCTGCCAGGAGTCTGCCCCCACGGAGGGAGCGGCCTTTGCCTCCTCCTTCGGGGTGAAGGTCTCTTCCCGGTAGGCACCGCCCGTCTCCTCGTTGATCCTCTGTTTTTCCTGCTCGAGGAGCGTCTGCTCCACCTGCGCGGATTTTTCCAGGTAGAAGTCGTAGTTTCCGATGTACTTGTCCGGCACCGCGTCTCCGCCGTGGCCCGGATAGTCGAGAAGAACTTTCTTTGTCAGGGACAGGATCCGGGAAGCCGTGTGGTTGATGAAGTACCGGTCGTGGGATACGTAGAGCACCGTCCCCTCATAGTTGTTAAGGGCGTTCTCGAGGACTTCCTTTGAGACCATATCCAGGTGGTTCGTGGGCTCATCGAGGATCAGGAAATTTGCCTCGGAGAGCATGAGCTTGGCAAGGGAGACCCGGCCCTTCTCGCCGCCGGAGAGGTCCCGGATGACCTTGAACACGTCCTCCCCCGTAAAGAGGAAGGAGGCAAGGAGCGAGCGGATCTCGGTGTTGGTCATGTCCGGATGGTCGCCGGAGATCTCCTCAAAGAGCGTGTTGTCATCGTGCAGCACATGGTGCTCCTGATCGTAATAGCCGATGTGCACGTTTGTGCCGAAGCGGATCGTGCCTGCGTCAGGGGTCTGCTGGCCCATGATCATCTTGAGCATGGTGGACTTGCCGGTGCCGTTGTTGCCGATGATCGCCACGTGCTCGCCCCGGTGGATGTCATAGGAGATGTCCTGGAACAGGAGCTTGTCGTCAAAGGACTTGGAGAGGTGCCGTACCTCCATCACGTCCCGCCCGGAGCGGATGCAGGGGCGGAATGTCAGGTTCATGTCGTCCTTGATCTCGATGGGCTTCTCGACCCGCTCCATCTTGTTCAGCATCTTTTCCCGGGACTCTGCGCGCTTGATGGACTTCTCCCGGTTGAACTGCTTTAACTTGGCGATGACCTCTTCCTGGTGGCGGATCTGGGCCTGGTTGTTTAAGTACTGGTGGCGCTGTTCCTCCCGCAGGGCCTTCTTTCGCTCTGCATACCAGGAATAATTGCCGGGGAACTCCGTCGCCTTTCCGTTCTCAATCTCGATGATCTTTGTGACGGTCTTGTCGAGGAAGTACCGGTCGTGGGAGACCACGAGGATCGTCCCCTTGTAGGAGGCAAGATAGCTCTCGAGCCAGCGGATCGACCCGATGTCCAGGTGGTTTGTGGGCTCATCGAGCATCAGGATGTCGGGCTTTTCGAGAAGGAGCTTTGCCAGGGCAACCCGGGTCTTCTGGCCGCCGGAGAGGGTGGAGATTCTCTGCGTAAACTCCTCCTCGGCAAAGCCAAGGCCGCGAAGGACGCCGGTGATCTCTCCCTTGTAGGCGTAGCCGTTCTCCTCCTGGTAGCGGCGCAGAAGATCGTTGTACTCGGTGACAAGGTCCTCCAGCTCCTTTCCGGAGAGCTGCTCCATGAGCTTCTCATCCCGGGCAAGCGCCTGCTCCATTTCCACCACATCCTTTTTCACGGTGAGGAGCTCCTCATAGATCGTGTGGTCGGTGGAAAGGTCCTGGGTCTGGGCGAGGTACCCGAAGGTCGCCTCCCGGGCGATTGCCACGGTTCCCTCGTCCGGGTGTTCCTCCCCGATGATGATCTTGAGCAGGGTGGACTTGCCCGCGCCGTTGATGCCGACGATGGCCGCCCGGTCCCCCTTTTCGAGATGGAAGGTGACATCCGAAAGCACCTGCTTCTCCGAAAACGCCTTTGAGATGTGATGTACCGATAAGATCATTGCAAGCCCTTTCATCCAGTGTACTGTCAACGCAATTGGCCGCATACAGCCAGTGTTTCAGTTTAGGCGGGCAGCGGTGGAAAGTCAAATCCGACCTCGTTTGTGAAATCTTTGACAAAGTGCAGCGGCACCCCGTATAATAGACTTGTCATCTTTCACAGGATTTTATTTGTGGATCCGTGAAAACTGATTGAATTTTGACAGCCGAAGGGCTGGAAAAGGAAGAAGAGGGTACGGTGAACAACAAGGAAATTTCCCAGGCAGTCGTCGCCAGGCTGCCAAGATATTATCGATATCTGGGGGATCTTCGGGATGAGGGCGTGGAGCGGATCTCGTCCCAGGAGCTCTCCCGCATCATGCACGTGACGGCCAGTCAGATCCGCCAGGACTTCAATCACTTCGGCGGGTTCGGACAGCAGGGATACGGCTACAACACGGCATACCTCTACGAGGAGATCGGCAAGATTCTGGGGCTGGATCATCCCCACAACATGATCCTGATCGGCGCCGGGCACCTGGGGAGTGCCCTGATCGGTTATATGAACTTTCGGCGAAGGGGATACCTCTTCAAGGCCGCTTTTGACATCAACGAGGCCCTCTACAACACAAAGATCAGCGGCATCCCGGTCTATCCGATGGCGGACATGCCGGACTACATCAAGAACAACAACATCGACATCGTGGTCATCACGATCCCCAAGCAGGAGGCGGTCAAGGTGGTGGAGGTGTTAAACCGCTGCCCCATCAAGGCAATCTGGAACTTCGCCCACTGTGAGCTGGAGGTG
The DNA here is from genome assembly GCA_051886435.1 of Lachnospiraceae bacterium. Taxonomy (GTDB): domain Bacteria; phylum Bacillota; class Clostridia; order Lachnospirales; family Lachnospiraceae; genus CAG-791. The sequence continues at coordinate 2,961 of JBJEYC010000075.1, forward strand.
CGGGAGGACATCCAGGTGGAAAACGTGCACCTTTCCGACTCCCTGATGCAGCTCTCCTACCAGATCCGGCAGTACGAGCTGCGGCATGGAACAGCAGGAGAGGACTCTCCAAAGGAGACCAAACCGTAAACAACAAAAGAGGCACCGGCCGCAGCGTGCGGCCGGTTTTTTCATCGGAAAGGGGA
>JBJEYC010000076.1:0-3144 GCA_051886435.1 Lachnospiraceae bacterium
CTCCAGTCCCCGATGCTCGAGCGCTTTGCCTGGGACGGCATCAACGAGTACGAGAAGGACAGTCCGGACTACAGTACCGTGGTGACGGATCTGGAGATCGCAAACCGCTTTGAGGATCCCGACAACCTGTCCATGACCTATGTGGAGCGGCTCTGGTACCTGGGAGATTCCTACTACCGCGTCTATACCGCGGCCTCCGACGAGGAGAAGGAGGGCGTCTACGCCGACTACCTGACCAAGGCAAGGACCTGCCTTGAGACCGTGACCACCAGCTATCCGGACTCTGAGTATGCCTCTGACTGTGAGTCAAGGCTTCTCGATATCGCAACCAATGCCAACCTGACGACCTCTGACGCAGCTGCAGCAGGAAGCAGCAGCACAGGCACTTCGGCAGGCACCGGCACGAGTACCACTGCCGCGTCCGGCACCGCGTCCAGCACTGCAGCAAGCACAACGGCAGCATCCACGACAACCGCGGCCAGCACCACAGCTTCCAGCACGACCGCGGCCAGCACCGCCGCCTCCACGACGACCACAGCCGGTACCGCTGCTTCCGATTCCAATGCGGGCACTGCGGCAGCGGACACCAACACCAACACGGTCACGGTGCAGGATCCCACCGCCGCAGACCAGACTGCAGCCGACCAGACCGCCGCGGATCAGGCGGCAGCGGATGCCGCGGCACAGGCCGCCGCTGCTGCGGCTGCCCAGGCAGCTGCTGCGGACGCGGCAGCCGCCCAGTGACCCTTCCGACACCATGAACAATATCGTTATTCTTTCCAGTATTGAATTTATCTTCCGGTTCCTTCCGGTCTGTTTGCTCGCGTACCTTGTGACGCCGGCAAAGTACCGGGACACCACCCTCTTTCTCGAGAGCCTGGTGTTCTACGCTGTGGGGGAACCGGTTTTTGTGCTGCTCCTTCTGGGGCTGACACTGGTCAACTACCTGACGGGGGAGATTCTGTACCTGGATCAGGGGAAAACCCGCTCCCGGGGCGCGGTGGCGGCCACGATGATCGTGATCGACGCGGCGGTTCTGACCCTCTGCAAGGTGCTGGCCCTGACCGTGGACAGTGAGCTGCTTCCCATCGGTCTTTCCTTCTATATTTTCAAGATGATCTCCTATCAGGCGGATCTGTACCGGGGAAAAATCAAGACCCGGCCGACCCTGATCCGCACGGCGGCCTACTTCATGCTCTTCCCCCAGGTGACCCAGGGCCCCATCATGCGCTATGGTGTCGGCTTTGATGCGGGGGAGCACCGCACAAGCCTCGATCAGTTCGAGGAGGGCCTTGTCTACGTGGTGATGGGCCTTGGCATGAAGATCCTTCTTGCGGACCGGCTGGGCATCCTCTGGAACGAGATCCACAAGATCGGCTATGAGAGCATCTCCACGCCCCTTGCCTGGCTCGGGGCCTACGGCTACTCCCTGCAGCTGTACTTCGACTTCTGGGGGTACAGCCTGATTGCCTCCGGCGTCCTTGTGATGATGGGCTTTCCCTTTGTGGAGAACTTCATCCATCCCTATGCGGCGGGCAGCATCAGCGACTTCTACCGCAGATGGCACGCGACGCTGGGCAGCTGGTTTCGTGACTACATCTACTTTCCCCTTGGCGGCTCCCGCAGGGGAAACGCAAAGACGGTGGCAAACCTTCTGATTGTCTGGCTGGTCACAGGTCTGTGGCACGGCGGCACGATCAACTTTGTGATCTGGGGCATGGTGCTTGGCGTCATCATCGTCCTGGAGAAGTTTGTCTTTAAGAAGATCCTGCCGGTTCTTGGCAGGTTCAACGTCCTGGTCCTGATTCCCCTGACCTGGGTGGTCTTTGCGATTCCAGACCTTAAGGAACTTGGCACCTATTTTGGCCGGCTCTTCCCGTTCTTCGGGATCGGCACGGCACTGGACCCCTCGGACTTTCAGCGGTACTGGGGCATGTTTTGGCCGTATTTTCTTGCCGGCGGGGTTCTCTGCATCCCGAAGGTCTATGAGGTATTGGTGAAGCACCGCAGAAACGTCCTCGTGGTGCTGCTTCTTGCCGCCGTCTTCTGGGTCAGCGTCTACTTCATGGCCAACTCCAGCGGCAACACGTTCATGTACTTCAACTTCTGAGCGGGAGGGCAGGAAAAATGCACTTTTTCAGGCGCGCACCGCTTTTCGCGGTGCTGATCCTCACCGGAATCCTCTTTACGGCGGCGGCTGTCGTCGGCAGGAGGAACGGCTACTACGACAGATATGCGCAGAACGGGTGGGAAAAGCCCTTCTTTATCCAGGTATTCCTTGGCATTCACGACAAGGTCTATCCCTGGGGTGCTTCCGAGAGCAAGGCAGAGCAGGAGGCCCAGGCGCTTCTTGCGGACAATACCTCCACAGAGGCAGCGGCGGAGGAAACTGCTGCGGAGGCTTCCACTGAGGAAGCCGCGCAGGAAGCCTCCACAGAGGCGCCTGCGGTGGATCTGAACCTGCCTGCCTCTTCCACCAACGAGGTGGTGCAGGCAGTGGACTATGGCAACAGCGATCCCAACTACGTCGCGCCCAAGGACACGGTCTGGGAGCGGGACACGGATCCCTCCAGCATCTTTGCCACCAACGGGACCTACTACCCGCTGCAGCAGGTGGATGACAGCTACTTCAAGGATGCCATCTTCATCGGCGACTCCCGCACGGAAGGCCTCTACGTCTACAGCAGCATGCGCAACGGCATCACGACTTTTGACGCCAAGGACTCGGTGACGATCTACGGCATCTATGACACCGCCCTGGACTTCTATGGGGTGGATGGCACCACCGGCTCCAAGACCGCAATGGAGGCCCTGCAGGAGAAGCAGTATCGCAAGGTGTACTTCTCCGTCGGCGTCAATGAGCTGGGCATGCCCACGAAGGACTACTTCGAGCACTACAAGGAGTTCATCCAGGTCATTCGCAAGCTCCAGCCCGACGCGATCATCTACGTGGAGGGCATCATGCACGTGACAGGGAGCTACGCAAAGAGCAACGCGGTCTACAACAACACCAACATCGTGGGCCGGAACGAGGCGCTCTCGACGCTGGCAAACGGCCGGGACATCTTTTACATCGACATGAACTCCGCGGTCTGCGACGCGGACGGAAACCTGCCGGAGGACATCTCCTACGACGGCGTCCAC
>JBJEYC010000077.1:0-3100 GCA_051886435.1 Lachnospiraceae bacterium
CAGATCGGCGTCTTCGGCATGGCGGCGGCAAGGCTTCTGCCCTCTGCCAACCGGATCAACACCTACCTGACCAACATCTCCTACTTCACGCCGTTCCTCGACAACGTCTCCGACAACCTGCAGCAGGAGATCCATGACAGCTCGATCTCCTATCGGCTCGAGGACTATGACCCCTCCGGGACGGCAAAGAAGCTCCCGGTGAAAAAGACGATCACGATGCAGGACATCACCTACCGGTATCCGAACACGGACGTCCTGATCTTCGACCATGCAAATGTCACCTTCCCGGTGGGCAAGTCCATTGGCATCGTTGGTTCCTCGGGCGGGGGCAAGACGACCCTCATCGACATCATGCTGGGACTGTTAAAGCCGGAGGAGGGGAAGATCCTCGCCGACGGTGTGGACGTGCGGACCAACTATCCGGGATGGCTCCGCAACATTGGCTACATCCCGCAGACCATCTACATGCTGGACACGACGATCCGAAAGAACGTTGCCTTTGGCGTGCCGGATGCGGAGATCGATGATGAGAAGGTCTGGCGGGCGCTGAAGGAGGCCCAGCTTGACGAGCACGTGCGCAGCCTTCCGGAGGGACTGGATACGCGGATCGGCCAGCACGGCATCCGCTTTTCCGGCGGCCAGAGACAGCGCATTGGCATCGCAAGAGCTCTCTTTGAGGACCCGGAGGTGCTGGTTCTGGACGAGGCAACCTCTGCTTTGGACAACGAGACAGAGGCAGCGATCATGGAATCCGTCAACCGCCTGCACGGCAGAAAGACGCTGATCATCATCGCGCACCGGCTGGAGACCATTGAGAAGTGCGATCTGGTCTATCGGGTGCAGGACCGTAACGTTGTCCGGGAGCGGTGAGAAACAGCGGGGAGTGCGGATGAGCGAGCAGGGAAGACGAAACCGAATACCGGTCTATGAGTGGATGCGGGTCATCGCCATGGGGATGGTGTTGTGCCTGCACGCCAACTACCAGCTGGGGGCCCTGGCGGATGCCACGAACCCACTGACACCGACCAGGCTGATGGGAGGATTTCTGGAGTCCTTTGCGATCATCGCAGTCAACGTGTATGTGCTGATCAGCGGCTATTTTCTCTCGAAAATCCCCTTTCGGCTCTCGCGGCTTCTGCGGCTCTGGCTGGAGATTCTGTTCTACGCAGCGCTGATCCCGGTGGTGCTCCATGTCTTTGGCGTTCCCATTTCGGGCACCGATATCTGGAGTGCTGCCACCTATGTGCTTCCGGTCTCGATGAACCACTACTGGTTCGCGACAAGCTATGTATGGCTGGTGCTCCTCTCCCCGGTTCTCAATGCCGCGGCGGATCACCTCACCAGGCGGCAGTTGAAGGCGGTGCTGGTGGGACTCCTCTTTGTGGAGAGCTTTTTACCTAGCATCTCCCCGGTGGAGCTTGTCAGCGACAACTTCGGCTATCATTTTTCCTGGTTCCTTGTCCTGTACCTGACGGCAGCGTACCTGCGCCGCTATGGGGCGGGGCGGCTCGAGCGGGGAAAGCGGGCGCTCTTTGCGTACCTCGGCTCCTGCCTTGGCATCTTTGTCCTGTACACGGCCCTGCATCTTGTCTATGAGCGCACCGGGTCCTTTGCCTGGTACATGCAGGTGCCTTTTCACTACAACTTTGTCCTGACCTATCTTGCCTCCGTCGGCTTTTTTGCCGCATTCCGGCGGGCAAAGCTTCCGGAGGGCCGCCCGTCCCGTTTTGTCATGGCGCTTGCCCCCGAGACCTTTGGCGTTTACCTGATCCACCAGCACGTGGACGTAAAGGACCGCTGGGCAGGTGTTCTGCAGCGCTTTTTGGGGGAGGTCAGCCAGACAAATCCGCTCCGGTACCTTTTGGAGCTTGTGGCCGCGGTGGTGATCCTGTACGCGGTCTGCGCGGCGATCGACTGGGTTCGGACCGCGCTCTTTGCGGCGGTGGAGAAAGCCCTCTCCCACACCCGCCCCGCAGCATGGATCCGCCGGGTGGATGGACTTTTTGCCGAAAGAGGAGACGAGGAAGGATCGAGGTGATGGGATGATGAGAGGATCGGCGATTCTCAAAAAGTGCAAACCACTGCAGAAGCCCCTGGAGACGTTTGTGTTCCCGGTACTGCTTTTGATCTGGCCTCTGGTCAACGCAAACCAGGGGATCAGCGTTATGGACACCACCTACAGCCTGACGAACTACGTCTATCCCGAGAGCGTGGGCAGCACCTGGAAGTTTGCGACGCTCCTGGCAAATGCCCTGGGGACGTTTCTTGCGGGCACGCCGCTTGGCGGCTCGATGCTGGCGATGAACCTTGTCTGCAGCCTCCTCATCGGAGTCACGGCGCTTTTGTCCTATGAGGTGCTGCGGCGCATGATCGCGGGCTGGATGGTCTTTATCGGGGAGTTCCTTGCGATCTCTTTGTGCTGGTGCCCTTCGGTCATTCTCTACAACTATCTGACCTACCTGCTTCTCACTCTGGGCTGCCTGTTTTTGTTCCGCGGGATCTCCGGTGTCCCGGAAAAGCGGATCTGGTACGTGTTGGCGGGCATCTGCCTTGGGGCGAACGTCACTGCAAGGTTTGCAAACCTTGCGGAGGCGGCGCTCATCCTGCCGCTCTGGTTCTGGTGCGCGATCACCGGAAGAAAGGCCATCGGCGCGCTGCAAAGAACCCTCTGGTGCCTTCTTGGATACCTCATCGGGTTTGCGGTTCCGGTTGGGATCTCCATGCTGGTCTACGGCCCCAGTGCCTATTTCGGGATGATCCCGCAGATCCTCGGGGTCGGAAGCGCAAACGGGGACTACACCGCGGGCGGGATGGTCTCCTCGATCCTCTCCGCCTATGGAGAGGCCCTGCACTGGTTTATCATCCTGATCCCCTGTATCATCATGGGCGTCATCCTGTTTCGTCTGCCCCTTGGGGCAAATCACCGGGGAATCAAAAAGCTGATCTATACCGTGGGCATTCTGATCCTGGTCCGCTTCTTCTACGGCCGGGGAATGTTCACCACGGTCTACTCGGACTACTGGTGCATGTTTGAGTGGGGCATGCTGTTTCTGCTGATGGCGATTCTTTTGTGCCTCATCTTCCTCTTTGGCGGCTTTGC
>JBJEYC010000078.1:0-15394 GCA_051886435.1 Lachnospiraceae bacterium
TCGTCGACCAGCTCGGCGGCGAGAAGATCGATATCGTCAGCTGGGATGAGAACCCGGGCAACTTCATTCAGAACGCGCTCTCACCGGCCAGAATCATCGCCGTCTTCGCGGATCCCATGGAGAAGACTGCCAAGGTTGTGGTGCCCAACTACCAGCTCTCCCTTGCCATCGGCCGTGAGGGCCAGAACGCGAGACTGGCAGCCCGCCTGACCGGATACAAGATCGATATCAAGGATGAGGACCAGGCAAAGGTCACCCCGGGCTTCCGCTACGAGGACTACATGGACAGCGACGAAGAGGAAGTCGAGTACGTCAACAGCGACGGCTACCTTGTGGACGAGAACGGCGAGCTCCTTCTCGACGAGAATGGCGAGCCGATTCCTGCCGATATGGAAGAGGGATACGAAGGGGAAGCACCCGCGGAGGAGGCACCGGAAGAGGGTGCTCCCGCAGAGGATGCGCCCGCAAAGGAGGATGCTCCTTCAGAGGATGCACCCGCTGAGGATGCTCCTGCAGGAGAGAACACCCCTGAGGCATAACACGGCCTCCTGATCCGAAAGCAACACTCACTGCCTTGAAGTAAAAGAGGAAGGAAAAGTTTGGCAAAGAAGATTCCGATGCGCAGCTGCACAGGCTGCGGTGCGAAAAAGGAGAAAAGGGAACTGATCCGCGTGATCAAGACGCCGGAGGGCAGTATTGTCCTCGATACGACCGGCCGTGCCAACGGCCGGGGCGCCTACCTGTGCCGCAATCCCGAATGTCTGGAAAAGGCAAAGAAGAAGCGGGCACTGGAACGAAGCCTCGGGGCACAGATCCCGGATGAGGTGTATGAACGCCTCTCTGCGGAACTGGCGAAAGAGCAAAGAAGCAGCGGCTCTTTGGGAGGTGACCATGCAGGATAAAGTACTGCAGCTTCTGGGCCTGTGTCAGCGGGCCGGGAAGGTCAGAAGCGGAACCTTTCTCTGCACGCAGGCGCTGAAGGCGGGTCAGGTGTACCTGGTCCTTCTCGCCTCGGACGCAAAGGGCAATACCCGGCACGAGCTGGAAGAAGGGTGCCGTGCCCGGGGCGTGCCACTTGTGACCTACGGGGACAAGGAAAGCCTGGGCCATGCGATGGGAAAAGAACTGCGCTCCTGTGCGGCGGTTACCGATGAGGGACTGGCACGGAGCCTTGTGAGGGAAATCAATTCAAAGCAGGGAGAAAGAGGTCAGAATGTCGAAGAAAATCAGTGAACTGGAAAAAGCATACGCAGCAGACCGGAAGGAGATCGAGACTTTCCTTCAATCCAAGGGAATTGCAGCGGACAAGGGTCTCGTCGATGACAGTGCGGAGAAGCTGGTTGCCGACCGGTTCGGAAAACGCGCGGCCTCTTCCGATGCCAAGAAGCCCCAGGTGGCAGGTGCCCGCCCGGTGAAGAAGAAAAAGATCATCATCGTGACAAACGGCAGCGGCAGCACAAGAGGCGCAAGCTACAGCTCCGGCCAGACAAGAAAGGCTCCGCAGGGCCAGGCGGCACGCCCGGCAAGAAGCGGCGCACCGCGCCAGCAGTCCACTGCGCGTCCTGCCGGCATGGGCGGCGTGTATCGTCCGATCAAGCCCAAGACCCAGCCGACCCAGGTGCAGGTGGATTACCACGCACCCGAGGAGGCCAAAAAGCATGAGGCGGCAAAACCCGCACCCGCAGCACCTGCAGCAGAGCCGGTAAAGGCACAGGAAGCGCCGAAGGCCCCGGAGGTCCGGGAGAAGGCACCCGCGCCGGCACCCGCAGCGGAAAAGCCCCAGGCAAGACCTGCGGCACCTGCCCGCGAGGAGAAGGCGGAGCGCCCGGCACCCGAGAGAAAGATCGACAGCACGGTGGCAGCCGTGCAGGCATCTCAGGCAAAGCCGAGACCGACCCACTACGACCTGTCCAAGTCCTACTTCAAGACTTCGACCCGCTCTGCGTCCTCCTCTTCTTCGAGGACCGGTACCAGAACGGGAAGCGGCACCGCGCGCCCGGGTCAGGGAAGATCCTACGGAGGATCCCGTCCCGGCCAGAGCTCCGGAAACAGCTATCAGGGAAGAGGCAGAGGCCCGGCACAGGGCTCCGGCAGAGGTTCCCGTCCCGGACAGGGACGTTCCGGTGAGGGCGGCGGAAGCGGAGAGAGCTTCAACTCCGAGAACAGAAGAAGAGGCTACAGCAGCCAGTCACGGGACAAGCGCAACAAGAAGGATGTCGCGTTTGCCGAGGACGAGCAGAGAGAGAAGCGCAACCGGAGCGGCCGCTTCATCAAGCCCGTTGTCGAGGAGAAGAAGGCACCCGAGGAGCAGATCAAGGTCATCCGCATCCCCGAGAAGCTCACGATCCGCGACCTGGCCGAGGCCATGCATATGCAGCCCGCTGAGATCATCAAGAAGCTCTTCCTCTCCGGCAAGATGACCACCGTCAACACGGAGATCACCTACGAGGAGGCAGAGGACATCGCGGCGGATTACGACATCCTCTGCGAGAAGGAGGAGAAGGTCGACGAGATCCAGCAGCTCCTTGCTGAGGATGAGGACGATCCGTCCACACTCAAGGACCGCCCGCCGATCATCGTGGTCATGGGCCACGTCGATCACGGCAAGACCTCCCTTTTGGACTACATCCGGCACACGAGAGTCACCGACAAGGAGGCCGGCGGCATCACCCAGGCGATCGGCGCTTATACCGTCGATGTCAAGGGCAGAACCATCACCTTCCTCGATACCCCCGGACACGAGTCCTTCACTGCCATGCGTCTTCGCGGCGCCCAGGCAACGGATATTGCCGTGCTGGTGGTTGCTGCGGATGACGGCGTGATGCCCCAGACCGTGGAGGCCATCAACCACGCAAGGGCAGCCGGCGTCGAGATCATCGTCGCCATCAACAAGATCGACAAGCCCGGCGCGAATCCGGACCGGGTCAAGGAGCAGCTCTCCAAGTATGAGCTGATCCCTACTGACTGGGGTGGATCCACCGAGTTCGTGGAAGTTTCCGCAAAGACCGGCCAGGGCATCGACGACCTGCTCGAGACGATTCTCCTGCAGGCAGATGTCATGGAGCTCAAGGCCAACCCGGACCGCCTTGCAAGAGGCGTGGTCCTCGAGGCAAAGCTCGACAAGGGCAGAGGCCCTGTCGCCAACGTCCTCGTCCAGAAGGGCACGCTCCATGTGGGCGACTTCATCTCCGCAGGCGCTGCCTCCGGCAAGGTGAGAGCCCTCATCAACGACAAGGGCAAGAACGTGAAGCAGGCAGGACCTTCCTTCCCGGTCATGGTGCTGGGTCTTTCCGATGTGCCCTCTGCCGGTGAGGTCCTGGTTGCCCATGCAACCAACGACGAGGCAAAGCAGTACGCCGAGACCTACAAGGCACAGCACAAGGAAGAGCTGGTCGAGGAGAACAGGATGTCCATGAACGTGGAGGATCTGTTCGACCAGATGAGAGAGGGCAAGATGAAGGAGCTCGAGCTCATCGTCAAGGCCGACGTGCAGGGCTCTGTCGAGGCGCTCTGCCAGTCCCTGCTCAAGCTCTCCAACGACGAGGTCATGGTCAAGATCATCCACTCTGCGGTCGGCAACATCACCGAGAGCGATGTGAACCTGGCCGAGGCCTCCAACGCTGCGATCATCGGCTTCAACGTCCATCCGGATGCGACGGCCAAGTCGATCGCTGAGCACGGCGGGGTCTCCATCCACCTGTACAAGGTCATCTACGAGTGCATCGACGACGTGGATGCCGCCCTCAAGGGCATGCTGGCACCGGTCTACGAGGAGAAGGTCATCGGCCATGCCGAGGTCCGTCAGATCTTCAAGTCCGGCAAGATCGGCAACATCGCGGGCTCTATGGTCCTGGACGGTGTGGTCGAACGGGACTGCCAGGTGCGCATCACAAGAGGCAAGGACCAGATCTTCGAGGGCGCGCTCGCATCCTTGAAGCGCTTCAAGGACGACGTCAAGGAAGTCAAGGCCGGTTACGACTGCGGTCTTGTGTTCCAGGATTTCGACGCCATCCAGGAGGGCGACCAGATCGAGTGCTACAAGATGGTCGAGGTTCCCAGAGAGCAGGTCATTGCCCGCAAGGAAGCAGAAAAGAAGGCTGCGGAGAAGGCTGCCAAGGCAGCTGCTCCTCAGCAGGCATAATACGAAAAGGCACCCGGATGCACTGCGTTCGGGTGTTTTGCGATAGGAATAAGAAGACAAATGAGAAAAAACAGTGTGAAAAACCGCAAGGTCAACGACGTGGTCATGCGGGAACTGGCGCAGATTCTGCGCGAGATCAAGGACCCCAGGGTCTCCCCGATGACCAGTGTGCTTGAGGTGGAGGTCGCGCCGGATCTGAAAAACTGCAAGGTGTGGATCTCGGTCCTCGGCTCTGCCGAGGATGGGAAGCGCACCATGGAGGGCATCCGCTCCGCGAACGGCTTCATCCGCTCGGAGCTTGCCCACCGGGTGAACCTTCGAAACACCCCGGAGCTCCACTTCATCCTGGACGACTCCATCGCCTACGGCGTCAGCATGGGCCACAAGATCGACGAGGTCACGGCGGCCGACGAAGAGGCAGACCGGGAGCGGCGCGCAAAGGGAATCGACATCGACGATCTCTCCGGGTATGATCTGGGAGAGGACGACGGGCTGGACGAGCAGTAAGCCGCCCTGGCAGTACAGGAGGGAAACGCTTGATCAACATCTTAGAAGAAGTCAAAGACTGCAAAACCATCGGCATCAGCGGCCACGTGCGCCCCGACGGGGACTGCGCGGGGTCCTGCCTTGGCATGGCCCAGTACCTGAAAAATGCCCTGGGGGACAAGGTCCGCATCGACGTCTTCCTCGGGGATATCTCGGACAGTCTGCGCAGGTGCCTCACGGGGCAGGGTCTCGTCCACTGGGACTACGCAACGGACGTCGCCTCCTATGACGCCTTCATCTGCCTCGACTGCGAGGCCACAAGGCTGGGGGACTCGATGGACTACTTCTATAAGGCAAAGAAGCGGATCAACATCGACCACCACCAGTCCAACGCTGCGGGGAGCGGCCAGGTCAACTGGGTGGTCCCCGAGGCTTCCAGCACCTGTGAGCTCTGCTACAGGACGATGGAGGAGAAGTACATCGACAAAAATGTCGCCGTTGATCTCTACATCGGAATCGTGACGGACACCGGGCTCTTCCAGTACTCCAACACGGCGCCGCTGACCATGGAGATCGCGGGAAAGCTCATGGCCTTTGGCTTTGACCACTCGGACATCGCGCGGCAGGTGTTCTTTGAGAAGAACTACATCCAGCAGCAGATCCTGGGACGGGCGCTCCTTGAGAGCATCCTGTTCATGGACGGGCGCTGCATCGTCTCGATGATCGACCGCAAGACCATGCAGTTCTACCGTGCCCTCAGCAAGGACATGGATGGGATCGTGAGCCAGCTAAACAGCACCACCGGCGTCTCCTGCGCGATCTTCATGTACGAGATGGAGCCTTTGACCTACAAGGTGTCCCTTCGCTCCAACGGCGATGTGGACGTCGCAAAGGTGGCGGAGCGCTTTGGCGGCGGCGGTCACGCGCGTGCCGCGGGCTGCACGGTCAATGCTCCCTACCACGATATCATCAACAACATGTCTGCCCTGATCGAAGAGCAGCTCCGGGCAAAGGACGCCGCGGATTCGGAAGCGAAAGAGGGCGCCGATGATTGACGGAATGCTCACCGTCCGCAAGGAGCCTGGCTTTACCTCCAGCGATGTGGTGGCAAAGCTCCGCGGGATCCTGCACCAGAAAAAGATCGGCCACACGGGGACTTTGGACCCTGCGGCAGAGGGAGTGCTTCCCGTCTGCCTTGGGAGCGCGACAAAGCTCGCCGACATGATCGGCGATCGGGACAAGGAGTACGTGGCGGTTCTCCGCCTTGGGGTCACGACAGATACCCAGGACATGACAGGCACCGTGACAAATACCTGTGATCCCAAAACTGTCCTTGCCCTTACGGAGGAGGAGATCCGCACCGCGGCTTCCCACTTTGTCGGAGCAATCTCCCAGATCCCGCCGATGTACAGCGCGATTTCCCAGAACGGGACAAGGCTCTATGAGCTTGCCCGGGCGGGAAAGGTCGTGGAGCGGAAGCCGAGAAATATCACGATCTATGAGCTGGAGATCCAGAAGATTGCGCTCCCCCTGGTGACGCTTCGTGTTGTCTGCTCCAAGGGAACCTACATCCGGACGCTCTGCGAGGACCTTGGAAACACCCTCAAAGTGGGAGGCGCCATGGAGCACCTTCTGCGGACCAGGGTCGGCCGCTTTACGCTGGAGGAGGCCCTGACGCTGGGGCAGCTCCAGGAGATGAAGGACAACAATCCAGAGGAGATCCTCGCCCATGTGACCCCGATTGACGCATTTTTTGTAGACGCCCCGAAGGTCACAGTGAAGGAGGAGGCCTTCCCCTATCTCAACAACGGAAATCCCCTCTCGTTTTCGAACATCCTGCAGAAGGAAAGTGATGATCCCAAAAAGATCATGAAGCGTGCGGGGGACCCCATCCGTGTCTATGACCATGCGGGAAACTTCTACGGGATCTATACCTTTTCGGGGGAGCGGGACCGCATGGTCTGCGTTCGGATGTTCCACCGTGTCGCGGGGGATCACCGGCCGCTCTCCTGATCAACAAGAGAAAGAAGGACATGCACCGCCGTGCAGATCATTGCGAACACCAGACAATTTCAGCTAGAAGGCCCAAGTGCTGCCGTGATTGGAAAGTTTGACGGCGTGCACCGGGGACACCAAAGCCTCTTGCAGGAGATCCTGAAGGAGAAGGAGAACGGCCTTCTTGCCGCGGTCTTTACCTTTGACCCCGCTCCGGAGTCCTTCTTCCGCGGCGAGCCGGTCCCACAGCTCACAACAAAACAGGAAAAGCGGAAGATTCTGGAGGACCTTGGTGTCGACGTTCTGATCGAGTACCCCTTTGACAAAGAGAGCGCCGCCATGCCCCCGGAGGACTTTGTCCGGGAGATCCTCGCAGAGAAGATGAAGGCAAAGGTGATCGCGGCAGGTCCGGACCTCTCCTTTGGAGATCGGGGTGCCGGCAACTTTGCCCTGCTCCATGCGCTCTCCTGGGAGTACGGCTTTGAGACAAGGCTCATCCGGAAGGACCGCTATGGGGACCACGATATCTCTTCCACGCTGATCAGAAGCTATGTGGAGGCGGGACGGATGGAGGACGCCGCGGCGTGCCTTGGAAGCCCTTATTTCTTCTACGGCACCGTCGCCCACGGCAACGCCAAGGGCCGGACCATCGGCTTCCCCACCCTGAATCTCTATCCCGATAAAGAAAAGATCCTGCCGCCCTTTGGGGTGTACTACTCGGACGTGACGGTCTGGGAGCCGGACGGGACGAAGCACACCTACCGCGGCATGACGGACGTTGGGAAAAAGCCGACCGTCCGGGAGGCCAACAAGCGTGTCTCGGTGGAGACGTTCGTCTACGACTTTGACGGGGACCTCTACGGCAGGACGATCCGGGTGGAGCTTCTCACCTTTGAGCGCTCGGAGCAGAAGTTTGCGGACTTTGATGCCCTGAAAAAGCGGATCCTCCAGGACGTGGAGGCGGGCAGGGAGTATTTCAGGAAGCAGGATGACAGCACAGAGTTTGAACCTGGAGAACAGAATGGAAACACCTGAGAAGAAATCCAACCTGATCCTTATCGGCATGCCGGCCTCCGGCAAGTCCACCCTGGGGGTGGTCCTTGCAAAGGCCCTTGGCTATGACTTTCTCGACACGGATCTTCTGATCCAGAACACCACGGGAAAGCGCCTCGAGACGCTGATGGAAGAGCACGGTATCGACGGCTTTCTGCAGCTTGAGGAGAAGATCAACGCGGGGGTTTCCTGCCATCGCACGGTGATCGCCCCCGGCGGGTCCGTGATCTACGGGCCAAAGGCGATGGCGCACTATCAGGAAATCGGCACGATTCTCTACCTGCAGGTATCCTTATCGGACCTTCAGGGAAGACTTCAAAACATGAAGGCGCGCGGCGTTGCCCTGCGGGACGGCATGACCCTGGAGGACCTCTACAGGGAGCGCACGCCTCTTTACGAGAAGTACGCGGACCTGACCATCACCGAGGATGGCCGTTCCATCGGAAAAATGGTGGAGACCATCACCGGGTTGCTGAAAGAGCAGGGGAAGATCTGACCGGCACGAAAAGAAATCAGACAGCGGCGGGAATCGCACCGGGAAAAAAGAGTTGCCCGGGTTCGGGAGAGATGGTATACTTCTCGTCGTTGAAACACGCGGTTGTAGTTCATTGGTAGAATACGACCTTCCCAAGGTTGGGAGGCGGGTTCGATTCCCGTCAGCCGCTCTGCAAATCCCTTCGGAGTTCCTCCGAAGGGATTTTTTATCGCCAAAATCTGCGGGAAGGGGAGCAGATGGCGGCCCGCATGAAAAAACGCGCCGCGGCAGATAGCCGCAGCGCGCCAGGAAGCAGAAAACAAGAAAGAGAACGATGGGAAAGCGTCATTCCTTGCGGAAGACAATCTCCCCACTGTCCTCCATGTGGTCGACAATGGCGAGGGAGAAGACTTCGTATCCTTGATCCCGGAGTTCTTTTCCGCCCTCCTGGAAGCCCTTCTCGATGGCAATGCCGATGCCGGCAACCTTTGCCCCCGCCTGGGAGCAGATGTCGATGAGACCCCGCATGGCTTTGCCCACGGCGAGAAAGTCGTCCACAAGAAGTACCGTGTCATCGGGGCCAAGGAACTTCTTTGCCATCGTGACCGTGTAGTCCCGCCCGTAGGTGAAGGAGTGGACCAGGGAGGTGTAGGTGTCCCCGTCGATGTTCTTGGACCTTGCCTTCTTGGCAAAGACCACCGGCACGTGAAAATACCTTGCGGTCATACAGGCGATGGCGATGCCGGAGGCCTCCACCGTCAGAATCTTGTTGATGCCGCGGTCCTGAAACCGGTCGTAAAAGGCCTTTCCGACCTGGTCCAGAAGATCCACGTCGAGCTGGTGGTTGAGAAAACTGTCCACCTTGAGGATGTTTCCGGGGCGTACCTGGCCGTCCTGCAGAATGCGCTGCTCCATGAATTCCATGTGATGTCCTCCTCCCGTCAGGTGTGGTGTTGTTTATGATTGAGATCTGATTTGATCTTAGGGCATGGGAGGGGTCATTGCAAGAATCGCGGCTCTTTGTTTTTTATCATCCATCGTGTAAAATACTTTCCTGTGCCAGAACGGAGAAAGGAGGGAAGGAAATGTCGGAAACCATGCTGCGGGAAGGCCCGATGCGTCTTCTTCTTTTTTTCCTGCCCTCCCTTGTCCTTGCGCTCCTCCTCTTTTTGCCTGCCGAAAGGCAGGCCGCCAAAAGGACCCTTCGCCTTGCGGATCACTTTCGTGGAATTCTCCCCGTCATCTTTTTTCCGGCCGCATGGGATGTGATTCTCCTTCTTGCGGGAAAGGCGCTTCTTGCGGCTTTTGGCGCGGGAAAAGATAAGGAGCAGGTGATCCTGTATCTTCTTCCCCTGGCGGCGGGGATCCTTGCGGGATATCCCGTCCTGGAACGGGGGATCCGGCGCGGTTATCAAAGGACGACGCCGGGGGAGATTGAGACCGCAAGGACCCTGGGATTTTCTGAAAAGATGATCCGCAAAAAACTCCTTGCGGCAAGGTCCCGCGGGGAGACCATCCGGGCGCTCGTGCGCACCATCATCCGGATCTTCGCGGAGCTTTTATGCGGATCTGTCACCGCCTCGGTACTGCTTGCGTGCGGCGGAACATCCGTCCTTGTACAGCTTGGCGCCATCGTCAGGGACATCTTTTTCTGGGAGGCACTTGGCGGGAGCCTTGCCCTCATCATTGCGGCGGAGTTTGTTCTGTACCTGACCCGGCGGGGAAGGAGACACCATGGTACCTGATGCAGCGCGGGGACTTGTCATCCGCATCCGAAAGCGGGGAAAAGAGGGCGCACCGGATCTTGATGTCACAGCCTCCTTTACGAAGGAAAGTGGGAGTATCCTGGGGGACAGCGACAGTGGGAGAGACCTTCTCTTTCGCTGCCTTGCGGGACTCGATGTCCCGGACGAGGGCGAGATCCGTCTGAACGGGAAAGTCCTTTTTGATTCCATGGCGGGGGTCTGCCTGCCGCCTGCCCTGCGCCGTGTCGGGTACCTGGCAGAGGACGCAGCGCTCTTTTCTGGCCTCACTGTTTTGGAGAACATCACCCTTGCCCTGGAGGCGGGAAACGAGCGGGAGAAGGCGCCTGCCGGAAAGCATGCCCTGGCGGCCCAGGCGGATTCCATCCTTACGAAGGTGGGTCTGGACGGACTTGGCGGCGCGCTCCCGGAACACCTCTCGAGAAGTCAGAAGGTTCTTGCCCTGTTTGCCAGAATGATGGCAGCAGAGCCTGCCCTCGTGCTTCTTGATGATCCCTTCCGGGGTCTGAACGGCTACGAGAAAGCGGCGGTGATGCAAAAGGTCAGGGCCGCGCTCCAAAGCGCCAGAGTCCCTTCCCTCTTTGCCGGCGCGGACCGGGATGAGGTCTACGCGATGGGAGAGGAGATCCTGGTTCTGCACAGGAGAAAGGGAGAGGGCGTCCGGGGGCGGGAGGCCTTCTTTCAGCGCCCGGAGACGCTTGCCGGCGCGATTCTGTCTGGCTGTGAGAACATCGCAAAGGTCACTCTCCTGGATGCCCACCATGTGCGGGTCCCCGACTGGGGTCTTGTCCTTCTTGCGGGGGAGACCGGGGAAAATAACGGGGACGAAGCAGGCGAGGATCACAGCGAAGAAAAACAGGACGCGAAGGGGCAGGAGGAAAAATCCCTGCCAAAACACCCTGGAAAAGTCCTGCCCCCGGACCTTGCGGCTGTGGGTATCCGGGCAGAGGACCTTCTGATTCAGCCTCCAAAGGAGAAACGCGGGATCATTTCTCTCCCCGTTCGGGAGGGAGAGATCCGGGAGGAGCGGAAAAACTTTGTTCTGACGTTCCGTCCCGGGGAACACGCCACGAAGAAGCTCAGTCTTTTTATACCGAAATCAGAAATGAACAAAAATGATCTCGCAAAAGTGGAAAAAGTCTGTCTCCCGGAAGAGAAAATTCTGTGGCTAAGGGACCCAAATGGGGGTAGAATACAGTAGCGCGCGGGTAGGGTTCCCAGCGCGGGATGAGATTTGGATAAACCAAAGGAGTGAAACATGTTCAAAAAAGCTGCATCTGTACTTGTAGCCGCGGGGCTTTCCCTTGCGGCCGTCTTCTCCAGCATGCCGGTACAGGCTGCCGACACGTATACCTCTGAACTGACCGGAGAGCCGATCTCCACGTCGATTCAGAATCAGCGTCCGATCGCTGTCATGATCGACAACGACAAGCGGGCCTATCCCCACTACGGACTGGCCGATGCGGACATCGTCTACGAGTTCGTCAATTCCACGCTGAACAACCGGGTCACGAGACTGATGGCAGTCTACAAGGACTGGGGCAATGAGTCCCGGATCGGTAATATCCGCTCCACGAGACCCACCAACATCATGACTGCTGCAGAGTTCAACGCCGTGCTGGTCCATGATGGCGGCCCTTACCACAACAATGCATACTTCAGTTCCACCGGCATCGCACATCTGTCCGGCAACTTCTCCCGTATCAACAACGGCAAGGCGAGAGAGTTCACCGAGTATGTGACCTCCGGCCAGGTTGCAAAGAGACTGGCTTCCGCCGGCATCTCCTCGAGCTACACCGAGAGCGTTGGCAACCACTTCAACTTCGCGCCTTACGGCACGGAAGTGAATCTCCTGCAGTCCTACGGCTCTGCTGTTCCGGTAGCGCAGGTGACACTGCCCTACGCGCACACCAACAGCCAGCTGGTCTACAACGGGACCACGAACACCTATGACTACTGGGAGTTCGGTGCACCCTGCGTGGATGGCCTGACCAACACCACGGTCTCCTTCAAGAACGTCATCATCCAGGATGTGGATCTGTCCCAGCTGGATAAGAACGGATACCTCGTCATGAACTGCGTGGGTTCCGGCATCGCCTACTACATCACCGACGGCCTGATGGTTCCTGTGACCTGGGTCAAGAACTCTTATACCGACAAGACCCGCTACTATGACGCAGCCGGCAATGAGATCCAGGTGAACTGCGGCAAGACCTACGTCACCTACTGCCCGTCCGATTCCTGGAGCCAGATCGTGATCCAGTAATCCAGACAAAAATTCAACAGAACCTGCAAGGCAGAGCGCTGAAACATCAAGGCGCCCTGCCTTTTTTAATGCCCTGCGGGCTGTTTTTTCCCCACCTTCGGCCGGATTATGGTATTCTAGGATGGCAAGAAAAGAAACGTCTTTCCCCAGTGGGGAAAAAGGGAGGCATGCGGCAATGAGGTGCCCTTACTGCAACAAGGAAGACAACCGGGTGATTGATTCGAGACCGGTGGAGGAGAACAATTCGATCCGGCGCCGCCGGATCTGCGACGCCTGCGGGCGGCGCTTTACCACCTACGAGAAGGTGGAGACGATTCCGCTCGTCGTCATCAAGAAGGACAACGGCCGGGAACCGTATGACCGCTCCAAGATCGAGTCGGGAATTCTGCGCGCCTGCCACAAGCGCCCGGTTTCCATCAACCAGATCAAGAAGGCGGTGGACGAGGTGGAGACCGAGATCTTCGACCGGGAGGAGAAGGAGATCACCAGCCGCGAGATCGGCGAGCTGGTGATGAAGAAGGTCCACGATCTGGACCCTGTGGCCTATGTGCGCTTCGCCTCCGTGTACAAGGAGTTCAAGGACGTGGAGACCTTCATGGACGAGCTGGAAAACGTCCTGAAGAACGAGTCTTCGAAGAAGAACGCCGGCACCTGAGGAGAGAACCAAATGGGTAGAGGACTGCGGCCGGACCGGTACGTGGAGAGCGCCTACGGGATCGACTACCGGGCGCTTTTTGCTGCGGGCTACCGGGGCATTATCTTTGATATCGACAACACGCTGGTGGCCCCCAACGCGCCGGCAGATGAGAGGTGCCGGAAGCTCTTTTCGGACCTGCGGGACATCGGCTTTGCGACGGTCATCATGTCCAACAACACCGGGCGGCGGGCCCGGGACTTTGCAGAGGCGGTGAAGAGTCCCGTCGTCACAGGCGCCTGGAAGCCCTTCCCGGGGAGGTATCCGGAGGCGCTGGATTTGATGCACACGACAAAGGAGACAACCCTTGCCATCGGGGATCAGATCTACACGGACATTTGGGGCGCAAACAACGCAGGGCTCACATCGGTCCTCACAAGGCCCCTGACGCTGTCCGAGGAGTTCTGGATCAAGGCAAAACGCCTTCTGGAAAAGCCGGTGATCGGTGGACTGACCCCGGAGAAAGGAGAAGAGCATGGCCGAAATTGACGGGAAGACCCGGCTTCTGGGCCTTCTGGGAAACCCGGTGGCACACACCTTTTCCCCGGCGATTCACAACACGGTGGCGGCAGAAACCGGTGACAACGTGGTCTACGTGCCCTTTCACGTGGAGCGTGAGGAGGCACTGGAAGATGCGGTAAGGGGCGCCTATGCCCTGAACATCCTCGGCCTCAACGTGACGGTCCCCTACAAGCAGGCGGTGATCCCGTATCTCAAAGAGATCGACCCCGTCGCGAAGGCGATCGGCGCCGTGAACACCCTGGTTCGGGTGGACGGCGGCTACCGGGGATACAACACCGACTACAAGGGCCTTCGAAGGGCCCTGGAGGCGGAGGGCGTCGTCATCTGGAAGCACGACGTGGTGATTGTGGGCGCAGGCGGTGCTGCAAGGGCCGCGGGCTTTATGTGCGGCGAAGCGGGCGTGAAGCGCCTATGTATCCTAAACCGCACCGTCGAGAAGGCGGAGCGCCTTGCGGATGACATCCGGGCACTGTTTCCGAAGATGGAGATCACGGCTCTGCCGCTTACCCAGTCTGCGAAGATCCCGTTTCCGAAGTTTCTCGCGATCCAGTGCACGAAGGCGGGCCTTGCCCCGAACACCGGAGAGACTCCGGTGGCAAGCCCACTGTTTTTTCAAAAGTGCGAGCTTGCCTACGACTGCATCTACAACCCGGAGGAGACGCTCTTTTTGAAGAAGGTGAAAGAGCACGGCGGCACCGGCTGGTGCGGCATCGGAATGCTCCTCTACCAGGGGATCGCAGCCTACGAGCTCTGGATGGGCAGCCATGTACCGCAAAGGGCAGTGGATCTTGCAAGGGAAGAGCTGCTCTCGTTCCTTCGCGCGGGAAAGCGGAAGAACCTCGTTCTTGTGGGCTTTATGGGCTCCGGCAAGACCACCGTGGGAAAGACCCTGGCAAAGCTTACGGGCTGTCCCCTTGTCGACTGCGACGAGGAGATCGTCCGGGCAGCCGGAAAGAAGGTCACGGAAATTTTCCAGGAGGAGGGGGAGAACGGCTTCCGAAACCGGGAGACCGCGCTGCTCAAAAGCCTTGTCGCTTCCGGCCGGGAGGGCGTCATCTACTCGACAGGCGGTGGCGTTGTGATCCGGGAGGAGAACCGCCCGCTCCTGAAAGACCTCGGCACGGTGGTGCTTCTTGACATCACGGCGGAGACCGTGATCGCCCGCCTTGGAAAGGACAGGACGCGTCCCCTTCTGCAGGGACCGGACCGGACGAAAAAGGTGCGGACCCTCCTTGTACGGCGTAAGGACGCCTACCGCGCGGCGGCGGACCTTGAAGTGGACGCGGGGCACGGCACCCCGGAGGAGATCGCAAAGAACATCCTGGCCCGCACCGGTTTTGCCGGCGCAGGCAGAAAGGAAACAAAGAGATGAACAAGATTCTGGTCGTCAACGGCCCCAACTTAAACTTCCTCGGCATCCGGGAGAAGTCCATCTACGGAGAGGACAACTACAACCACCTGGTGGAGATGATCACCAAGAAGGGAAACGCCCTGGGTGTGGAGACGGAGGTCTACCAGTCTAACCACGAGGGTGCCATCATCGATAAGCTCCAGGCGAGCTACTATGACAAGAGCATCATTGGCGTGGTGATCAACCCCGGTGCCTTCACCCACTACAGCTACGCGATCTACGATGCCTTAAAGAGCGTCTTTGTGACCAAGGTGGAGATTCACATCTCCAACATCCAGGAGCGCGAGGATTTCCGCAAGACCTCGGTGACGGCCCCCGCCTGCGACAAACAGATCTACGGCCACGGCTTGAATGGGTATCTCGAAGCCATGGACTTCGTGATGGAAGCCTGGAAGGAAAAGGAAGGAAACTGATTACAGACGTACAACTACGGTTAGAAATGTCTGTAATTCAAAAATATCTTGCGAAACCGAATCTTCAAGTATAGAATTAGTCAGTAATTGTGACTTGTGTATTCAGGAGGAAATTGAAATATGATCTCTGCCAGTGATTTCAGAAATGGTGTTACGATCGAGAAGGACAACACGG
>JBJEYC010000079.1:0-3095 GCA_051886435.1 Lachnospiraceae bacterium
CTTCTTGTAGATCCGATCCTCAATGCCCTTGGGATCGTAGGTCTTGGCAAGTTCTCTCTTCATGTTTCCTCCATGGCCGGGTCTCGGCCGGATTCTGATTTGGTTCACGCTGCGCGTAGCGGCAGGTTCAATGGAACATTATAATACACTTGGCAAGGCGGACGGAATGGGAATTGCTCAGGATTTTTGGCTTTCCGGCCGCTTTCCGCCGTTCTCGGCAAGAAGCTCCTCCCTGCAGGCGGCAAGGCGCTTTTTCTGCTCCCCGGGAAGATCCGGGTAGGCGGGATTCGTCTTTTTGATGGTGTCCAGGAGGATCTCAGACAGGAGGTATCTCGTATACCACTTGTCATCCGCCGGGATCGCGTACCAGGGGCTCTCCTTCGTCGCGGTGCGGTCGATGGTGTCCTCGAAGACCTTCCGGAAGGTGTCAAAGAGCTTGCGGTCCGTCAGATCATCGGCGTTGAACTTCCAGTTCTTCTCCTTGCGGTCGATCCTGTCGAGAAAGCGCTTCTTCTGCTCCTCTTTCGAGACATTCAGAAAGACCTTCACCACCCGGTAGCTGTTCTCGTACAGGTAGGACTCGAAGTGGCGCACCTGTTTGATGCGCCCATCGATGAAGTCGTCCTCGCTCTGCGAGACGATCCGATCCGCCATGTGATAGGTATCCTTTAAGTGGTGGACCTTTGCCGTGATGATGTCCTCATAGTAGGACCGGTTGAAGATCGCGATCTCGCCCCTTGCAGGAAGCTCCCGCGCCACCCGCCAGAGATAGTCGTGGGAGAGCTCCTCCTCCGAGGGCTTTTTGAAGCAGGCGACGTGCACGCCCTGGGGATTGAGACCGGTGGCCACCCTCCGGATCAGCGAGTCCTTTCCCGCCGCGTCCAGAGCCTGCAGGACCACAATGATGCCCTCCCGCTTGTCCGCGTAGAACACGTTCTGGAGCTCGTCGAGCTTTTCCTGATTCTTTTCAAAAGCCCGGACGATCTCCTCTTTCTCGACACCATCCTCTCCCGCTCCGGTTGGGAGCTTGCCGAGATGGCATTCCTTTTCGCCGTCAAACCGATATCTGTCTGCTTTCATAAAATATAACCCTCCCTTTTGTTTTCTCTCGCAGTATACCCCATTTCTCCGTTTTCTGCCGGGGAGAAACCAACATTTGTCGGTTCTGCCAAAATTCCGGCCAGTTTTTCGGTTTCCCGGCAGCCGTATTGTGGGGTATACTGATAGAGATTTCTCCGAAAAGGGGGCTGTCATGCTGAGTCATAAAAAACTGCGCACTGCACAGCAGTGCTTTTATCTTTCCTTTATCGTATATCTGGCTGTGGTGGGGTACCTTCTTTTTTTCTCCCGGATGGACACCCCGATCTGCCTCTGGAACATCGTGGGACGCCTGGATCCGGATGACATCCCGGGGATGAACCTTGTCCCCTTCGGAACCATCTCCTGCTACCTGGCCTGCCTCTTTCCCGGCAACGCCTACGCGCAGACGGCCCTCTGGAACCTCTCCGGCAACATCCTGATCTTTCTGCCGATGGGATTCTACCTGCCGCTGCTTGCAAAGAGCTGCCAGCGCACGGGAAATTTCGCCCTGCGGATGTTCGGCATCACGTTTTCCGTGGAGTTCATCCAGCTTCTGACGGGCCTTGGCACCTTCGACGTGGACGACATGATCCTGAACATGGCGGGCGCCATGCTGGGATTCTCTCTGTGCGGGGATGTGGCCGCCGCTTTCCAGAACCTCTTCGCCCCGGGACTGGTCTCCTGAGGAAAAGGACATTTTATACCAGGAATGCAAAAAGTGCCCCAACGGGGCACTTTTTTTGCGGCCTGATTTTCTTCACTCCGCGGGCTTATCCTGCGGCAGGGTGCTGTTCTCCCGGATTCTCTGATCCACGTAGGCGTGCACGGCGCGGCGGATCTCTTCCATCTTCTTTTGGGTGTCCGGGTTATGGCTCTTAAACGAGAGGAGCTCCTCCAGATATCCCTGCTCCTTCGCGATCCGGAGCGTCTCCGGGTACACCATGCCGAAGACGAAGGCGATGTGCCCCAGGACAAAGTCGATGCCGGTCTTCGAAAAGCGCCGGTCCACGTTGGTGCCGGCAAGGAGACTCTCATAGACCTCCTTCGTGATCTCCGACTCCGTGAAGGCCTCCTCCGGCAGGTCGTAGATCTCCGTCCGCGGGGTCTCGCAGTTGACCCGGAGGATGTCCGCCTTGTCCGCATCCCGAAGGATCGCGCAGAAGGTGAACTCCCGGTCTGTCAGGACGGGGAGGTGGAACACGTTGTGGAGGCGCACCGCCTTCTCGATCAGGGAATCCTCGCTCTTATCTTTCCGAAACCGTTCAATCAGGCCTTCATGAAACAGGATGTCGGCGGAGAGGGCCGCGTGGTTCACGGACACCCGGTCCTGGAAGGTCCCGTAGCGGCGCAGCTGCTCAAAGCGGCCGATGTCGTGAAGGATCCCGAGGAGCCAGGCAAGGTCCACATCCTCTTGCGGGAGGGATAAGCTCTTCGCGATCCGCTCCGCGTTTTCTGCCACCCGGAAGGTGTGGTCGTACTTGAGGCGCACCTTCACATCCTGCAGATCATACTCCTTTGCATAGCTCTCAAAGGCCGCAAGGGCCATCTTCCGATCCACGTTCATTACCAGAATCTCCTTCTTCCCCGCTTCGTCTCTCCGGCTCCCTGGTCAGGGCATCCAGGTAGCGCTTTTTCATCGTAAAGCCGCGGCCCGACACCTCCGAGACCCGGCTCACCACCACAAAGGCCTCCGGGTCCAGGGCCCGGATGATCTTCTCCACCGCGGGGAGCTCCCGGTTGGAAATGACGGAGACAAGGAGCGTCTCCTCCGCCCCGGTAAAGCCCCCGGAGCCCTCAAGCATGGTGACGCCCCGGTCCACCTCCGTCAGGATCTCCCGGCGGATCGCATCCGCCCGCTTGCTGATGACGCGCACCTCGGTCTTCTGGGTGCCAAGGAGCAGGATCCGATCCATCGTCAGGGAATAGAGCAGGATCACGAGAAACCCGTACAGGATCTTCTCCGGGGGATTGGAGAGGGCCTGCAGCAAAAGGATCGCGTAGTCCATGCCGGAGAG
>JBJEYC010000080.1:0-15323 GCA_051886435.1 Lachnospiraceae bacterium
TCCATCGGGGACCAGCCGACGGTGTCGGTGCTTTTGGAGAACCCGTCGGGCCAGCGCTATCACGAGGAGCGCTCACCCCGCATCCTGGACGACATGACCTACGGCCCCAACCCGGAAGGCAAGCGTATTCGGGTCTATGACGGCATCGACCGGCGCCTCACCATGGACGACTTCTTCGAGAAACTTGCCCTCTGCTATGGCAGTCGGGACTGAAACAGCTTTCCATAAAACAGACAGAAACAGACCGGAGACGGCAGGAATGCCTGCCGCTTCCGGTCTGTTTTTGTGCTTGTGATGGTTTGGACTCTGCGGACGGCTCACGTCAGCGGGTGGTGGCAGGCAAAGCGGCGCTCTCCCACCTCCTGCATGGCAGGTTCCTCCTCTGCACACCGGGCATCCGCAAAGGGGCAGCGGGTGCGGAAGCGGCAGCCGGAAGGCGGATTCACGGGACTGGGGATGTCGCCCGTAAGGAGCACCTCGTTCTCGTCCCGCTTGGTGGGATCCGGGTTTGGCACGGAGGCCAGCAGAAACTTCGTGTAGGGGTGGAGCGGATGCTCGTACAGGTCCTTCGTGGGACCCACCTCGCAGATCTTGCCCAGAAACATGACCGCCACCCGGTCGGAGATGTGCCGCACCACCGAGAGGTCGTGGGAGATGAACAGGTAGGTCATGTGCTTTTGCTGCTGCAGATCCCGGAGAAGGTTTAAGACCTGGGCCTGGATTGAGACGTCGAGGGCGGATACCGGCTCGTCGCAGACAACCAGCTTCGGATTCAGGGCAATCGCCCGGGCGATGCCGATCCGCTGGCGCTGTCCGCCGGAGAACTGGTGGGGATAGCGCTTTGCGTACTCCCTGGGGATGCCGACGAGGTCCATCAGCTCAAAAACCTTTTCCTGGCGCTCCGCCTTCGTCTTTCCCACCCCGTTGGCGCGCAGGGGCTCCTCGATGATCTGTGTCACGTTCATCCGGGGATCCAGAGAGGCGTAGGGGTCCTGAAAGATGATCTGCATCTGCCGGCGGTAGGGGGCAAAATCACGCTCCTTCAGGGAGAGGATGTCCGTTCCGTCGTAGGTTACTGTGCCGGAGGTCGGGGGCAGAAGCCGGATCAGGAGCCGCCCCAGGGTGGACTTGCCGCAGCCTGATTCCCCGACGAGGGCTAGGGTCTCGCCCTCAAAGAGGGAGAGGCTCACATCTGACACCGCGTGCACCGCAGCGCCCTTTTTGCCGCCCTCCACCGGGAATTCTTTGACGAGATGCGACGCCTGCAGCAGGACGTTTTTGCTGGATTCAGGCATGGCTCTCCTCCTTTCTTACAAGCTCTTCGTTGGTGGAAAAACAGCGGATGAAGTGTCCCGGCGCGATTTCGCGCAGCTCCGGGAGCTCTTCGTAGCAGCGGTCCTGCGCATACCGGCATCTTGTGCAGAACCCGCAGCCTGCAGGCAGGTGCAGGAGATTCGGCACCACGCCGGGGATCGTGTAGAGCCGGTCCACCACGTGGTCGATCCTGGGGATGGACTGGAGGAGTCCCGCGGTGTAGGGGTGCTGGACATTTCGGAACAGCTCGAACACCTCGGCCTGCTCCATCACCCGGCCTGCATACATGACATAGACGAAGTCGCACATCTTGGCGACTACGCCCATGTTGTGGGTGATGAGGAGGATGGAAGTGCCGTTCTCGTCCCGGAGCTTCTTCATCAGGGCGAGGATCTGGGCCTCGATCGTGACGTCGAGGGCCGTGGTGGGCTCATCGGCGATCAGAAGATCCGGCTTGCAGATCATCGCCATCCCGATCATGACGCGCTGGCGCAGGCCCCCGGAGAGCTGATGGGGATAGGACTTGAGCCGCTCCTCGGCCTCCGGGATGCCGACCGCCTCAAAAATCTCCACCGCCCGGCGGTGGAGTTCCTCCTTCGACAGGTGCTCATGGATCTGCAGGGCTTCCTCCACCTGGTGGCCCACGGTGTAGACCGGGTTCAGGCTGGTCATGGGCTCCTGGAAGATCATGCTGATGCGGTCTCCCCGGATCTTCTGCATCTCGCGGGGGGTCTTCTGCAGCAGGTCCTCGCCACGGAACAGGATCTGTCCCGACTCGATCTCGCCGGGCTTTCTGACGAGCTGCATGACGCTCATTGCGGTCATGCTCTTGCCGCAGCCGGACTCACCGACAATGCCCACGATCTTTCCCTTGGGCACCGTGAGGGAGACGTCGTTGACTGCGGCAAGATCTCCCTTTCTTGTGTGGAAAACCGTCTTCAGGTGCCGGATCTCCAGGGTGTTTGCTTCGCTCATAGCTGCCTCCTCACTGCTTGTTCAGGTACGGATCCAGCACATCCCGCACGCCGTCGCCCAGGAAGTTAAAGGCGAGTGCCAGGATCAGGATCGCAACACCGGGGGCGATGGCCACCACCGGATCGGTGAACAGGTACTGCTTGCCGTCGGAAACCATGAGGCCCCAGCTGGTCATCGGGGGCTGGGCACCGATGCCCAGAAAGCTCAGGGAGGACTCCGAGAGGATTGAGCCGGGGATGTTCAGCGTGAACAGAACGATCAGGTTGGGAAGACAGTTTGGCAGGATGTGCTGAAACATGATCCGCCACTTGGAGACGCCCATGCTCCTTGCTGCTTCGATGTACTCCATCTCCCGGAGGGATAGAGTCTGGGAGCGGATGACCCGGGCGGTGCCCGCCCAGGAGACAAAGGTCAGGGCCAGGAAGATGTTGACGATGCCGGCGCCCAGCGTGTACATGACAACCATCGCGAGGAGCAGAGACGGGAAGGCCATCGTGATGTCCGCAAGCCGCATGATCACAAAGTCCGCCGCCTTGCCCAGATACCCGCTGATCAGGCCAAGAACCGTGCCCAAAGCCAGGGAGAGGAAGGTCGGCAGAAGGCCGATGATGAGGGAGACCCGTGCGCCGTAGATCATTCTGGAGAAGACGTCTCGCCCAAGCTGGTCGGTGCCAAAGATGTGCGCCGCGCTCATGCCCTCAAGCCGGTGCAAAAGGTCCTGCTTGGTGGGGTCATAGGGTGCCACCACGGGGGCGAAGATCGCCATCAGGGCGATCACCAGGATGATGACCGCAGAGGCGGCCGCCAGCTTATTCTCACTGCAGAGAATCTTAAACTTGTCCCAGCCGGTCTCGGCCTCGCCCAGATCCGCGGCGAGCTGGATGCGCTTTTTGTCCTTTGCCGAGAGTTTGGCATCCGGGTCCTGTGCCTTTTTGGTGGAGGAGGTCAGATCCCGCTTTTCATTCTTGCCGCCGAAGGCGGTATCCGGTCTGAAATGCTTCAAATCGCTCAAGTTGGTACCTCAATCGTGTGAATCGAAAACTTCATTGGTCTGCAGCGGCTGATACTCATTTCTCCCGGATCCGGGGGTCGATCACCGAGTACAGGATGTCGGCAATCAGGTTGCCCGCAATGATCAGGATCGTGGTGAAAATGACGGTGCCCTGCAGGAGCGGCATGTCGCGGTTGGTGATTGCATCAACGGCAAGCCGTCCGATGCCTGGGATTGCGAAGACCGTCTCGGTGATTACCGCGCCGGAGAGAAGCGATGCCACCTGGATTGCCATCATCGTGATGACCGGGAGCAGGGCATTCTTGAAGGCGTGGTGCAGAATCACCCCAGCCTGGGAGAGACCCTTGGCCCAGGCGGTTCGGATGTAGTCCTCCTCGAGAACCTCCAGAAGGTTGGACCTTGTCAGCCGGGCGATGGTGCCTGCGCTGCTCCAGCCCAGCACGATGGCGGGAAGGATGTAGGACTGCCAGGTGTCCGCGCCGGAAACCGGAACCCAACCCAGTCGGTAGGCGAAGATGTACTGAAAGATGAGGGCTGCCCAGAACACCGGCATCGAGACGCCCAGGAGCGAAAAGCCCATGAACAGCCGGTCCACGATGGTGTTCTCATGGATTGCGGAGAGAATCCCCGCGGGAATGCCGATGAGCCAGGAGACGATCGCTGCCGCAATGGCAAGTTTTAAGGTATAGGGGAAGGCGTCCGCGATCAGGCCGTTGACGGAGCGGTTCAGCTTGTAGGACACACCCAGGTCCCCGTGCAGGAGATTCTTCATATAGATCAGGAACTGCTCCCAGACGGGCTTGTCCAGTCCGTAGTAGGCGCTGATCCTATCGATGACGTCCTGACGGGCGTGTTCTGCCATCATGACCTCGATGGGGTTGCCGGGGATGATATTGAGCATCACATAGATGATGAAGATGACGCCGATAAGCACCGGAATGGAGACCAGTATCCGGTTGATGATCTTTTTTGCCACTTGATTCACCTCGTACGTGCAGGATATGACGAAAGACTCCTGACATCATAGCACAGCTGCGGCAGGCCGGAGAAAACAAATGCAGCGGGGAATGTGCTCCCCCGCTGCATCACATGGCCGGTATTGTGACGGGCCGTGGCCGCACCCTCTGCGTCAGCGTGTCACAGACACGTTGTGGTAGTAGTTGTTGGACCAGCCGTTCCAGGAGACCTTGAAGCCGGAGACCGCGGGGCTGACCACGAACAGGTGCTCCTTGGAGAACAGCGGCACCCAGGCGGCGTCGTCCTGAATGATGGTCTTCTCGAGATCCTGGTACTCAGCGATGCGCTCGTCGGGATCCGTGATCGCCCGGGCCGCAGTGACGCGTGCCATGGCGTCGGTGTTCTTGTAGTTCAGGCTCCGGAACTTGGCGTTGGCTGCATCTCCAAAGAAGGTGTACATGAAGTTGTCCGGATCATTGTAGTCCGCGGACCAGCTGGAGGAGTAGCAGGAGAGCTCTCCGCTGTGCTTGGTATCCTGGAGGGTTGCGTCATCCATCGTGTTGATCGTGCAGTTGATGCCGATCTCACCCCACATGGAGGCCACGATCTGCATCAGATCCTGGGAGGTCTGGCTGTCATCCGAGGAGACGTCCAGCTCCAGGTCAAAGCCGTTGGCATAGCCTGCATCCGCCAGGAGCTTCTTGGCATCCTCCACATCGTAGGGGATCTCCGGCAGGTTCTCGTTGTATCCCACCAGGCCGTGCGGCAGGATGCCGTTCTCGAGTTGGCCGCGGCCACCGTAGAGGGCGTCCAGGATGGACTGGCGGTCCAGGGACTCCTGCATGGCCTTGCGGACCTCTACATTGTCCATGGGCTCGATGTCCTCATTGAGGGCGATGTAGTAGATGCCGACACGGGGTCCCTCGATGATCTCATCCTTGTATTTGTCACTGTTGATAAAGTAATCCGCCTGGCTCGGGGTGTTGTCCAGATCCAGGATGTCCAGTTCGCCGTTCTCAAACATCATGCGCTGGGTTTCCTCGTCGGGGATGACCTTGATGTCGAGGCCGTCACATGCGGGTGCGCCGGACCAGCAGTTCTTGTTGGCGGTCAGGATCAGCTCGGAGTTGAAGGTCCAGGAGCTGAAGATGAAGGGGCCGGTGCCGATCGTGACGGAGGGATCGATGCCGAACTGGTCGCCGGCGGCCTCCGTCGTGTCCTCATCAAGGATGGAGGCGCCCGGCACGGTCAGCTGCGCCAGGAAGGAGGCGTTGGGCTGGGAGAGGGTGATGGAGAAGTCCAGGTCGTCGATGGTGGTAAAGCCGCCCACGTCCTCGAGGGAGGAAGCTTCTCCGTTCTCGACCTGGTCAGCGCCCTTGATGCCCTCGGCGATGTCGTTGTTGACAGCCTTCGGATAGGTGAGGAGCCGATTGAAGGTGTACAGAACGTCGGAGGAGGTGAGATCCGCGCCATTGGAGTACTTGACGCCCTCATTCAGATGGAAGGTGTAGGTCAGGCCATCATCGGAGACCTCGTAGCTCTTGGCGAGGGAAGGGACAATCTCGCTGGTGCCGTCATCGTCCACCTTCACTTCCAGCAGGCGGTCAAAACAGTTCATCGGAATGGTGTAGTAGTCAGAAGTGCACTGGGGATCCACAATATCCGGGTTGTCATCGGCAAACTTCAGGAACGTGGTGGTGTCGATGTTCGTGCTGCCCAGGGTCTCACCGGCTGCCTCTGTGGAGGTACCAGTGGCCGCCTCGGCAGAGGCAGACGAACCGGAAGAGCTGGTGGAAGTGGAGCTGCCCGCAGAGGAGCCGCAGCCCGCGAGAAGGCCGCCGCCAAGCGCCGCGCACAGCAGGATGAGCACTGCATGCTTTTTCATAACAATCCTCCTTCTTGGCTTGGGGGCACTCTGACAAGAAGCACTCCCGCCTGAAACAAAAGGATGTATGGAAGCCGAAACCGGCCCCACACATCCTCGCATGTCCGTTGCGCACAGTTTAGCACACAAAAGTGAAGAGGAAAACCTTTTTTCGAAACAACGTCAGGAGCCGGCAGAGGACGCGTTCCAACGCGGTGCGGGGCGTCCATCCAGCAAAAGCAGGATCGGGCATAATACAGCAGGATATATCAAATGTCAGAAAGAAAAGAACCCTATCATAATAACTGCCCGGGAAGAAAATTCCGGGAATCGCAACAATCACACATAAGGGGCAGGGAGGTTGCCAGATGGGAATCGGAAAGAAAAAACAGGGAACAGATTCAGGGAAGAAAGATTCGGAAAAGAACGTATCGAAGATCGGGGCGGGAAAGTTCTGGGCGTGGAACAGCCGGGCTGTCTCCACCACCATCAACACGCTGATTTTGGGCTATGTGACGTTTTACTGCACCAACCAGCTGATGCTCTCACCGCTTGTCGTGGGCATCATCCTGATGGCAAGCCGCATCACAGACGGGGTGACCGACCTGTTCGCTGGCTTTATTGTCGACCGCACCAGGACAAAGCTGGGAAAGGGAAGACCCTATGAGATCTGCATCATCGGTCTCTGGGCCTGCACGCTGCTTCTCTACAGCTGCCCGGAGAACCTCAGCACCGTGCTGAAATACGTCTGGGTCTTCGTCATGTACTTCTTTGTTCAGTCTGTGTTCTTCACGCTCCTCTCCGCGGCGGACATCGTATACATGGTCCGGGCCTTCCGCGATGAGAAGCAGTACGCGACGCTCAATTCCATGAGCGGCATCATCATCTCAATGGCGGGCCTGTTCTTCAACATCGCCTTCCCGATGATGATGGCGAAGCTGGCAGTCTCCGCAGCGGGCTGGAGAACGATGATCGCGATCTGGGCGATCCCCTGCGCGCTGATCGGCATGTTCCGGTTCTTCTTTGTGAAGGAGACCCGGGATGTGGACCACGAGACCAAAAACCAGAAGATCGAGATCAAGGATATCGGAACGCTCCTCAAAGCAAACCACCACATCTATCCGGTTGCCATCGCGATTCTGGTGACGAGCTTTCTCGCAAACATGGGCGTTGGCGTCTACTACTACACCTACATCATCGGGGATGTCGGCAAGATGTCCCTGAGCGCAGTGGCCTCTGTGGCCTGCCTGCCGGTGCTGTTCGTCTTCCCGAAGCTCGTCGGAAAGATGAAAGTCAAGGATCTCATGATCCTCGGCGCCGCGGTTGGTGCCGCAGGATATATGATTCAGTTCCTGGCAGGGTCGAATCTCATTGTTCTGATCCTGGGTGCCATGATCGCCGGAATCGGCATGCTGCCGTTTTCCTATCTTGTCTCACTCCTTGTGATTGACTGCGCAACCTTCAACGAGTGGGAGAAGCGCCCCCGGATGGAGGGCACGCTCAATACCCTGGTCAGCATCGCCAAAAAGGGCGGTTCCGCCCTGGGTGCCGGTTTCTCCGGCGCGATGCTCGGCCTCTCTGGATATAATGCATCCCTCACCGTGATGCCGGACAGCGCCCTCTGGATGATCCGAATCCTGATGGGACTGGTCCCCGCGATCTGCTACGGCATCGCCATCCTCTGCCTTCGTCTCTACCATCTGGACCGTATGATGCCCGGCATTCGGAAGGATCTGGAGCAGAGAAGACAGGAAGAGGCAAATCAGGGAGAGAACAAGGAGGAAAATTGAAGATGAAAAACCTTACTGGAGCATTTGAT
This sequence comes from Lachnospiraceae bacterium, assembly GCA_051886435.1. Taxonomy (GTDB): domain Bacteria; phylum Bacillota; class Clostridia; order Lachnospirales; family Lachnospiraceae; genus CAG-791. Next base: position 7,942 of record JBJEYC010000080.1, read on the forward strand.
CTGACGGGGCGTACGGCCATTGTTACCGGCGCGGGGAGCGGCATCGGAAGAGCCTGCGCCAGGCTCCTCGCTCTAGCGGGCGCCAAGGTCATGCTGGCTGATCTGCACGAGGAGAAGCTCGGGGATGTTTCCGAGGAGATCCGGGCAGCGGGCGGCACCTGCGAGGGCCATGCCTGTGACGTCGGCAGCGAGGAGAGCTGCCGGGACCTCGTCCTGGCGGCAAAGGAGCAGCTCGGGCATCCCGAGATCCTCGTCTGTTCTGCGGGCGTTCGGGGCGGCAACGGAGATCTCGCCGCGCAGTTTGACAGCGAGAACCTGGAGATGACGATGCGTGTCGACTTCGGCGGCATCTTCTGGATGACCAAGTACGTGTATCAGGAGATGCAGGAGGCGGGCCGGGGCTCCATCATCAACATCGCCTCCCTGGCGGCCCTTCGGGGGAGTGGCCCCTTTGCCTACACGGCGGCAAAGGGCGCGGTGCGAAGCATCGAAAAGCCGATGGCAAAGAAGTTCGGCCCCTTAGGCATCCGGGTGAACACGATCTACCCGGGGCTGATTCTGACAGAGATGAATGCGGGACTTCTTCAGAATGAGAAGGCGATGGCGTATTTCAAGGCGGACTCGGCTCTTGGCACGGTCGGCGATCCCATGGATATCGCCTACTGCGCCCTCTACCTTGCCTCGGATGCGTCGCGGTTTGTGACGGGCCAGGACTTTGTGATCGACGGCGGGGCCATGTGCTGAGACAGCAATACCGGAAAAGTGAGGGAGGAGAAAGATGGGAGAGGAACAGGAAAAACAGGGCGGATGGGAAGAGAGACTCCCCGTCATCCCGAAGGTGCGGCGGGCAGAAGGAACCGGGCGGCAGATTCCCGTGCCGAAGGCACTTTTTATCGGGGACGCTTTTGACCCCGGCGCCCGGGAGGTTTTTGCGGGCTGGTGCCAAAAGATCGGCATCTTTGTCACCGTGGGAGAGGGCGGCATATCCCTTGTCAGGGTCAGGACCGAAGAAGAGGGATATGTGCTCCGGATCCGGGAGGACGGGATTCTTGTCACGGCGGCGCCCTCCGGGGAGCGCGCCGCGCTGGCAACGCTCTTTCAGCTCCTTGCGGCAGGAGAACTCCGGGAGCTTTCCATTGAGGATGCGCCCACGTATTCCATCCGGAGCTTTTCCCTGGATGTCAGCAGGCATTTTTTCCCGAAGGAGGAGATCCTGCGCCTTCTGGACCAGGCGGCGCTTGTCAAACTGAACCGCTTCCACTTTCACGTCTCCGATGATCAGGGCTACCGGCTGCCAAGCAGTGCCTTTCCCCTTCTGAATGAAAAGACCCCAGTGCACTACACCAAAGAGGAGATTCAGGAGATTGTCCGCGCGGCAGGGCTCCGCGGCATCACGATCGTCCCGGAGATCGACATTCCGGGGCACAGCCTTGCCATCACAGCGGCCTATCCCTGGCTCTCCTGTGACGGTGAGAAACAGGTGCGGGCCGCGGGCGGCATCGAGAAGCGGATTCTCTGCGGAGGGAGTGAAAGAACCCGGGCGTTTCTGAAGGCCCTTCTGGATGAGGTCTGTGACCTGTTTCCGGGAAGCCCGATTCACCTTGGCGGGGATGAGGCGCCCAAGGACCACTGGAAGATCTGCCCCGCCTGCCAAAAGCGCATTCAAGACCGCGCCCTTTCGGGAGAGGAGGCGCTGCAGGCGGAGCTTTTGAATGATCTCGCATCCCACCTTCAAAGCCGTGGCCGGGAGGCCATCTGCTGGAACGAGGCCGCTGTCTCCGGGGAGCTCTCCGATCAGATCACGCTCCAGTACTGGGACGAGCTCCATCCCGACCCGGGAATTCTTGGGGAGGTGCAGAAGGGCAGAAAATTCATCCTCTCCAACCTCCAGAACTGGTATGCCGACTATGGCTACGGCCTGGAGCCCCTGCGGGCCGCCTATGACTATATCCCCGGGCTTCTCGGACAGCATCCCTTTGACAGGGAACAGGTCCAGGGGATGGAACTCACCATGTGGACCGAGTGGGTGAAGGATGAGGCTTTCCTGGAAAAGCTCCTCTTTCCAAGGCTTGCCGCTGCGGCGGAGACCATGTGGGCCGCGGAGCGGTCCTATCCGGGGTTCTGTACCCGCCTTGTCCCCTATGAGGCCATGCTGGACCGCTTTGCGATCTCCCACGTGGAAGGGGACGGAAGCCGGACGACGTCAGAGGAACAGGCAAAGGAGATCGTGCAGGATGCGGTGCGGATGCATCTCGTTACAAGGGAGATGCCAAAGGAGACCGCCATTTCCCACCTCGCGGGGTGGGTCACCTATCTCGAGGGGACGTGGATCCCGGAAGAAGTTCGGAATCTTGCCCTTGACCTCGTCAGGAAAGATCAGTTTTAACCATACAGAGCGGAGTTGTCACAAAAGACAGCTTCGCTCTTATTTTTTGCCTCCGCCATTTCTCTTCCGGAAGGCAGCAGGCGTCTCCCCGGTCCTTGCCCGGAACGTGCGCGCAAAGTGGGAGAGAGAGGCAAAGGAGAGGGCTGCCGCAACATCGGTCACGGATTCGTCCCCCCGGGAGAGGAGATACTTCGCCTCACGGATCTTGCAGTCGAGAAAGTAGTCGTTGATGGAGCGGCCGGTTTCCTCACGGAAATGGTGGCTTAAATAGGAGGCAGAATATCCCAGGTCGGAGGCAAGCTGCGAGAGGGAGTAATTCTCATACAGATGCTCCTGCAGAAGCTGCACGATCTTCCGGACAAGCGGAGAGCGGGTGGAGAAGGCGCCGCACTCCGCGACGTGCTGCGCAAAGTCGAGAAACATGGTCCGGAGCATGCCGGAGAACTGCAGGTAGGTCCCGACTTTGGAAAAGCGGTGCATATAGGAATTCTGCAGGTCGATGGCCGCCTGGTATCCCATCCCGCCCCGGATAGCAGCGCGGGAGGCAAGCGTGCAGCAGGTGATGTAGATCTCCGTCAGGGTCCGGTTCATGTCCTGGTTCGTATCCGGGATCGAGAGACGATAGCTTCCCATGCGGGAGAGAAGTTCCGACAGCTCCTGCACATGGCCGGTCTCGATGTCCCCCATCATCTCCTTCTCGAGAAGCCCCACACGGACCTCGCGGGAGTAGGTGCTGACGGCTTCCGCGGACGCGGGAGGCGCATCCTCCTGTCTTCCGGGATAGGGAAAGGTGACGGGCGGTGTGCGTTCGGGATTGACCATGTTGTGGAGAAGCTCCAGGGCGGCAAGAAACTGGTTCTGCAGGGGCTTTGCAAAGCCGCGCAGGTACCGTCGAAGGTCCCCGAGGCGGGAGGGGGCAAGATGAAAGTCCCGGAGCATCTCCCCGAACTGGGAATCATTCAGCACAAAGGAACTGGAGGGACCAAAGTAGGCGGTGTACGGGGAATCCTGGACGCGGATGCAGCCGTAGAAGAGATACTGCGGAGAGACACAGATGGCACACTGGCCGGGATGGGAGGAGGCAAAGTCCCGGAGCAGAAGCCAGGCGAGATTGGGCGCAAAGTCCTCCTCCCCGGTCAGGTTGTAGTAGGGGGTATCACCGGCAAAGAGTACGATCGGGATATTTGTGATCTTCTGCATCTGCATGAAGAAGGTGATGATCTGGGAGAGCTCAAACTGCATGCTTTGCCTTTCTGCCGGACGCTTTCCGGCATGTCTTCTCAGGGCATCGTATCCTCTCCCGCAAAGGGATGCAAGCTTTGGGAGCGGGGGTTTTCCGCAAGGTGCTTCTTCCATGCCTGCCAAAAGCAGCACACGAAGATCCAGCCGATTCCGGTGGCCAGGGCAAGGCCCGCAAGGCCCATCCGCCGGATGAGAACAAGGGAGAGCAGGATCCGCAGGGTGATGTGGGAGGCAGCACCGGCAAAGGGAATCCGGACCTTTCCGATCCCGTCGAACCAGCCGGCAAAGGTGTTTCCGACAAAGCAGAAGGTGTAAAAAACGGAGATGAGCCGCAGGTACTGAACGCAGGCGTCAAAGGCTTCGCCTTCCCGGGCACCGAGAAGAACAAAGGAGGCCGCGCCCGCAGAGACATAAAGGATCACGGACATCAGGACGCCGAGGATGGCAAGAAGGAGAAGACTCGAGGCAAAGCAGCGGCGGACCTGCCCTGCATCCCCTCTTCCGACCGCTTCACCTGTCATTGCCTGGGTGACTGCCGCGCCGCTGTCTCCGAAGGAGTTGGCAAAACCCTCAATCCTGGTGGAAGCCGTGAACGCCGCGATGATGGCGGTATCCGTGCCATTGATGATGCCCTGAATGCAGAGCTTTCCAATATACAGTCCGGCCTGGTGAAAGGCCGTGACCACAGAGAGCGCCAGTGTCCTTTGCACCTCGTTCGGAAGAATCCGACAATCCGCCCGGTGAAACAAAAGTTCTGGGTTCCCCACGGCGACCCGGAGAAACCCAAGAAGCGCGGAGAGCCCCTCCGCAATGGAGGTGGCAAGGGCAGCCCCTGCGATGCCAAGCGGGGGCACCAAAAGAAGGTCCAGAAACAGGTTTAACACCGTGCAGAGCGCGAGGATCGCAAGGAGTATACCGGTCTTTTGGATGGCGCGGAGCATGGCGCTGTAGAGGTTGTAGAGATAGGCTGCAGGCAGGGCCGGAAGCACGATGCAAAGATACGTGCGCACTAAGGAAGCAAGCGCTTTGGGCACCTGAACCGCGTCAAAGAGAAGAGGGAGAAAAAGAATTCCCATGACTGCGAGGGCGGTGCTCAAAAGGATGCCAAAGACCAGCGTCAGGAAGTGTTCCCTTCGAAACGCCGCGTCGTCTCCCGCCCCGTGATACTGGGAAAAGAGGACGCACAGACCCGAGCAGGCGCCGACAAGAAGAAAGAGAAACAGGTTCATCACAGAGCCCGCGATGCCAACAGCGGCAAACGCGTTCTCATCGGCAAAGCGGCCGAGGACAATGGCGTCAACGGTGTTGTAGAACTGTTGGAGAATGTTGCAGAGAAGAAGCGGCGCCATGAGCCGCAGCATGGTCTGCACGGTGTATCTGTCTGTCATGGGAAAACCTCACCTGGAATGGATCGCGGAAAACCGGTTCCCGGCATCCTCCGAAGATGATAGAATTCTTCTATCCTTGCGAAAAGCGAAAAGAAATCAAAAATAAGTTGAGGAAACAGCAAAGATGAATGCGGAAAAACTGCGGGTTCTGATGTGCGTTCTGGAGACCGGGAGCCTCTCGGGGGCGGCAGAGAAGCTCGGTTACACGCCATCCGGCGTGAGCCGGATGATGGAAGCGCTGGAGGAGGAGACGGGGCTTTCTCTTCTGGTGCGCAGAAAGAGCGGCGCCGCGGCGACGGATACCCTGCAGGCGCTGCTTCCGGACATCCGGGCCTACCTGCAGATGGATGAGACCCTGGAAGGGAAGTTTGCGCTGGCAAGGGGAAGTCTTGCCGGTACAGTCCGGGTGGGAAATGCCTACTACGGGATGTACCCGGGACTTGAGCGCGCGGTGGAGGCGTTTGGTGCCTCTTATCCCGCTGTCACCGTGAGCCTTCTTCCCGGCATCACGCAGGAGCTTTTGGAGAAGCTCGATCGGGGAGAGATCGACCTTGCCATCACGACGCTTCGGGCGGAGAAGACGCAGTATCACTGGAAAAAGATCGGAGAGGACGAGATGGTCGCCTGGGTGCCGGAGGGGCGCCTGAAAGAGGATGAACGCATGACGGCGTTTCCGATCCGGGACTTTGCATCGCTCCCCTATATCGACCTCTACCCAGGAATGGATACGGACAATCGGCGGATTCTGAAAAAGGCGGGCGTTGCGCCGAAGGTCCGGATGTCCACCTATGACAGTTATGCCGCCTGGACGATGGTGGAGGCGGGACTCGGGGTGGCGATGAACTCGAGGCTCAACTCCGCGTTCCAGCAGGGCAGTGTGCGGGTCCTGCCCCTTGTGCCGAAGACACTGGTTTCGATTGGCATTGCGTGGAAAGAAGAGCCGGGGCCTGCAGCCAGGCGGTTCCTTGACTTTTGCGGGGAGAGGCTGATGGAACAACAGGAAAAATGAGATGCGGGAAAACGTTCCCTGGGGCATCCCGCCCGCTGTGACAGGGAGTATACTGATTTTGGATTGCAACAGACAGGAAAGGACGGACGATCAACATGAGACCACTCTCTGCAAGAACGGCAGACTTCACCGACTCGGTCATTCGCAGGATGACGCGGGTCAGTGCGCAGTATGGTGCCATCAATCTCTCCCAGGGCTTCCCGGACTTTGATCCGCCGAGGGAAATCCTTGAGAGCCTGAAGAAGACGGCAGAGGAGGACTGCCACCAGTACTCCATCACCTGGGGCGCGAAGGAGACGCGGGAAGCCCTTGCAAAAAAGCAGACCCACTTCATGGGCATTCCCATCGACCCGGAGACCGAGATTGTTATCACCTGCGGCGGCACCGAAGCCATGATGGCGGCGATGATGGCGATCTGCAACCCGGGGGACAAGGTTGCGGTATTCTCTCCGTTTTATGAGAACTATGGGGCGGACGCGATCCTCTCCGGAGCAGAACCTGTCTATATTCCGCTTGTTCCGCCGGACTACCACTTTGATCCGGAGGTTCTGGAGGATGCGTTCCGGGGCGGCGCAAAGGCCCTGATTCTCTGCAATCCCTCCAATCCCAGCGGCAAGGTTTTTACCCTGGAGGAACTGCAGACGATCGCGGCGCTTGCAAAAAAGTACGACGCCTATGTTGTGACTGACGAGGTATATGAGCACATCGTGTACCGGCCGAACCGGATGCACTACTTTGCGGCGCTCCCCGGGATGCGGGAGCGGACGATCTCCACAGGATCCCTCTCCAAGACCTATTCCATCACCGGCTGGCGTCTTGGCTATACGATCGCGCCGCCCGAGATCACGGACCGCATCCGGAAGGTGCACGACTTTCTGACTGTGGGCGCTGCCCATCCCCTGCAGCGGGCAATCGTGACGGGACTGAAGTTCCCGGACTCGTACTACGAGGATCTCCTTGCCGGCTATACCCATCGGCGGGATCTGTTTTGCGACGGCCTTCAGGCAGCAGGACTTGTCTTTCACCGGCCGCAGGGCGCTTACTACGTCATGGTGGATATCGGGGCGTGGGGGTATGAGAGCGACCTGCAGTTTTGTTATGACCTTGCTGAGAAGGTCGGCGTCGGCGCGGTGCCGGGCTCGAGCTTCTTCCATGAGCCGGTCAATCATCTGATCCGGTTCCACTTTGCCAAAAAGGATGAGACCCTTCTCGCCGCCCTGGACCGGCTGCAGGACATCCGCAGCAAGCTCCCGCAAAGGTGAGAAAAGCCGGAAAAGCGAAATTTCGGTTGCAAATGCGGAGAAACTCCCGTATAGTAGAAACAACATAAAAGGGAGTAGCTGGCAGCACGGCTTCG
>JBJEYC010000081.1:0-3072 GCA_051886435.1 Lachnospiraceae bacterium
GACCAAGAAGATCGAAATCCATTGATCGGGAGTTGGTTTGAATTTTTCGCCCGACGGATCTGAGACCCGTCAGCAGCCGCAGGGCTGCAGCAACAAAACATATGCAGAGAAAGGCCCTGGAGAGCAGATTGCCCTCCAGGGCCTTTTGGCGACTCCCCCGTGCCGTGGAAAATCTGAAAAGAGCGGCAAGATCCGGATATGAAAAAAGAAATTCAGAAAAGCGTTGACATTCTGGAGCAAATTCTTATAATCGGAGATACACAAAGAGGTGATGCGTGCCGAACCGGCGCGGATCACCTCTTTTGGTTTCCAGACACATGCTCTACACCGGGACGAGCAATGGCGCCGCACCTCAGCGATGAGGTACGGCGCCATTTTGTCTCCCGAACAGAGGAAAAAGGAGAGAGCCATGAAGGAACTGATCATGATCGTAAGACCCGAGAAGCTTGAGGACATCAAGCGCGTTCTGGATGAGAGCGGCTGCAAGGGCATGACCGTGCTGACTGCCATGGGGTGCGGCGCCCAGAAGGGATATGCATCGGAACCAGGTACGGTTGTCGAGGGAAGAAAGCTGACGATCAATCTTCTGCCCAAGCTCCAGATCGAGGCGGTGGTGCCGGATGAGCTCGCCAATGACATCGTGTTGCGGGTATGCGAGGCATGCGGGAGCGATCACGTGGGAGACGGCAAGATCTTTGTGCGGACCATCGACGATGCAATCCGCATCCGCACCGGTGAGCGCGGTGTCGGGGTGCTGTAACGCTCCGGGGAGGCAGATATGTCCAAGATTGTGGAAATCCGTGGGGTTGACAAGGTATTTGGCACAAACCGCGTGGTGAAAAATCTGAATCTGGAAGTGGAGGAGGGGGAGTTTCTGACCCTCCTTGGCTCCTCTGGCTGCGGCAAGACGACAACGCTGCGCATGATCGCAGGCTTTGAGGAGCCGACAAACGGCACGATCCTGGTGGAAGGCGAGCCGGTGGGCGACAAGGAACCCTTTGAACGGAACGTGAATACGGTCTTTCAGAGCTATGCCCTGTTCCCCCATATGACGATTTTCGACAACGTGGCCTACGGTCTGAAGATGAAGAAGGTTCCGAAAAAGGAGATCCGGGAGCGGGTGAGCCGGATGTTGGATCTCGTGCAGCTTGCCGGCTACGAGTCCCGGTATCCCGCCCAGCTCTCCGGCGGGCAGAAGCAGCGCGTTGCCATCGCGCGGGCCCTGATCAACGAGCCGAAGGTGCTGCTTCTGGACGAGCCCCTGGGGGCTCTTGACATGAAGCTTCGCAAGCAGATGCAGCTGGAACTCAAGCGCCTGCAGAAAAAGCTTCACATCACCTTCATCTACGTGACCCACGACCAGGAGGAGGCGATGACGATGAGCGACCGCATCGGCATCATGCACGACGGCATCCTGGACCAGCTGGGAACCCCGGTGGAAATCTACGAACACCCGGCAACCCGATTTGTGGCGTCCTTTATCGGAGAGACCAATCTCTTCGACGGCAGAATCCAGAAGATACGGAATGGGAACTGCGAAGTGGAAGTGGAGAACGGTATCATCCCCGGAAAGGACAATGGGACCTTCCGGGAAGGAGAATCCCTGGCGGTCAGCGTGCGGCCGGAGAAGATGAAGCTCTCGAAGACACCGGTTCCTGGCTTTACGCTCTGCGGTACCGTGCGGGATTTCATCTACATCGGCTCGGTGATCAAGTGCATTGTAGCTCTGCCCAATGGAAATGAGATCCGGACAGAAAAGCTCTCCGGAGAGGCACTTCCCGATGCGGGCGAGAAAGTATATCCCTACTGGAACCTCGGAGAGGAAGTCCTGATCCACACGTCGGATGATGCCGTATACCAGGCAGTCAAAAACAGCTGGAGTCCGGAGACGGAGCCTCTGGCGGAAAGCGGGTAAGTGATGAGAGAAGCAGTCCTGGAGAGCGAACACAAGACAGCGGAGCCGGGCATTCGGCGGCGAGCGGTAAAGGCGTCCCGTCATGCTTTCCGGTCTAACGGCCTCCCTGCCCTGGTAACGGTAGGGCCGGTGGCCCTGGTTCTGCTGTTTTTGGTGGTGCTGCCCCTTGTCTACGTGGTCATCATGAGCTTTTGCTCCATCGATGCCTACTACAACGTGGTCTACGAGTTCACCCTGAAGAACTACCGGCAGCTTTTCAACGCGGATTACCTGCGGATCTATGGGCAGTCGATCTGGATCGCCTTTCTGACTACGGTTCTGTGCATTGCGGCGGCCTATCCGTTCACTTACCTGATCGCGCGGACGAAGAGCCGTTACAAAAAGGTCTTGTACATGCTGGTGATCATCCCGTTCTGGACCAACTCCCTGATCCGGATCTATGGCTGGCGGACCTTTCTGGGAACCAACGGCTGGCTCAATCAGATCCTGACCGGGCTCCATCTTTTGGATGCGCCTGCGGACTTTCTGTTTCATCGGGGTACGACGGTGCTGGGCATGGTCTACTGCCTGATTCCGTTTATGATTCTCCCGCTTTACTCCTCCATGGAAAAACTGGACGGGAGCCTTTTGGAGGCCTCGGCGGACCTCGGGGCTTCGAGGTGGCAGACCCTTCGGAACGTGATTCTGCCCCTGACCGCAGACGGCATCTTCTCTGGCTGCATCATGGTTTTCATCCCCTGCCTTGGATACTTCTTTGTGGCGGACATCTTAGGCGGCGGCAATGCGGATGTCATCGGCAACCTGATTGAGCGGCAGTTCCAGAGCGGCAACAACTGGCCTCTGGGCTCTGCCCTTTCCATCATCCTGATCGTGATCACACTGATCCTCGTGAAGCTCTATCAGAAACTCGGTGGCAGCATGGATGCCCTGGGAGTCTAGCAAAGGAGGCGGCTATGAAACGCGCACAGCGGCAGAAGACCCTCACTGTTCTTGGCCGGATCTACGTGGCACTGATGTATGTCTTTTTGTTCCTTCCGATCTCGGTCATCGTGGTGAACTCGATGAACGCGACCACCTCAAAGCCCTATCTGTCCTGGAAGGGCTTCACCCTGAGCTGGTACGCGAAGCTCTGGGACAACACCGCCCTTCTCTCCTCC
>JBJEYC010000082.1:0-15251 GCA_051886435.1 Lachnospiraceae bacterium
ATGTAGTAGTTGATGTGGGAGTTCGGGGTGACGAAGTGTCCCGGGATGACCTTCAGGAAGACATCCTTGTACCGCTTTGAGTAAATCTTTGTGTATTCCAGCATAGTAACCCTCCTTTTCTGCTCATTGCGCCCGCAGGTTCATCCTGCGACATGAAAACCGATTGTGACGCTTTTTCAGCGCCGCCCCTTCTCGTAGGGGATACCCTCCGCCTTGGGTGCCCGGCTGTTCTGCGAAGTGAGTGCCAGCACCACCAGGGAGATGATGTAGGGAAGCATGTTGTAGATGGAGCCGGGGATGCCCAGCGCCGCCAGGGCGTCAAAGCCGCTGTACACGTTGGACAGGGCCCGGAAAAAGCCAAACAAAAGGGCTGCCAGGGCGATGTTTACCGGCTTCCAGGCGCCGAAGATCATGACCGCCAGGGACAAAAAGCCAAAGCCCGCCACACCGGTCTCGAACTTCCACTCCGAGACGCCGGCGGTAATGTAGCAGATTCCACCGATGCCGCCGAGGATCCCGGAGATCAGGACGCCGCACCAGCGGTAGAAGAACACGTTGATGCCGACGGAGTCTGCCGCCTGGGGATTCTCTCCGCAGGCCATGAGGCGCAGGCCGAATCTTGTCCGGTACAAAAGAACCCAGGCCAGCACGATGGCGAGAAGTGCGATCAGCATGAACCAGTTGAACTCAAAGCTCCCGATCCTGCGGATGAAGGCCTTCTTGGCGGAGACGTACTGCACCGTCGAGGAGACATTGTCCGGGTCCTCGGCCATGTTCAGGGACTTGACGATGACCGTGGCCGCCGCGGTGGCCAGAATGTTCATGGCCGTGCCGACCAGAGTCTGGTCCGCCCCGCAGTTGATGGAGGCAAAACCAAGAAGCAGCGTGTAGACCAGGCCGCACAGGGCCGAGATCCCAAGTGTTGCAAAGACGATGGCTGGTGCGGAGGCATTCGGCATCGCCTTCAGGGTCAGGGCGCCGCCCAGAGCTCCCATGACCATGACGCCCTCAAGGCCCAGGTTGATGACGCCGGAGTGCTCGGAAAAGCAGCCGCCCAGGGCGACCAGGGAGAGCACCGACGCAAAGATCAGCGTGTACTGAATCAGCAGTGTCATGCCTTCTCACCTCCCTCTGTCTTATTGGACTTTGCGGCCTCGATGGCCCGCTCCTCTTTCGCTGCGATGCGGCCGTTCAGAAACGTCTTGAAGAACAGGACGAAGCCGCACAGGTAGATGATGATCGCGGAGATCAGGTCCGAGATCTGGGACGGGTACACGCCCTTGTCCAGGTAGGAGCCGCCGCTGGTGATGTGCTGGATGAAGTAGGAGGCGAAGATCGTTCCAATCGGATCCAGCCCGCCCAGGAAAGCGGCGGAAATGCCGTTGAAGCCCATGGAGGGAACCGAGGACTGGGTGACGGACCACTGCTCGTAGCCGGAGAGATACAGGAAGGCTGCGCCGATTCCGGCAAAGGCTCCGCCGATGGCAAGGGAGAGGATGATGTTGCGGTTCTCCTTCATGCCGGCATACTTCGCGGCGTCCTTGTTAAAGCCGGTCGCCCTGAGCTCGTACCCAAGAAGCGTCTTGTTCTGGATGACCCAGACAAGGATGGCGGCGATCACCGCAAAGAGAATCGAGATCGTTACGTACCGGTTGTTGGCAAACAGCCCGGACAGTCCAAGGTCCGGGATCATCGACTCCGGTGCGTTCTGGGACAGGTTGTAGGTGTAGGGGCTTGTGGACTCCTTGACGCCCGTCAGCCACATGTTCACCGCGTAGAGTGCGATCCAGTTGAGCATGATGCCGGAGATGACCTCGTTTACGTTCCGGTAGGCCTTGAGGATGCCCACGATGCAGCCGTAGAGGCCGCCGGCCAAAAATGCCGCCAGCATGCACACCCACCAGGGAAGATGGAGATACAATGCGCAGGCAAGGCTTGCTCCGGCCCCGATCACGTACTGTCCGGCGGCACCGATATTGAACAGGCCCACCTTGTAGCAGAACTGGATGGACAGGGCGCACATGAGAAGCGGCGCCGTCTTGACCAGCGTATTGCCCAGGTACTTGAGTCTTGCGGGGCGCGTCGGGTAGTTGAGGAAGTTCTTTACGATGGTCACGATCGACTCCCAGGCATTCTCCGGGTGGATCGCGAGGAGCACGAGATACCCCACAAAAAGGCCGAGCAGGATGCAGACGATGGCAGCGAGGATCGACTGAACGGCGCTGTTTTTCCAGATGTTTTTCGTTCTCCCTTCTGTTTCCATACAGGATCACGCTCCCTTCTTTGCGCCTGCCATATACAGGCCGAGTTCCTCGGTGGTGGTCTTCTTGGGATCGAGAGAGCCGACGATCTCGCCCTCATACATGACGAGAATCCGGTCTGCCACGTTCATGACTTCTTCGAGCTCCAGAGAGACGAGAAGCACTGCCGTGCCCCGATCCCTGGCCGCGATCAGCTGCCGGTGGATGTACTCGATGGCGCCCACGTCAAGGCCGCGGGTCGGCTGCACCGCGACAAGGAGCTTTCGGTTCAGGTCCATCTCCCGCGCGATGATCGCCTTCTGCTGATTTCCGCCGGACATGCCGCGCACGATGGTAGAAGCACCCTCGCTCGAGCGCACGTCGTACTCTTTGATGAGACGGTTTGCATAGGAGCGGATATTGCCCCGGCGCAGGAATCCGGCGTGCACAAACTCCGGCTCCCAGTACCGCTCCAGGATCATGTTGTACTCCAGGGAGTAGTCCAGAACGAGGCCGTGCTTGTGCCGGTCCTCGGGGATGTGAGCCATGTTCTGGCTGCGGCGCCGGATCGGCTCCTTTGTGATGTCCCGTCCGCAGAGCTCGATTTTCCCGCCGGCGGTGGGCTCGAGGCCTGTGATGCCGTAGACAAGCTCCGTCTGGCCATTTCCGTCGATGCCGGCGATGCAGACGATCTCACCTGCGTGCACGTCGAAGGAGACGCCGCGCACGGCGTTGTTCTTGTGCATGCGGGAGGGAACCACCAGGTTCTCCACGTGGAGAACAGTCTCCTTTGGCACTGCGGGTGCCTTGTCCACCACGAGCTGCACGTCTCTTCCCACCATCATGCGGGAGAGCTCCTGCTCGTTCGTGTCTTTGATGTTGACGGTGCCCATGCACTTCCCCTTTCGAAGAACCGTGCACCGGTCCGCCACTTCCATGATCTCGTTCAGCTTATGGGAGATGAACATGATGGACTTGCCCTCCCTGGCGAGGCCCTTCATGATCTGCATCAGATCCTCGATCTCCTGGGGCGTCAGCACTGCGGTGGGTTCGTCGAAGATCAGGATCTCGTTGTCCCGGTAGAGCATCTTCAGGATCTCGGTGCGCTGCTGCATGCCGACGGTGATGTCCTCGACTTTGGCGTCCGGATCGACCTTTAAGCCGTACCGATCAGAGAGTGCCATCACCTTTTTACGGGCTTCATCCTTCTGCAAAAAGCCGCCCTTCGTGGTCTCCACGCCCAGGATGATGTTGTCGAGCACCGAGAAGCACTGCACGAGCTTGAAGTGCTGGTGTACCATGCCGATGCCCAGTGCGTTTGCGTCGTTGGGGTTGTGAATCTTTACTTCTCTCCCGTCCTTTTTGATGACGCCCTCCTCTGCCTGGTAGAGGCCAAAGAGGACACTCATCAGCGTGGACTTGCCGGCGCCGTTCTCCCCAAGAAGCGCATGGATCTCGCCCTTTTTCAGCTGGAGGGTGATGTCATCATTTGCCACGATCCCCGGAAAGCGCTTTGTGATGTGCAGCATTTCGATTGCATACGGTGCGTCCAACTCAACTCCTCCTTTCCACACGGAAAGATGTTTGTCACTATTATACAAAAAATGGCCGCGGGAGAAAACCACCTGCGGCCATTTTTCACAATTACGATTCGGTTGTGCGGTTTTGTTTACTTCAGGTTGCCCTGATCGTCCACTGTGACATTGGAGACCTCCGGCATCGCCGAAGTGTCGTTGGAGACGGTGATGGCGCCGCTGTGCATATCCTTGACGAGCTGGCGGTAATCATCGTCAGTGAAGCCGTCGGTCCAGACCGTGGAGTCCTCAGGCAGGCCCACATAGTTCTCATCGGGGTCGTCGGAGACAATGCCCAGGTTCTGCACCTGTCCCTTGTAGTTATCCCAGTTTCCGTCCCGGATCGCATCCAGGAGCGTGACCACGGTGGCGCGCAGGCCCTTCACGGCAGAGGTGATGCACATGCCGTCGCCGTACTGTCCGTCGATGGTCTCCTTCTGATCCACGTCGACGCCGATGACCTTGCCGTCGACCTTGGCAGCTGCCTCGCAGGCTGAGGTGTAGACACCGCCGCCGCAGGCAAAGACCACTTCCGTGCCGCCCTGATACCAGGTGTCCATGGCAGCCGTGATGTCCGCATCGCCGTAGAACTGGTTGGCATAGGCGTACTCAATGGAGACATCCGTGATGCCAAGTTCCTTGGCCGCTGCATCAGCGCCCTGCACGTAACCGAAGCCATAACGGATGACGGCGGGAACAGCCATGCCGCCAAGGAAACCGAGCTTCTTGTATCCCATCTTCACGGCAGCATAGCCTGCCATGTAGCCGGGAAGCTCTTCCTGATAGATGGCGCAGTAGAGGTTGTCGCGGGTAAAGCCCGTCTCACCGGAGGTGCTGTCCAGATCCGACTGGGACACATCCAGTGCCACGAACTTGACATCCGGATACATGTCGACCTCGTCTGTGACGGCCTGGGCGAAGGCGTAGCCGGGCATGACGATGACGTTGTAGCCGTCGGAGACGGCCTTGTCGATCATGGCCTCACGCTCTGCGTCGGAGTCGCCCTCGGGCTTGTAGTAGGTAAAGTCCGTGCCGTTGTCGGCTGCCCAGGACTTACAGGCCTCATAGGTGGTCTGGTTGAAGGACATGTCGGTGATGTCGCCGTAGTCGGTGATCATGGCCACCTTGATGCCGGAGGCATCACCGGAAGCAGCGGCTTCGGTAGTGGCAGCAGGTGCCTCAGTGGCGGCAGCGGCTGCCTCCGTGGTAGCGTCCTGCGCCTGCGTCGCAGCACCGGAAGAGTCGGTGGTGGATGACGAGGAGCTGCCGCAGGCAGCAAGGCCCAGGGCCATGCTGGCGGTCAGTGCCATGGCAATGAGTTTTTTCATAAGCAATCCTCCTTTGTGATGTCACATGTCGACATGACGATTATAATCGATTTGTCATATCAGGACAACGAATATTTTTAAAATCTGTACAGATTGCACAAACCGTATGTCGAATCCTCAAAAGAGGTAGGCCCAGAGGATGGCGATGACCAGGGATGGCAGGAGGTTGGCCACCCGGATCTTGCCGGGGAAGAGGAGGTTGATCCCGACGCAGGTGATCAGGATGTTGCCGACGTAGCTCAGGTTCCCCATGGCGGCATCGGTGAGGTAGGGGGCGGCGAGGCGCGCCAGGGCGGTGATTGCGCCCTGCACGACGCCCACCGGGATTGCGGAGAAGATCGTCCCCGGCCCCATGGCGGCAGCCATGGCGACGATGATCGAAAAGTCCAGGATCGCCTTCATGAACAGGACGGCGTGGTTGGCGTAAACGCCGTCCTCGATGGAGCCGATGACGGCCATCGCGCCGACGCAGACCGTCAGGGAGGCGGACACGAAGGCAGAGACAAAGGCGGGGTCCTTGGCGTTGCCGGTGCGGTTTCGAAGCCACACACCAAGCGCTTCCACGCGCCGGTCGATGTCGAGAAGGCTTCCGATGATCGTGCCGATGAGGAGGGAGAACACCATCATCATGGTCCCCGTGGCGGAGAGGGTCCCGTCCTGGATCACCAGCATTTTGGAGAGGGTGCCACCGATCCCGAGAAAACAGACCATGAGGCCGCAGACGGACAAAAGCGTCTCCCGGAGCTTGTCCGAGAAGAGCTTTCCCGCCCCGCACCCCAGGATGCCTCCTGCGGCAATCGCGCACACATTGACTATTGTTCCCAACCCTGGCATATGTTTTTCCTTCTTCTTTCTTCAGATTTGGTCCGCAAAGAGAATACGCTTTTTCGGGGGCGGGGAAAAGGGGGAGTTGGCAGAGGGCCAACGTATGGTAGAATACGGGAAGCCACAAGAACAGGATCCTGAGGAGGTGCTGAATTGAACGATATCATTGTGATCGGGATTGCGGGGGGCACCGGCTCCGGAAAGACCACCATCACGCAGACGCTGATGGCGCACTTCGGGGACGACGTCACGGCCATCTACCACGACAACTACTATAAGGCCCACCACGACCTCTCTTATGAGGAGCGGAGCCGTCTGAACTATGACCATCCGAATGCCTTTGACACGGATCTTCTGGTGGAGGATCTGAAAAAGCTCCGGGCGGGACAGTCGATCCAGTGTCCGGTGTACGACTACACGATTCATGACCGGTCGAACCAGACCCTGACGATCCATCCGGCGCGGGTCATCCTGGTGGAGGGCATCCTGATTTTCCACGAGAAGGCGCTGCGGGACCAGATGGACATCAAGCTCTTCGTTGACACCGACGCGGACGTGCGGATCCTGCGCAGGATCCGGCGGGACGTGAAGGAGCGGGGACGCTCCCTGGACTCGGTCATCGACCAGTACCTGACAACGGTCAAGCCGATGCACGAGGCCTTTGTGGAGCCCTCCAAGAAGTTTGCGGATGTGATCATCCCGGAGGGCGGCCAGAACAAGGTGGCCCTGGAGATGGTGATCGGACGGGTTCAGGCGCACCTGGACCGCGCTAACCTGGGGAGCTGACATGGCAAAGCTGTATTTCAAGTACGGGGCGATGGGCTCCTCCAAGTCTGCCCAGGCCCTGATCACCAAGTTCAACTACGAGGAGCAGGGCATGAGCGTCTGGCTCATCAAGCCCTCCACGGACACGAGGGACGGGGCGGATCTTGTGAAGTCCCGGATCGGTCTTGCCCAGAAGGCCCAGGTTATCACCCCCGGCGAAAACCTGACCGAGGCGTATCACAAGAGCGGGAGAAAGGACGTTATCATCTCCGATGAGAGTCAGTTTTTCACCCCGGAGCAGATCGATGAGCTGCGGGATCTCGTCGATGACGAGAACATCCCGGTCCTGTGCTTTGGCCTTCGGACTGACTTTCGGACCCGATTCTTCCCGGGGTCCATGCGGCTTATGGAGCTAGCAGATTCCATCACCGAGATCAAGACGGTCTGTGCCTGCGGGGCAAAGGCCACGGTCAACGCCAGAATGGACGCGCGGGGCCGGATCGTGACCGAGGGCGAGCAGGTGCTGCTCGGCGGGAATGACCGGTACGTCGCCATGTGCCACCGCTGCTGGCGGCGGGCTCTTGCGGCGCAGCAGGGAGGACATACTACGTGAAATTTCGTGTGACGGACAAAAGAAAGCTTGTCCTCTGCGCAGTAGGCGTTTTGTTCATGGGCGTCTTCGTCTCGCTTCTGATCGAGACAGACTACGGGCAGGATCCCTTCACCTTCTTCAACCTGGTGCTCTCCTCCCGGGTTCCCCTCTCCTTCGGAACCTGCGAGGTGATCGAGAACATCGTGATCTTCGCCTTCGTGTTCTGGAGGCGGCGGGATCTGATCGGCATTGGGAGCTTTCTGAACATGATCCTGATCGGCTACATCTCCGACTTCTGCCGGTGGGTGTACCGGATGACCCTGCCGGCGGGCTTCTTTCTGGGGCCCGCCAGGGTCCCGGTGTTTGCCGTGACGATCGTGTGCTTTGTCATCGCCTGCGCCCTGTACATGAACGCGGACCTCGGCGTGGCCCCCTACGATGCTCTGCCCATCATGCTCACAGACCGGTTAAAGCGCGTCCCCTTCCGCTTTGTGCGGATGTGCTTTGACTTCTTGGTGATCGGCATCGGGATGCTCCTTGGCGGCATGCCCACCATTGGAAACATCCTGATCGCACTGCTCCTCGGCCCGGTGGTCTCCCTGGTCGGCGGGATCCTCTCGCGGACCGTTCTTGCCGACCCCGATACGGTTGCACACAATTAAATTTTGCGTTACAATACGGTGCAACCCAAAGGAGGAACCTACGGACATATGGGCGAAGAAGACACCAGATATGCCTGCCTGCGGCTGGACAACCAGCTCTGCTTTCCGCTGTACGCCGCAAGCAAGGAGATCATCCGAAGATACAAGCCGTTTCTGGACCGGCTGAACCTGACCTACACCCAGTACATCACGATGATGGTGCTCTGGGAGCACACCAAGATGAATGTGAAGGAGCTGGGGGAGAAGCTCTACCTGGACTCCGGCACCCTGACCCCGGTGCTCAAAAAGCTCGAGGCCAAGGGGTACCTGACCCGCTCCCGCTCTGAGGAGGATGAGCGGAACCTGATCGTGACGATCACCCCCGCTGGCCGCGCCCTCGAGGAGGAGGCCCTGGTGGTGCCCCGCAAGATGGGGGCCTGCGTCCACCTGGAGAAGGAGGACGCCGCAGCGCTCTACCGGCTGCTGCACAAGCTCCTGGCGGGCTTTGCCGAGGAGGAACAAAAGACACCGGCTCAAATGCAATGATTTCGAATGATGATCATGTCAAAACAGCGCTCTGCAGCTTCTGCTGCAGGGCGCTGTTTGCGTTCGGTCTTTCATTTACCCTTATTTGGGGGTTCCCCCCTGTTGTCCGCCTTCCACGTCTTCCCAGGAAAGGGGCGTGCCAAAGGGGATGTCGCGGGAGGCACACCGCCCGGAGACGAGCCCCTCGTAGTAGCGGGTGTGCAGGCCCCCTGCGGGGCGGATGCTGCGGATATTGTCCGGGGTAAAGGGCTCCCCGGCCCGGATGTCCCGCACCGCATAGAGGCTCCGTCTTAAGGCGTAACTGGAGGCCTCCTCCGGGGCGGGTCCGTAGACTGCCCTGCCGAGCGCGCGCTCGGTGTTTCGCACGTCCTGCACCATGGCGGCAAACTCCTCCTTGGAGAGGGAGAAGGCGCTGTCCACAGTGTTGTCCTGCTTCGAGATGCAGAAGTGCTTCTCGATGACCGACGCGCCCAGGGCCACCGCGGCGATGTCCGCGAGGGACCCCTCCGAGTGGTCGGAGAGCCCCACTGGCACCTGGTAGCGGCGGATCATGTCCGGGATCGTCCGAAGGTGCATGGTCTCGTAATCCGTGGGATAGGCGCTGCAGCACTTGAGCAGGGCCACCCGCTCATTCCCGACGGAGAGGCAGGCGTCCAGGGCTTCCTGGATCTCCTCTTCCGTGCCCATGCCGCAGGAGATCACCATGGGCTTTCCCGTGGAGGCTGCCTTTTTGATGAGTGGGATGTCAACGAGCTCGAAGCTTGCGATCTTGTAGCACTCGGCGCCGATCCCCTCCAGAAAGTCCACCGCGGTGGCGTCAAAGGGTGTGGAGAGAAAGTCCATCCCGAGGGATTCGGCCTCCGCCTTGATCTTCGGCATCCAGTCCCAGGGGGTGTAGGCCTTCTGATACAGGTCGTAAAGGTACTCCTTATCCCAGAGCCCGGTCTTGATCAAAAACGGATCCGTCCGGCAGTTGATGGTCAGCGTGTCCGCGGTGTAGGTCTGAGTCTTGAGGCAGTCCGCCCCGGCCTCCTTGGCCGCGTGTACGATCTCCAGCGCCTTCGCAAGGCTTCCGCCGTGGTTTCCGCTCATCTCGGCAATGATATAGGTCTTTCCCTTGTTGAGATACTCTTCCAGCTTCAAAACTGCTCTCTCCTCTTCAGGCGATGCTCTCCACCAGGGCGCCGACGGCGGCCTTCAGATCCGCCACCTTCTGTGCGGACAGGGCCCGATCGCCGGTCACCGTGTAGTAGTAAAATTTGATCTTCGGCTCGGTTCCGGAGGGCCGCATCGCAAACCAGCTGCCGTCGGTCATGACAAACTTCAGCGCGTTCTGCGGCGGGATGTCCCCCGCGCCGTGCAGGTAATCGGTCGTCTCCTGCACGGTGAAGTTTCCGAAGTGATCCGGTCTGCCCTTCCGGAAGGCATCCAGAATCCTTGCGATCCGCTCCTGCCCTTCCTTTCCAACAAGGACCACCGAGACCTGATCCTCCGCGTAGTACCCGTACTTCTGATACAGGTCGTCCAGAAGATCCGACATGGTCTTTCCCTGCTTTTTGAGCCAGGCCGCCATCTCGGCAAGGAGCATGCCGGCGGTGATGCCGTCCTTATCCCGGACCTGCTCCCCGGGTGCGCAGCCGATGGACTCCTCATAGCCAAAGAAGTAGGTGAAGCCCAGCTTCTGGATCTCGGGGATCTTGCCACAGATGTTTTTGAAGCCGGTCAGCGTGCGGAACACTTCGATTCCGTAGTCCCTGCAGATGGCCTCGCCGAAGTCACCGGTCACGATGGAGGTGATCATGGCGCTCTTTTTGGGCAGCGTGCCATGGGACTTTTTGCTCATTGCCATGTACCAGATGAGCAGGGCACCGGTCTGGTTGCCGTTCAGGGCGGTGTAGCCGCCCTTCCCGTCGGAGACCTCCACGGCCATCCGGTCGCTGTCGGGATCCGTGGCGATCAGGATCATTGCGTCCTTCTCCTGGCCCAGTTTCTCCGCCAGGGCAAAGGCCTTGGGGTTCTCGGGGTTCGGGAAGGGAACCGTCGTAAAGTCGGGGTCCGGGTCCTTCTGCTCCGGGACGATGAAAAAGTTGGCAAAGCCCCGCTCTTCCATCACCCGCGCCATCGGGATGCTGCCGGCGCCGTTGAGGGGCGTGTAGACGATGGGGACGGTCTTGTCCAGCACCGCGTCCTCCTGCTGCTGCATGGACTCCACGTAGTCCAGGTACTGACGGTCCATATCCTCGCCCAGCATTGTGACAAGGCCTTTCTTCTTCGCCTCCTCCAGGGGGCATCTGGGAAAGGTGTCAAAGAGATCGTGGGCAGTGATCTTTTCAAGGATCCCGTTGGAGACTGCACCGGAGATCTGGGCCCCATCCTCCCAGTAGACTTTGTAGCCGTTGTATTCCTTGGGGTTATGGGAGGCGGTCATGTTGATGCCGGAGACGCAGGACAGCTTTCGAATGGCAAAGGAAAGCTCGGGCGTCGGCCGAAGGGACGGGAAGAGGTAGACCCGGATCCCGTTTGCCGCAAGGATCTCTGCGGCAAGCTCTGAGAACTCCCTGGAGTGGTGCCGGCAGTCGTAGGCGATCGCAACGCCGCGCGAAGGGTCCTCTCCGCTGTCTTTGATGTAGTCAGCAATGCCCTGGGTTGCCCTGCCCACGGTGTAGGCGTTCATCCGGTTGGTGCCGGCGCCGCAGATCCCGCGAAGGCCGGCAGTGCCAAAGACGATCTCCTGGTAAAACCGGTCTGTGATCTCGGCGTCATTTCCCCGGATGGCAACCAGTTCCGCGTAGAGCGGATCATCCTTCGGGAGCTTTGCAAGCCAGGTCTCATAGGTTGTCTGTGCGTTCATCAAACTTCCCTCCTTTTCCTTCCGCAGGCCCCTTACCTGCGGATGTGCAGTAAGTCTGTTACTTTCTCACGACGCCCTGGCGCACGGCTTCCTCGCCGACGGCCTTTGCCACGGTGGGCACCACACGCTCGTCAAAGGGCGACACAATGATGTGGTCCGGATTCAGGTCTTTCTCGTCGATGAGAGAGGCAAGGCCCTTTGCCGCAGCGATCTGCATCTCCTCGGTGATCTTGGTCGCCTTGTAGTCCAGGGCGCCGCGGAAGAGTCCGGGGAAGACGAGGAGGTTGTTGACCTGGTTCGGGAAATCAGATCTGCCGGTGCCGACGATGTAGGCGCCTGCCTTCTTGGCCTCTTCGTAGGTGATCTCCGGCTCCGGATTTGCCATCGGGAAGACCACCGCGCCAGGGTGCATCGAGGCGATCATCTCTCCGGTCACAAGGCGGGGTGCAGAGACGCCGATGAAGATATCCGCGTCCTTCATGCCCTCTGCCAGGCTCTTGTAGTGCTGATGGTCCAGGTTGACAAAGGAAAGGAGCTCCTTCTTCAGGTCGTCGTAGGAGGCGCTGTCATCCGGATCGAGGCACCCGTCCTTGTCGAAGGCGTAGATCTTGTGGAAGCCGCTCTTGTAGAGCATGCGGATGATGGAGGAGCCGGCTGCACCGGCGCCGCTGATGACGACCTTCATGTCCTTCGGCTCTGCCTTCTTGACCTTCATGGCGTTTAAGAGGGCTGCCAGCACCGCGATGGCGGTGCCGTGCTGGTCATCGTGAAAGACCGGGATGCTGCACTCCTTGATGAGCCGGCGCTCGATGTAGACGCAGCGGGGCGCGCTGATGTCCTCGAGGTTCACGGCGCCAAAGGAGGGCGCAAGCTTCTTCACGATGTCGACGATTTCGTCCGGATCCTTGGTGTCCAGGCAGATCGGCCATGCATCCAGGCCGGCAAAGCGCTTCATCAGAAGGGCCTTGCCCTCCATGACGGGAAGGCCGGCTGTGGGGCCGATATCGCCAAGACCCAGTACAGCAGTTCCGTCGGTGATGACGGCCACAGTGTTGCCCTTTCCGGTGTAGCGGTAGGCGTTCTCCGGATCCTTCTGGATCTCCAGGCAGGGCTGTGCCACGCCGGGGGTGTAGGCCAGGGAGAGATCCCTTGCGGTCTCACAGGGTACTTTGGGCTCCACGGTGAGCTTTCCGTGGTACGTTTCATGCAGTTTTAAGGATTCCTCGTATACGTTCATCATGATCTCCCTGGCCAGTGTCTGGCCGATCTACTTGCGGTGCTTAGATGCTCACCGCTCTACAACCTACAACATTTTCGGCGCTTCGGCAATCCCCGAAGCGGCTTCGCCCTCTGCCCTTTCGGCGGGTTTGTCGTAGGGCCTTCGGAAGAGTTCGAAGCCAAGGCTTCGGATGTAGCGCGCGTGGTTGATGAGGTCGTTCTTGATCTTCTCCTTTCGCGCCTTCGGCAGGTCCGCGTAGGGAACAAGATCCGGGGAGCGAAGAAGCTCCGGATCTGCGGTGGTGTCGTAGCGCCAGCCGTTCTCCATATGGGCCCGCACGTAGGCGGTGTGGGTCCACTCAGCCAGCTTTTCCAGGTCCTCTTCGCCGGGGCGCACGACTGTGTCCGGGGCGTCGGGGATCATTCGGCGCACACCCAGAGGGTTGTGGGCGTCCTGAAGTTTTTCGAAGACAAAACGGATCATGGCGCGGTAGTAGCCGCGGTTGACCTCCCCGATGATATTCCAGTCAGGGGCAGCAGGCGTTGGCACTTTTTCTTCTTCCGCCTCCTCTTCCTTCTTTTCCGGGAGCGAGGTGTAATCGATGGCGGGCATGGCGTTCTCGTAAAGGCGCTTGGTGAAAGTCTCCATCCCGTCGCCGATCAACTGCTCAAACATGATCTTGTTCTGGAAGTCCGCCACGTCCAGGTGGATATCCAGCTGGGCCGCCGGGGGCAGGTAAGCGGGGGTGAACCGCTTCTCGCCGCCGAGCTTGCTCATGGCGAGAATAAACTCGAGGGAGCGGGTGCCGTGCCGGTACTCCGAGACCCGAAGAAGGGCGGACAACAGCGCCGGGGAGATGTTGATGGTCTCGTGTTCTGCGTCGTACACCGCCGGGAACTTGCGGATGATGAGGTCCCGAAACAGCAGGGCCCGCCGGATCACATGGCGCTTGTCGGTGATGCTCACCGGGTTTGGCCCGTAGATGTCCAGGGTTCCCTTGAGCCGGGAGACAAAGTCTGGGCCCTTTTTCTGGCGGAATGCCGCTTCATGCTCCGCATCCGGCAGGAAGTTCCGGAAGGTGACGGAGGTGCCGCCGGCAAAGACGAAGACTGCCGCCGCGATCGACTTGGTCCTCCCCTGCAGGGTGTACTCCCCATCCTGCATCGGAGCGAGGAAGTACCGAAGCCACCCGAGCTCCGCCCCGTCCAGGGCAGAGTCGAACTCGTCGAAGAAAATCAGGGGAATGGCCTCCCGGGTCTCCGAGAGCTCCCGGTCCAGGGCGTCGAAGAGGGCCTCCGGGGTGCGGAACTGGGAACAGTTGAGGGTGGCCGCGCGGAAGCGGCTGACCGAGCGGGCGATCTCCTTGATGCCGAAGGACTTGCCGGCGCCCGGGGCGCCAAAGACCGCGATGGAGAGGGGCTGCACGCTGCCGTTGCCCCGCTGGTCCACCTGGAAGACGTAGTCCTCCAGGAGGGCCCGGATGGTGGAGTAGCTCTCGATCTCATTCACATCCACGGTGGTCAGGGCGCCGCAGCGAAGGACCGGTACGTTGGCATAGAGCTCCTTCGGTCCCTCGATGACGAGCTTTTTCGCGATGGAGAGGTACCCGCCCTGGTAGTGCAGGGCGTACTCGTCCAGTATGCAGAAGGGGTCTGCCCCGTTTAAGAGAGCGCGCTCTGAGATTGCGGGCAGCAGAAGGTCCCGCATGGTGCCCTGATTGACCTGGTCGATCATGTCAGCATATACCGGGTACAGGTCCGCGTTTTCTTCGAGTGTGGGCCGCTCCTGCCGGTCAGGGGCAAACAGCAGGGACCAGACACCGCCGTCCTGGATGAGCGCCCCTGCGGTGTCGAGCAGAATCACCATGTCCGACCGCATCTTGAGAGTCCGCATGGACTCGTTGAAGTACAGCTGCTGCAGGAAGGAGTTGACGGTGTTCTCATAGGAGAGGCCACGCCCGATCATGAAGTCGAGCTGCCGCAGATGCTCCATCTGAAGGAGCGGAATCTTGTCTTTTGCAAAGGCCTTCCGGAGGGAGCGCCCGGGCTCGTACTGGGAAAAGGCCTCCCGTTCTGCTTTGTTTCGCATGCTTTGTACCTCCTTCGCTTTGATTTTGACCCCGGCAGCCATGACCTGTCAACCAAAAGGCCCTGCTTCCGGCATTCTGAACGGAATCAGGGCCCTTGGCTGTGTTGATTTAGAAGTGATTCCGGACAGCAAAACAGCCCTGCCGCTGCGCGGAAGACCGTGCAGGGCAGGGCTGGCTGAAATGTTCTGATTATCTCTTGGAGAACTGAGGTGCACGGCGTGCCTTCTTTAAGCCGTACTTCTTTCTCTCCTTCATACGAGGATCACGGGTGAGGTAGCCCTCCTTCTTCAGGATGGGACGGTTGGTATCGGTATCAGCCTCGAGCAGTGCTCTTGCGATGCCCTGGCGGATTGCGCCAGCCTGACCGGTGGTGCCGCCGCCCTTGACGGTGACATACAGATCGAACTGATCCTGGGTGTTGGTCGCAACGAGAGGCTGCTTCACGATGGTCTTCAGGGTATCGAGACCAAAGTAATCATCAATGTCTCTCTTGTTGATGGTGATGGTGCCCTTTCCGGGTGTCATAAATACTCTGGCAACGGAGGATTTTCTTCTTCCAGTTCCATAGTAGCTAACTTTGT
>JBJEYC010000083.1:0-3068 GCA_051886435.1 Lachnospiraceae bacterium
GCACCACGGCTCCCACCCAGATCACGTAGCTCAGTACCGTGCTCTTTGTCGACTTCTTCGGTTCCTTTTCCTTCTTTTCCTGTTCTTCTGACATGATGCCTTATTCTGCCTCCCTATTCCTGTCTTTCCGCTCTGGCACATGGTCCAGTGTGATCCGGCCGATCTTTCCGGACTGAAACTCATCGATGACAAGGTGCGCCGCGCGCCCCTCATCAAAGGTCTGGCCCTTTGAGAGGAAGTTCCGGTTCTCCGCGATCCTGGCAAGGATCCGGTGAAGCGCTGCCTCTTTCTGGTCCACCACGGTGTGCCCGGTTCCCTGCACCTGCTGTGCAAGGATCTCCCGGAAGTCCTCTCCCTCTCTCGCATACCGGCTGTTGAAGGCCTCCGGATAGTCTGCCAGAAGGATGTCGATCAGGGAGCAGGCAAGCTCCCTCTCATCGAGGATCTCCTCCCGGATTGAGCCGCACAGGGCAAGCTTTACGCCGACCTCCCGGTCCTCAAACTTCGGCCAGAGGATTCCGGGGGTATCGAGGAGCTCTACAGAGAGCACCTCCTTCCCCTGCCGGAAGGTGACAGAGATCCACTGCTTTCCCTTTGTGACGCCAGGCTTGTTCCCGGTCTTCGCGCTTGCGCGCCCTGCCATGGAGTTGATGAGCGTGCTCTTTCCGACATTCGGAATTCCGAGGACCATCGCCCGCACCGGGCGGTTCAGGATGCCGCGCTTTCTGTCCTTCTCCATCTTCTCCCGGCATGCGCTCTTTACCGCATCCCGGATTCTGTCGAGGGACTTCTTCTGCCTGGCATCGACTGCGATCGGCGTGACGCCCTGTCCGGAAAACCAGGACAGGAATGCCTTTGTCGCCGCAGGATCCGCAAGATCCGCCTTCGCGAGAATGACGATTCTTGCCTTTCCCTGTGTCAGGGAGTCAATATCGGGGTTTCTCGAGGAGAGCGGTATTCTCGCATCGAGGATCTCGATCACGAGGTCCACGAGCTTTTTGTTCTCCTCCATCATCCGCCGGGCCTTGGTCATGTGCCCGGGGTACCACTGCAGCTCCTGCATGCTGTCTCCTTGTCTCCACAAAAAGAAATACATCTGCATAAATATGCAGATGTACTCTCTTGGGCTCTGCTCTCGTTAGGACTTGAGTGCCGGGCCGCTGGCTGCGCCGCACACGAAACTTCCCTTGGGCACGCCGTGGAGGCCGCTGTCGGTCCGCACCAGAACCATGTAGGGATAGCTCTTCACCACCACACCGTTCTCAATGTCGTGATCGGTTGTGAGCTGTACCCGGGTACCGGGCTCATAATTAAACTGATCTTCAATCTTCTGCATGTCCTGCCTGCCTTTCTCGAACCATCACGGACCGGGGTATCCCCGATCCGCTTCATTATACCATGCTCCGGCCTTTTTGGCCGCAATTGCCCTCAACGCCGTGTGGAAGAGCGCACCCGGTGCAGACTGCCGCCTCCCGTGGGGAGCGCAAGCCACACCCGGCCGATGATCGTGTTCTCCTTCACGACCCCCAGGTACGGATCCCGGGAATCGAGACTGTCATTGCGGTTGTCCCCCAGAAGGAAGTATTCATCGTTTCCCAGGGTGATCTGCCGCGCCGCAATGCCCGCATCCTCCATCGAATCGTACCCGGCGGAGGTGCCGGAGGGCACTCCATTGATGAGAAGCTCCCCATCCATGATCTCAACGGTCTCCCCGGGGATTGCCACAACCCGCAGAAAGAGCGGATTCAGCGTGTCATCCCCGCCGGGGTAGAGGGCCACCACATCCCCCCGCTCCGGGGAGGAGAGCCGGTAGGCGAGGCGATTGACCAGAACCTGCTGGCCCTCCAGAATCTGCGGCTCCATGGAGGCGTCCTGTGCCGTCGCCCGGTATCCCAGGGAAAAACACAAAACCGCCGCCAGAAAGACCGAAACCGTCACCAGCAGCACCCAGCTCCCCACCGCCTGCAGCTTCTTGAAACTGACCGGTTCCCGGTCGTTGAGCCAGGACAGGTCATTGCTGCGGTTTTTTCCAAAGTGAAACCCCATGTGCCGGCTCCTTTGTCAAACAAAAACGGCCGCACCCTCCCGCCACGGGAAAGCGCCGCCGTTCATAGGACAAGATCCTGTATTCAGGCCTCCTTGACCTTTGCCTTCTTGCCGGAGAGTCCGCGCAGGTAGTTGAGCTTTGCTCTTCTGACCTTACCTTTTCTGACCACTTCGACCTTCTGGACGTTGGGGCTGTGCAGCGGCCAGGTCTTCTCGACGCCGATTCCGCTGGACTCCTTGCGGACCGTGAAGGTGGTCCGGTTGGAGCCGCCCTGAACCTTCAGGACAGTACCCTCGAAGACCTGGATTCTCTCGCGGTCTCCCTCTTTGATTCTGTTGTAAACGCGGACGGTATCACCGACACCGAACGCAGGAGCTTCCTGCTTGCACTGGGAAGCCTCGATCTCACTGATAATGCTCATTGTTTTCTCCTTTGCTCATGGATGTTCTTGCCCGTGGAAATGGCAGAGGACCATCTCTTATCTCAACACAGCTTTTCTAATTTACCACAGTACCGGGGGTTGTGCAAGGAATTATTCTTCCGGTTCCTCGCTTGCCCGCAGAATCCTCTGAAAGCGCCGCTTTTCCGAGGGGGTCATCGGCGTTTCCCTCATCTTCTGCAGGTAGGCAGCATAGAGATCCGGGCGCCGCTCTCTTGTGCGCCGAAGGCTCTTGGCCAGCCGCCACTCCTCCACCTTTTTGTGATCGCCCGAGAGGAGGATCTCCGGCACGGACTTTCCGTGCCACTCCTCCGGCCGGGAGTACTGGGGATATTCGAGCAGACCGTTCTGGAACGAGTCCGTCTCAACGCTCTCGCCGTTTCCGAGGACCCCCGGAATCAGGCGGGACACCGTGTCCACAACGATCATCGCCGGGAGTTCCCCTCCCGTCAGCACATAGTCGCCGATGGATACAAAATCCGTTGCACACGCATCCAGGGCTCTCTCATCGATGCCCTCGTAGTGCCCGCACAGAAGGATCAGGTCGGACTCCTTCGCGAAGTCCGCCGCCATCTCCTGGGT
>JBJEYC010000084.1:0-3064 GCA_051886435.1 Lachnospiraceae bacterium
CTGTCCCAGTTCGACAAGGCCTATGAGGATCACCTCATCGACAAGGTCCTCACCACCAACCTGATCTACCAGACGCCGGAGCTCCTCTCCCGTCCCTGGTACATCAGCTGCAGCATGAGCAAGTACATCGCCTACATCATCGATACGCTCAACCACGACAGCTCGATCAGCGACCTCTTAAACCCCGTCGCCCGCATCCAAAACATCGTGGAGCGCTACCAGGCAGGCGGTCTCAAGATCATCGAGTAATACCATTTCAAGGCAGAAAACAATCCCGGAACAGAGCCTACGGTTCTGTTCCGGGATTTTCTGTGTGGTAATCCGATATTTTCCGCACCCTTTCAGTCGGTACTCTGAACAGGGACGTAGGTGAGGAACCGGTTGCCGCTTGCGGAGAACAGGGAATCTGCCTCTTCCCGCTTCATCAGCGTGGAGCCCTGTGCCGGATCCCAGATCGCGACATTCTCCGGGCCGTAGCCGGTAATCAGGACGGCATTCTGCCCGTTGTCCGTGACCGCAAGCACCGGGATGTTGACCGAAGGGTAGTAGAGCACCTGCTCCATCGAGCAGCCTGAGAGGTCCAGGACCTGCGCAGAGGGCAGGTTCTCGGAGAGAATCTCCTCGCTGGTCTTTCCCTCCGCAAGAAGATCCGACACGGAGACGGAGACGCCTTCATAGCGAAGGATCGCATCCAGGCAGGCCGCGACGCTTCCGTCGCTTGCATAGACCGAAGCGGTGCTGTCCTCTTCTCCGATCCCGTCGATCTCGCAGCGCTCGGCAGTGGTGCTCTCATAGACGGTCACGCCGCCGGGACCGGTGACAACACCGGTCTCCGAGTCCGCGAGCCGCACCGCGTCGGAGGCATCGGTGAAACTCCGGTCAAAGCCGTAAAGTCCGTAGACGTAGTAGATGGCGGTGCCGGTCTCATCTCCCGTCTCCTGTGCAAGATCGATCACCGGGACATCGCCGGAGACATAGATTCTCGGCCGCACGTAGCGGACATCCTTCGCAAGGAGCCCCGAAACCGTCAGGTTCGTCACCGTCTCAAAGCGGTCCGAACTCTCGGTCTGAATCAGCGTGGAGCCGTCAGACTCCCGGACTGTTCCCACGATCTCGTCGTCATCGGCCGCGGTGTAAGACACCGTTCCGTCGCTGCTCTGCTTTTTCTGCACCCGGTGGAGCGTGATCTGGTTGTCATCGATCACCGCCTCGGAGATGAGATACCCGTCCGGCTCATAGTCCAGAAGCACGTTTCGATCCCGGTCCACGATCCGGATCGCATACATGGGTGTGAACCAGGTGCCCGTGGTGTCCTCGGAGGCATCCTCCGTGCGGGCAACGCCGTAGATCAGATCCTGCCCCATGAAGCCGATCGGGATCAGACTCTCTCCATCTCCGGCCTCAATGACATTCCGGGAGAGATCCGAGAGATCCTCCAGAACGATGTTGCCGGTGGTGCTGCCGCCGGAGGTCTCCTGGAAGGCAATCAGCTCACCGCCCTCGGAGGAAACGCTCTCTCCGCTGGTCCAGGACTCCAGGATCCGGGAGGTACCGCGGCGGGTGTTGATCTCATAAAGCCTGTTCTCAAGAAGAAGGTAAAGCCTTCCCGACTGGTTTAAGTAGGCGCTCTGCTCCACCTCGGATTGGAGCACCGCAAAGGAGCCGGAGAAGGAGAGAAAGGCAGTCTCCGTCACACTCCGCTTGTCCGGCGAGTAGGTGCAGAGGCTTACCCCCGTCTCCCCCTCATGGCTGCCACAATTCATGTATCCGTAGACCAGAAATGAGACATTTCCGCCGCTGTCCATGCCCAGGATCTTGATGTCATGATCCGGGCAGAGGCTCCGCCGGTCCGTCGTTCCCGCCTCCGCAAAGGAGAAGGCCACGGCAGCCGTGCTGTCACCGGAGCGGCATACGTACAGGCTTCCGTCCATGACAAAGGCAACCTCGGTTCCATCGTCACTGGATACCGTGGTGACCGATGAGGGCGTGACGATCCCCAGATGGACCGTGCTGTCATCAAAAACGGCCGTGGAGGGATCATAGATCTCCTCCGCCGTGCGCTGATAGCTCAGGAGGTGAAAGCGGTCGGTTCCCTTCCGGATCCGGTAGTATTCGGTGCACTGGAGCGTGTGGGTCTCGGTATCCGAGGAATCCCCCTCCTGGTCCGCGCCCACGCGCACCACAAAGGTGCCCTCCAGGATGAAGGTGTTGTTCTCCGCCCGCAGGATGGAGAACACCGGGGCCACGGTCTCCTCCGGCAGGAGGTTGTTCCAGACCACCTGATCGTAGCTGGAGTTGATGTCCACCGATGCCAGGGTGCTGTTGTCCGCCGAGTCGTCCGGCTCGATATAGGTCTCGATGTACTTCTCGTTGTCCGCCTTGAGCGTCGTCTGATGGAAGGTGGAGACAAAGTCCAGGGCATCCTGGTAGGTATCGTCCGCTGCCGCCGCCATGCTGATTCTTGTGTAGTAGCGGATGCTGTCCTGGGTGTCCGTCGAGACCACGAGAACGAGCAGGTACTCCTCGTCCGATGTCACGAGGTCGCCGAAGGTGACCTGATAGGTGAGCACGCCGCTCTCGTCGGTACTCTCCGGGGTGAGCTCATCGCGCTCAATCAGGCGCTGTCCCGACTCGTCCCTAACTTCTGCCTGTACTGCGGTCACCGTTCCCCCTTCGGGGTTTACCAGAAAAGAGAGGCTCCGGTCCGAGGACAGGGGCGTCAGCACTGCCCGGTATTTTTCCATGTCACGCGGGGTGACAAAGCCCACCAGCTCATTGAACTGCTCCCCGTTCGCCGCCATCGTGACAAGGGGAAGCGTGGGCTCCTCCATCGTCTTTGCGGTGCCGGTGGCCGTGTGGGCCGTTGCCAGCTCGATCAGGAGGATGGAGGCGATAAATATACTGACCGCACACACGATGCGGGTGATGGTTTTCTTCATGTAACAATCGTTCCTTCCGAAGAACAGCAAAACAAAACGGGCAGAGGGACGTCCCCCTGCCCGAAACAGTTTACCATATCCGCCATCCGGCGTGAACGCCAAATAGCCGGGGCACCCCCTGCCCC
>JBJEYC010000085.1:0-3056 GCA_051886435.1 Lachnospiraceae bacterium
CCCTCGATCGTCTTCTGCATGCCCGGGCGAAGGCCCGCCAGGGTGATGTTCAGCACCCGCACGCGCTTTAACGTCTGCACGTGCAGACCCACCGCCTGGCACATCCTGCGGATCTGCCGGTTGAGGCCCTGGGTCAGTACGATGTCAAAGGAGTGGTCCCCGAGGCGCCGGATCTTGCAGGGCCGGGTTTTTTGTCCCAGATCCTTCAGGTAGATGCCCTCTGCCATCCGGGAAAGCTGCACATCCTGAATCCGGGCCGTGGTGCGCACCACATATTCCTTCTCGTGGCCCGCAGAGCCCCGCATCATCGCCTCGATCAGGTCCCCATCGTTGGTCATGAGCAGGAGCCCCTCGCTGTCCCGGTCCAGGCGCCCCGCATAGGTGAGCCGAACGGGATAGGAAAAGGCATCTCCCACCGTCTTTTTGGCATGGGGATCCCGCTCCGTGGTGGTGACTCCCACCGGCTTGTACCAGGCGACCACGACCTTCCGATCCTGTCCACGGATCACCCGGTCCCGGACGCGGATTTTCTCCCGTCCGGTGACCAGCATGCCAGGGACTGCCACAGCCCCGTCCACGGTGACTGCGCCTTCCTCGATCAGCCGGTCTGCTTCCCTGCGGGAGCAGACACCGCAGGAGGCCAGGTATCGGTTCAGCCTTACAGCTTCTTCAGGTCGGTCAGTGCGTGATCCTTCCGAATGCACTCTGCGTGCTCCTTCCTGAAGGCGATCTCCTGGGAACTGCTGGTGGCCTTCTTGGCAAACTCATTGAGCACCAGGGTGATGTGGGCAAAGCCCTCCTCACCGGCGCCCTCCTTCTGCTGCAGCAGGAGGAAATACCGACCGGTCTTCTTGTCCCGGTAGAGGGACGAGGAAACCTTTTCCGCATCCTCATCCCGGATCAGGGAAGCGGTGCGGATTGCCTCTTCCATGTCGCGGAAGAAGTATACCGTATCCGGCAGGCCTTCACTTGTCTGGGCAGACTCTGCCCCCTCGGTCTCCTCTTCGCTCTCCCGGTTCTCTCCGGTCCAGTTGGCCCGGGCCGCATCCAGGAGCTCCTTTCCCGCGTTGGAGAAGAGGGAATCCGGGATCGCCTTCTCCTGGGAAAGCGTCAGGGAGATGGAGCTGTCCCGAAGGACCGCGAGCTGCATGGTGTTGAAGTGGCCATCCAGCGTGAAGTTCTCCTGCACCGCGGCCCGCTGCACCGCATCCCGGAGGCTCTGCAGGGTTTCCTTCTTCTGCATCAGCAGATCGTCGATGCGGATTCCGCTCTCCTGCAGGTCTTCCTTGGAGATGTGGCAGTTCACTGTGTTTTCGTTGATTCTCTTGAATATCATTTCACTCCTTGTCCGGATGAAGCGTCTCTTCACCCGGTTCGCATGCCGGAATGATCCGACAGGTATATTGTATGCGATCTTTTCCTCGGATGGTACCGGGGACCGGAGGATTTCACAGAAAGTTTAGAGGAGAACGAAAAACGGACGCAGCGGTGCCTCCGCGCGTCCGTCTGATTGATCCTTCGCTGTGGCAGCCCCCGATCAGTGCTTGATCTGGGACATAACCTCCTCTGCGAAGTTCTCTTCTCTCTTCTCCATGCCCTCGCCGGTCTCGAAGCGGACAAATCTCCGGATGGAGATCTTGGCGCCGTTCTTCTTGCCGACAGCATCGAGGTACTGCTTGACGGACTGCTTTCCGTCCTCTGCCTTGACATAGATCTGGTCGTCCAGGCAGACCTCCTTGAACTCCTTGTTCAGTCTTCCGATGAGCATCTTCTCGAGAATGGCCTCGGGCTTTCTCTTCTCCTCGGGAAGGGCATTGTTCTCATTGACAGCCTGCGCCATGAGAATCTCCTTCTCGTGGTCACG
This sequence comes from Lachnospiraceae bacterium, assembly GCA_051886435.1. Lineage (GTDB taxonomy): Bacteria > Bacillota > Clostridia > Lachnospirales > Lachnospiraceae > CAG-791. Next base: position 1,865 of record JBJEYC010000085.1, read on the forward strand.
GTCCTCCTGCGGAATCTCCTCTGCGCGGACATACTTCGGGGACAGAGCAGCGACCTGCATGGCCACGTTCCGGACTGCCTCCTTGATCTCGTCGTTGACGACATCGGTGTCAGCCTCCACCAGAACAGCGATTCTGCCGCCGCCATGGACATAAGAGGCGACGATGCCGTTCTCAGCGGTAACCTTTGCGAATCTGCGGATGGAGAGCTTCTCGGAGATGACGGCGATCATGTTGACGAGCGCGTCCTTGACGGTCTCCGAAGGATCCTCCGGCCACTTGTCGGCCAGGAAGCCCTCGAGATCAGTCGCCTTGGTCTCCACGGCGGCATCCGCGACCTTCTGCACAAAGGCCTGGAACTTTGCGTTGGAAGCGACGAAGTCAGTCTCGGAGTTAACCTCGACGACTGCTGCCTCCTTCTCATTCTTCTGGGAAACGTAGCAGAGACCCTCTGCTGCGATACGGTTTGCTTTCTTCTCTGCCTTTGCGGCGCCGGCCTTCCGGAGTTCCTCGACAGCGGCGTCGATATCGCCGTTGGTCTTGGTCAGTGCCTTCTTGCACTCCATGATGCCTGCACCGGTGAGCTCTCTTAACTGCTTGACCTGAGCTGCTGTGATTGCCATGGGTTCGTCCTCCTTACAAATGGGTTAGTGTTCCTGTGGGAACTCAGACGGTTCCCTCTGCTGCCTGCTCTGCCTCTGCGGCTGCGGACTCAGCGGCCAGAGCGTCCTGGCTTGCTGCATCTGCTGCATTGGTGTTCTCCTCACCCTGCTTTGCCTCGATGACAGCGTCTGCCATCTTGGAGCAGAGGAGCTTCACGGCGCGGATGGCGTCGTCATTGCCGGGGATGATGTAATCGAGCTCATCCGGATCGCAGTTGGTATCTGCAATACCGATGAGAGTGATGCCCAGTGCGTGTGCCTCGCGGACGCAGATCTTCTCCTTCTTGGGATCGATGACGAAGATGGCATCCGGGATGTGCTCCATGGTCTTGATGCCGCCGATGTTCTTCTCGAGCTTGTCCTGCTCCTTCTTGAGCTTGGCAACTTCCTTCTTGGGAAGGACATCGAAGGTGCCGTCCTGCTCCATCTCGTTGATCTTGTTGAGACGCTCAATGCGGGACTGGATGGTGCGGAAGTTGGTCAGCATGCCGCCGAGCCATCTCTGGTTGACATAGTACATGCCGCATCTCTC
>JBJEYC010000086.1:0-3052 GCA_051886435.1 Lachnospiraceae bacterium
GGCACTTCTCGAGGCCGCCGATGGCGGACCACATGGAGGGACGGTAGTTCAGGTCATAAGAGACAACTGTGCCATACTTCTTTGCGGTCTTGATGGCCTCAATGACGGTTTCGCAGCTTGTCTCGGAAAGGGCTGCATAAATGCCGCCGGTGTGGAGCCAACGAACGCCGAGGTCGCCGAAGATGTGCTCGAAGTTCAGATCCTCAGCCGTTGCCTGGGAGATGGCCGTGTTGGCACGATCGGAGCAGCCGACAGCACCACGAACACCAAAGCCGCGCTCGGTGAAGTTCAGGCCATTCCGGCAGATGCGGCCGATTCCATCGGTCTTCTTCCAATAGATCAGGGAGGTGTCAACACCGCCCTCTTCGATGAAGTCCTTCATCAGCTTTCCGACTTCGTTGTCGGCAAAGGCGGTGATCACGGCGGTCTTCATGCCAAAGCACTTGTGGAGGCCGCGGATGACATTGTACTCTCCGCCTCCTTCCCAGGCGCGGAAGGATCTCGCGGTGCGGATTCTTCCCTCACCGGGATCCAGGCGCAGCATCACCTCGCCCAGTGACACCGCATCAAATGTGCAGTCCTTCGGATCTCTAAGATTCAGCTCCATTTCCTACCCCTTTCACCGGATGTTTCACGATACGGAACAATGCATTTCGCATGTCGGAACAAATCGGGAGCACTTGCTGTGCATCCCCTCTCCTGCCGACAGTTTCATTATAGGGAACACTCCCAAGATGTCAAGCGAATTTCGGGATAAAATATGCAGGAATTTCGGTACAGGGCCTCTTGCGTGGCGTTTCACAATGCGGTACAATGTTTCGTATCGTGAAACGGAAGGAGTGGACCATGGAAACAGACCGGACGCCGCAGGACAAGAACCCGATTCAGGTGGCAGGGCGGCTCTTTGCTGCACTGGAATACCTTGCGGACAACGGCCCTTCGGGGCTTTCAGACATCGCAGGGGCCATCGGACTCAACAAAAGCACTGCCCACAGGATCATGGCTTCCCTCCAATATATGGGCTATGTCACACAGAGCGAGACAACCAGCCGGTACGAGGCGACCTTCAAGGTGGTGGAACTGGCCAACCGTCTGGTGACGAACGCGGACCTCTCGGAAAAGATCCGGCCGCACCTGAAAAAGCTCTCAGAGGAGACTGGGGAGACGGTCCACTTCGTCAAACTTGATGGGACCGATGTCGTCTACATCGACAAGGTGGAGCCGGAGGGTGCCAAAGTGCGCATGGAGAGCCGGATCGGCCTGCGCATCCCCTTCTACCGCTCTGCCGTGGGCAAAGCTCTGGCGGCAGCCATGCCGGAGCCGGAGGTGAAAAAGCTCTGGGATGCCTGCCACATCGAGCGTACGACACCATACACGATCACAGACTATGGGGAGTTTCAGGAGGCGCTCTCCGAAGTGCGCAGAAAAGGCTATGCCCTTGACAACGAGGAGAATGAGCAGGGGGTACGCTGCATCGGCATTGCACTGGACCTCTATGGGTCCCAGCCATCTCTTGCGATCAGCATCTCCGTCCCCATCAGCCGAATGGACAACGACAGGATCCGGGAGTTCTCTGGATACCTGGTCTCTGAGAAGGAAGCCATCGAGGAGGAACTGCGCGGCATGCGCGTTGGCAGAGAACCTGCCGGTGTATGACGACAGATCAGAACACAGCATGAAAAAAAGAGGACCGAACGGTCCTCTTTTTTCATGCGTCGTTCATGGCTTTTCTTACAGGCCAAGAAGAAGGCTCAGAGCAGGAATTGTCGCAACGGAAAGGGCAGTGGAGAGGGCAACACCTTTGCCGGCAAGCGCTTCATCTCCGCCGTACAGTTCTGCCATCATGGCAGTCATGGAGCCCACTGGGGTAGCCAGCATGATGAGACAGACGCCGAGAAGGTTTTGATCTGAGACGAGCTGACGTATGAGCAGCATGGCAAGCAGTGGAACCAAAAGGAGTCGGATCAGGGAGAATAGAATCAGCCGTCTGTCTGTGAACAGTTCCCGGATTGGGAAGGTGGTCATGGAGTAGCCGATCAGAATCATGGACAGCGGGGCAGAGAGGTTCGAAAGGTAGGTGAGCGTTCCAGATACTGCCCCGGGCACCGGAACGCCAAAGAGGTAGAGGAGCAGAGCAAGGATCGCGGAGCAGGTGCCGATGTTGAAGATCTCACGAAGGGAAAAAGACTTCTTCTCTCCTGTCCCGCTTCCCTTCTGCAGCAGGCGGATGCCAAGGGTGTAAATCAGCACGTTGTAGGGAAACAAAAACAATGTCGCATAGAGCACGGCGGTTTCCCCGTAGACGGAGAGAATCAGCGGAAGGCCGAGAAATCCGATGTTGGAAAAAATCGTCATGACCTCATAGGTGCCGCGGTCCTTCCTTGGGACGCGAAGGAGTCTCGGCAAAAGAAAGGAGACGGCAAACAGGTAGATGTAGATACCGGCGGAGAGCAGGGCACAGACAAGAAGCATGCTTCCGGATTCTCTCTCTTTGTTTGCGCAGGAGGCGATGATCATGGCGGGATTCGCCACATTCACCACGATGGCGGTGATCTTCTTGGAACTCCCCGCGTCGAGCATGCCGATTTTTCCCAACAGGTACCCCACTGCCATCAGGAGGAACATCTCTACCATTTGCGTCAAAAGTTGCATAGTCGTTGTCTCCTAGTTCAGGCGTGCGTGGAAGGACGAAAGGGTTGAAAGAGCTGACAATCTGCAAATCCCTTCCGCCTTACATGCTCCTTCTTTCCTGCGTACAACAAATCGAATAACGCGGCAGGCAAAGCAGGCTGTCCATTCTGTGGGGCGTAAGACTAAGGTGATCTATACCAGCCGGACACCTCATGGATATGGGCACACAGCATTCATGTGACGGCAGAGGGCCTGATTTTTGCCATTTGAAAAGTCTGTATTATCTGTTATTTTTCGCTAATTTTAACATCAATGTATCCGCTATACAACGAGGGATCTTTTTGACATCATTACCTGAAAAAATGAGAGGCTTCGTGCATATGTGTGGGTAGGAAATAGCCTCTGCCTACCATAAATGACA
>JBJEYC010000087.1:0-3047 GCA_051886435.1 Lachnospiraceae bacterium
TGCCTCCTTCACCGCAAAGTTGTTGACTTTGGAGTAGTTGAAGGTCTCACCCGGGGCATATGCGTATTTTACTACACGAACCCGGTCCTTGTACGGACCCGAGGTCACCTCTTTATAATAATTTAATACCCCCTGTTCGGTGCTCCCGTTCTCCGCGATGATGATCTCGTAGTTCTCCCAGGTGGATTTCTCGAAGATCGAGGTGAGACACCGCTTCAGATCCTCTGCATGGTTGTGACTGGGGATCACGATGGAAATCAGGGGCTCTCCCTGGATCTCATAGGTGATCTTGAAGATCGTCTCAAAGGCCCGGGTGGAGGTGATCTTGAAGTTCTTGAACCCGTGGCGGCGCAGATGATCCGCCACCGCGCCCTTGGCCGCGTCGATCGCGTAGGTCTTGGCCGCGATGTTGCCCGCAGTGGACCCGGCGTGGCTTCTCCAGTAGTAGAGGAGCTTCGGCACGTGCACGATGTGCTTTGCCTTGTCGGTGAGCCGCAGGATCATGTCGTGGTCCTGGCTGCCGTCAAACTCCGAGCGGTAAAGCGCCTCTCCCTGGAGGAGATTCCGGTCAAAGCAGGAGAGATGGCAGATGTAGTTGTTGGCCCGGAGGTTGTCGATCGCGTAGTCGGGCTTGAAGTGGATCGTCACGAAGTGGTTCAGGTTCGACTCCCGGAAGGTCGTCTCATCGCAGTAGAGAAAGTCCGCGTTCTTTTCGTTGATCGCCTTCAGGTACCAGTAGAGGACGCTGGGGTGCAGGTAGTCATCGTGGTCGAAGGGCGCGATGTACTCTCCCTTTGCCATGGCAAGGCACTGGTTCGTGTTGTAGGAGATGCCGCCATTGTGGTCGAGCTTTTGGTAGGTGATCCGCTTCTTCAGGTTTTCGTCCCGGTTCTGGTACTCCCGGACGATCTCCCCTACGTAGGCGTGGGCATCATCGGAGCCGTCCGCAAGGCAGAGCTGCCAGTTCCCGTAGGTCTGATTCAGGACGGAGTCCATCATCTCCTTCAGGTACTCCTTCGGGGTGTTGTAGAGGGGCACCAGGATGGAGAAGAGGATCTGCCGCGGAAACTGTGCAGCCTCCTCCTTCTGCCGCTGGCGCTCCGCGGCATCGGGAAAGCTCTTCGTCCCATATCCCTTTTCCGCCTGCTTCTCCCGGATCTTGTACTGAATCTTCTTGGCGACGCCCTTCGCATCGCCCTGGTTCTTCACCCGGTCCACCTGGCGCTGGACGAAGTGGTACACATCCCGGGCGGGCTTGGAGGCCTTCCAGATCTTGTTGTTCTTGATCCGGTCAAGCTTGAAGTTCAGGTCGTCGACCGTGTCCTCGAGCTCCGCCACCCTATCCGTCAGAAAGGCCGCTCTGGCGCGCTCCTTCTCGTATTTCTCCTTCCAGTCCTCCCCGGAGGAGGGATGCGTATTGTCTGTTCTTTCCTGTTCCATCTTACTCCTTCCCTCCGCGGCCAAGGCGGAAGGGCTCCTGCCCTTACCGGACCACCAGAATCACGTCCGACCAGTTCACAATGCGCTGGCGCGAAGTGCGGTCTTTTGCCAGCATGCCGATCTGGTAGCGGCCCTTTGGCAGGGCATCCCGCCGAAGCACCGCGCCAAAGCCAGTCAGCTGGTCACGGATCTGTCCCTGGAGGTTTGCTGCGATATCCGGCCGGTAGGCCCGCTCGGTGGCAACCTCATAGACCGGCGTCGTCTCCTGCTCCGGCCGAAGCAGGAGCGTTCTCTCATAGACCGCCTGGTCCGCGTTGATCACAAAGGCATAGCCCCGGATGTAGTAGCCGGAGGTGAGGCTCTGCCCGCCGGCAGCGTCCGTCAAAGGTCCTGTGAGCCACCGGTCCACGCTGTTGGCAAACTCGACCCCGAGCTTCAGCACAGGATCGGTCCACTTGTCGGGGAGCGGATTCTTCAAGAGCTCCGGCTCGGTGTAGTGGGGATTTCGAAGCTCCACATCCTCCACGGAGACCACGAACTCCCGCTCCGCCGGATCCTGCACCAGGTAGGGGTGGTAGAACGGATCATCCGCAAACAGCGGCCGGTGGGCCGCAAGGAGGCTCTCGAGCTCGCGGGAGAGCCGCTCGCTCTTGACCTCGTCCTTCCGGTCATCGCCCCGGGAGAGGGACTCGTGGTGATAGAGATACATGTTGTTGCGGACCACGTTGTAGTAGCCCAGCTCAAAGACCTTCAGGCACAGATCAATGTCGTTGAAGGCCACTGCAAACTTGCCGGCATCGAACCCGCCGACCTCCCGGAAGAGATCTGCGCGCAGCATCAGGCAGGCGCCGGTGACCGCGATCACATTCCGGACTCCCTTGTTGAAGCCGAAGTAGTGCTCCTCGTTGTTGGAGAGGTACTGGAGCTTGTGGATCGGGCCCGCATGGACATTGATAACCCCCGCGTGCTGGATGATGTCGCTGTTGGGGTACAGAAGCTTCATGCCAACGCAGCCCACATAGGGGAGCTTTGCCTTCTCGGAGAGGTAGGAGAGCCACTCGGGCCGCCGCACCTCGATGTCGTCGTTCAGAAACAGGAGGAGCTCGCCGTTTGCCTTTTCCGCGCCCAGGTTGCACATCGCGGAGAAGTTGAACTCCATGGGCTGGTAGATGTAGCAGGCAGAGCCGGTCTCGTTGTGGGCCGCAATAAGCGCCTCCACCTTTGCCCGGTTCTCCGGGGTGGAGCCGTTGTCCACAATGATCAGCTCATAGGGAAGGGACTCGGTGTACTTCTCAATCGAGTGAATGCACTCGGCGAGGACCTTCGGGTTGTCCTTGCTGGGAATGATGATGCTGATGAGCCTGGTGGCAGCGCTCTCTGCGGAGTAGCGTCCCGTCAGGGAGCCGCGGATGAGCTTGGAATCCCAGGGGTTGTGCTTTCTCGTCGCGTGGTAGAGTACCTCCCGGATGTGTCCGATCGGGAAGGTGCCGCCGCTGCGGCGGGTAAAGCCTCCCTCCGCCTGGGCGAGCTTCATGCACAGGCTCCCGTAGATCCAGGCCCGCATGCCGTCGTCCAGATCGGTCTTGGCGGCCTTGGCCTCCTCGTCC
>JBJEYC010000088.1:0-3028 GCA_051886435.1 Lachnospiraceae bacterium
GGGGACCGCCGGGTCGTACCGGGTGTCCAGAAAGACGTTCAGGTGCTTCTCATCCGGGAGCTGATCCGGGATGCGGCTGATCCAGACCTGGGCGGGCACCAGAACATTGGTGCCAAACAGGCACCACTGCGCCTGAAAGCGTGCCAGGATCTCCTCAGCGATCTTCCTTGCCCGATCCGGATCGTTGTTGAAAAACACCATGGCATAGGACTGATCGGACAGGCGGTAGACATGTACCGCATCGTCTGCGTACTGCTGCAGAAAGATTCCAACCTCCCGGTCCAGCTCCTTCATCGCCGGAATACCAAGCATCATGGACAGGTATCCGGTGTTGCCGAGCTTGATGCTGACGACGCAGGAGGTGAGATTCTGGTCAAAGATCTCCTGGGATTCCCTCCAGATCGCGGTCCTCGTTCGAAGGCCGGTGGTGCCGTCATACAGATCCGCGTCGTTCTCCAGGGTGATGAAGATGCCCAGCATGCACAGGGAGACAAAGAATTCGGTCGCCTTCAGATAGGGGTCAAGAAGCTGCGGCACCATGGCGCACCAGAAGGCGATCAGCACAATGAGGATGGAGATATACTCCCGGCGAAGAAGCGCCCTGCGTGAGCGGACGAGAACCACAAGGCAGATCCCGATGTAAAACCAAATGACCAGGCTGAAGAAGATGATGTAGATGGTCACTCCGGTCTGGGTCACATGAGGCTCCGCTCCCTTCACTGTACTCTGGATCTGGGTGATCACGATCAGCGTATTCAGAATGAGTTCCGGCAGTGCGAGAATCCAGGTCCCGCGCTTTGTGATGCGTCGGGAGACGCCCAGAACTTCCAGCAGATAGACCGCCAGCAGATAGGGAAGGAGCGCCTGCGCCATGTGGGAGAGCGTCAGCACCAGATCGAGTGTTGCGGAGCCGTTGTAGCTCCCGCTATTGAACATAACCGAGGCGCAGAATTCACACAGAGAGGAGATAAACAGGATGAACAACAGAAGCAGGAAGTTCCTTGTGCGCTTCTCCTGGAACACCCTGGGACGGGTGATATAAAAGATAAAGAGGATGCCCGCCAGAAACATCGCGCAGACATCAAAGTTGAGATTGTATCTCCCCGCGGGGTAAAACGAGCTGAACATATCCAAACGTCATCTCCTCCTGCTTGTTGCTTGCCGGCTTTTTCCGATACCGCTGCACCTGACGGCGTCTCAGTCCCTTCGGTCGGCATGGGCCTGCTTCTTGTTCTCGTACATGACCCGGTCTGCAGCCAGCGTTGCCTCCTCCGGCGTCAGGGGATGTTCTCCTGTACTGGCTGCAACGCCGAAAGACATGGAAATCTCAAACGGGAAATCCCGTGCCTCATTTTTGCGCTCTGTATCCTCTTTCACCCCGCAAATGAGCTCATTCGTCTCCTCCAGGTTTCCAAAGTGGACAGCGATGAATTCATCTCCGCCCCATCTTCCGTAGAAGTCCTTCCCGCCAAAATGCTTTCCGAGAGCCTCCGCAGCACTCCGGATCAGCACGTCCCCCTGCTCGTGGCCGTAAGTGTCGTTGGTGTGTTTGAGGAAGTTGACATCGGCAAAGACCAGGCAGTAATCTGTGATCTTTTCCTCATGGATCGTCTGAAACATCCTGTCGCATGCACTGCGGTTCGGGGCACCGGTCAGCTGATCCGTGTAGGCAAGACGCCTTAAGCTTTCGCGCTCAATCCGCTCAAAGGACTCCCGGGAATAATGCATGCCGTAATAGAACAGAATCGTCACGGACAAAACCAGGATGGTAGCAGGCATCAGGGAGTAACGCAGAATATGATACCGATAGCCGATCCGGGAGGACAGATCAAACCGGATCATGTCTGCTGTTCCCAGAACCGCCGCCACAAGATATCCCCGCATGGCAAAGCGGATCTCCACCGTGTTCTCATTTTTTACCTGCCGGGCAAGGAACAGGGCAAACATGGCCAGCGTCACCAGAAGCACCAGCCGCAGCACGCTGGCAAAGTCCACGTAGTTGATGTTCGGCACAAGGAAGTTGAGGAAACTGGCTGCTGTAAAGAACGCAATATACAACACAAAGAGCACCCTGCAGCCGATTTTCTGCCTCCGGTTCACCGCCTCGCCCTCCATGAATCCAGTGAGCGGGATCGGGATGAAGAACAGCGCACAGTACTCAATGTTGGCAAGGACCGAGGTGTTGGACACAAAAGGCGTCAGTATGCCTGCGTATCCCGAATACCAAAGAATGATGGAGTTGGTGAGAAGAGCCATGAAAAACAGGCCATGTCCCTGTTTTCCATCCTCCTTTTTGTCCTTACATTTTCCCCGCCTTCTCATCCTGATCCGACGGATGGAATCCGCTGCCCAGCGTACTCCGGCAAGCAGCGACGTGAAGAGGGAGAAGGTAAGTCCCGTCGACATGAGAATGACGGTTGGTGTCTTACCCTCGGTGAAGGATCCTACCGCTGCAGTGCCTGGCACAATCCGGATGGACGTCGGCGCGCCGACACTCTCATTCTCTTCATTCACCGCCTCTATCCGGATGGCGGCATTCTCGTATCCCTTCGGCAGGGGAACCATATAGTAGCGGTGGCCAATCTGCTCGGCAAGCGGCGGATCTGTCTGGGAATAGACCAAGACCCCGCCCACATAGACCTGAACCCGGCAGTGGTAGAGAGAAAATACCAGTGTCCCATCATCCACTTTGCCTTTCGATTCCAGGGGCGCGATGGTCAAAACCATCCGATCGCCCGCCGAAAGTTCCGGAAAGTCTCCATTGCTGAAGACCTCTGTACTTCCGCTTTTGCGGATCACCTCTGCGGTCAGATCCTGGTCCTGGATTTGGTAGCCCGATGACGATGACTTTTCACCAAACAGAATCGCTATCAGAACCAGAACGACAGCAAAGAGCAGAATCGTCAAAAGCAGGATGCGGACACCCCTTTGGACTGCCTTTTCTGCGGTGGAGGTTTGCTTGATTGGCATTGTCCCTTGCTCCTTTGCAGGCATTGCCCAGCTGATCCGGAAACAAAAAGTCTCGCAC
>JBJEYC010000089.1:0-3011 GCA_051886435.1 Lachnospiraceae bacterium
GGTCTGCACCTAAGACCGGCAGGCGTCCTATGCAGGGATGCCATGGAATTTCAATGTTCGGTTCTTTTCCGGTTTAAGGATACCACGGCAAATGCCAAGAGCGTGCTCTCTGTGCTCGGGGCCTGCGTGAAATCGGGCGATGAGATTGAGCTGATCTGTGACGGTGTGGACGAGAAGGAAGCACTCGAGCGGCTCACCGCGGAGATTGCAAGCGGCCTCGGCCAGTGACACGAGAAGAAGGCAGCAAGCGGTCCGGAAGGAATCACCTCCGGGCCGCTTTTTCATGCGGATTCGGAACAGGCAACAAGTACCCAGCAAGGGAAGGAGCAAAAGATGTTAAATTATCAGCGATACCAAAAGAACCCGGTCCTCAAGTTTCCGGAGCGGACCTGGCCCGACAAGGAGATCACCAAGGCACCGATCTGGTGCAGCGTGGATCTGCGGGACGGCAATCAGGCCCTGGTGGACCCGATGGTGGTCTCAGAGAAGATCGAGATGTGGAACCTCCTGCTGAAGCTGGGTTTCAAGCAGATCGAGGTGGGCTTCCCTGCGGCGAGCCAGATCGAGTATGATTTCCTGCGCCGTCTCGTGGACGAGAAGAGAATCCCGGACGATGTGACCGTGCAGGTGCTGGCACAGTGCAGAAAGGAACAGATCGACCGGACCTTTGAGTCGATCCAGGGCGTCAAGCGTGCCATTGTCCACATCTACAACTCCACCTCCACGCTTCAGCGCGACGTGGTCTTCCACAAGAGCATGGACGAGATCGTGGACATCGCGGTTCAGGGCACGAAGTGGGTGAAGGAGGCCGCGGAGAAGTTCCCGGGCCAGATCATTCTGGAGTACTCTCCGGAGAGCTTCACCGGAACCGAGATGGACTTCGCCGTGCGCATCTGCGACGCAGTGGCAGACATCTGGCAGCCGGACAAGGATCATCCGATGATCGTGAATCTCCCCTCCACGGTGGAGATGAACACCCCCAATGTCTACGCAGATCAGATCGAGTACTGCGCAAACCACATGAAGTGCCGCAACAAGATCACGCTCTCCATTCACCCCCACAACGACCGTGGCGAAGGTGTTGCCTCCGCGGAGCTTGCCATGCTGGCAGGCGCCGACCGGGTGGAGGGAACGCTTCTTGGCAATGGTGAGCGCACCGGAAATGTGGACCTGCTCAATATTGCCTACAACATGTTTTCCCAGGGAATCGACCCGAAGCTCAACATTGAGAACATCGGGGAGATCATCGAGGTCTGCGAACGCCTGACCAAGATGAAGGTCGACCCGCGGCACCCCTATGCCGGCAAGCTTGTCTTCACGGCGTTCTCCGGCTCGCACCAGGATGCGATCAACAAGGGCGAGCAGGCGATGAAGGAGCGGGGCTCGAAGATCTGGCAGGTTCCCTATCTGCCCATCGACCCGGCGGACATCGGCAGAAAGTACGAGCCGGTGGTGCGCATCAACTCCCAGTCCGGCAAGGGCGGCGTCGCATTCGTCATGGACAACTACTTCGGCTTCAAGCTCCCCAAGGCCATGCAGCGTGAGTTCGCCGATGTGGTTCAGGCCCAGTCCGAGAAGATCGGCGAGGTCTCTCCGGAGAAGATCATGGACGACTTCCGCAGGGAGTACCTGGACAAGAAGGAGCCCCTGCACTTCCGCAGACTCCAGGTGGAGGATCTCTCCTCTACCACCGATTCGGATTTCGACACCAAGATCACGCTGACCTACACCGACGAGGGGGTCGAGAAGACCTTCACCGCTGTCGGCAACGGCCCGCTGGATGCGGCACGCCGCGGCATTGCCGAGTTTATGGGCTGCAACGTGCGCATCCTCGACTACGAGGAGCATGCCCTGAAGTCCGGTTCTGACTCCCAGGCGGCCGCTTACATCCACCTGATGGACGCAGACTCCGGCAAGGCAACCTACGGTGTCGGTGTGTCCTCCAACATCACGAGGGCATCGGTGCGGGCCATCTTCTCCGCGATGAACCGGCTCGGAATCGGCTCGCGGGAGACCTTCCGCAACTTCTGATCCGGAGCAAAGACGGACTGCAAAGAGGGGAAAACCGCCGGAAAACCCGCGGTTTTCCCCTCTTTTCTTGACAAGTGCGGCAACTTACTTCTAAGATAGACAGCGCACAACGCAGCACGAACGTAAGGAGAGAGTAAAATGGCTGATCAAAAGAAAATGGTCGCTGAGATCACCTCGATGGAGGAGGATTTCACCCAGTGGTATACCGATGTGTGCATGAAGGCGGAACTGGTGTCCTACTCCCAGCTCAAGGGCTTCATGGTCATCAAGCCCGCGGGGTATGCGATCTGGGAGGGAATTCAGAAACACCTGGACGAGCGGTTCAAGGCAACCGGCGTCCAGAACGTATACATGCCCATGCTGATTCCGGAGAGCCTTCTGAAGAAGGAAGCGGAGCTGGTCAACGGCTTTGCACCGGAAGTTGCCTGGGTCACACAGGGCGGCACTGAGCCTCTGACGGAGCGTCTCTGCGTGCGCCCCACCTCGGAGACGGTATTCTCCGATTTCTTCAAGGATGATGTCCACAGCTGGCGGGATCTGCCGAGAGTGTACAACCAGTGGTGCTCTGTGGTCCGCTGGGAGAAGGAGACGAGACCTTTCCTGCGCTCGAGAGAGTTCCTCTGGCAGGAGGGCCACACAATCCACGCGACAAAGGAAGAGGCGGAAGCGCGGACCCAGCAGATGCTGGATGTCTATGCTGACTTCCTTGCTGAGGATCTGGCCATCCCCACCATCAAGGGACAGAAGACCGAGAAGGAGAAGTTTGCCGGCGCGGAGGCGACCTACACCATCGAGGCATTGATGCACGACGGCAGAGCCCTGCAGTCGGGCACCTCCCACTTCTTTGGACAGAAGTTCGCCGAGGCCTATGACATCACCTTCACGGACAAGAACAACACCCTCCAGTACGTCTGGCAGACCTCCTGGGGCATGACCACCCGTGTCATCGGCGCCATGATCATGGTGCACGGCGACAACCG
>JBJEYC010000090.1:0-3002 GCA_051886435.1 Lachnospiraceae bacterium
CCGCGCGCCGGTAGTCGGAGGTCCACAGCTTGGTCGTGACAAAGATCTCCTCCCGACGGACGATCCCCTCCCGGATGGCCCGCTGGATTCCCCTGCCGACGCCTCTCTCATTGCCGTAGATCTTTGCGGTATCGATCAGGCGGTACCCGTCCCGCAGCGCCCAATAGACGGCATCCTCCGCGACGCGGTCACTCAGCATAAAAGTTCCGATGCCCAGCTGCGGCATCTCATATCCTGTGTTCAACTGCATGATGTATGTCTCCTTCCTGGTTCTGCACCGGATGGTAGACTTTTCTTCCTTTCATCACGACATCACGGCGGGCAGGGCCGGGGTTTATGCCACACATTCCGCCATCGCGGGCATTGGGGAGGGGAGCACTCCCGAAAAAAGGGCAAAAAAAGAGACGGGGTCTTTGATGATCCCGCCTCTTCTTCGCTGTCAGCGCCAGAGTGCTCCGCTTCTCACTGCCCCAGGACATACTCTCCGGTGCGCATCGCGGCGATCGTGCCACCGTCGATCAGAAGGTCTGTCCCGTTGATAAAGCCCGCGTGCTCGCCCAAAAGGAACGCGCCCGCCTCGGCGATCTCATCCGATGAACCGGTGCGCATCGCGGCGGAGGCGTCGATCATGTGCTGATAGCCGTCCCCCGCGGCCGCAAACTCGTCATAGGCGAGCGGGGTCACAATCACGCCGGGGCTGATCGTGTTGATTCTCGCCCGGCGCGCCTTCCAGGTTGTGGCAGCGGCCTTCATGGCCTGCAGCTGGTTGATGCGCTTGGCGATGATATAGGCATAGCCGGTGTTCTGCAGGGCCGTCTCCTTGATGTACGGAATCTCCAGCAGCTTGTCCGGGGCAGCGGCGAGGATCTGCTGCTCCACCTCTTCGGGGATCCGCATCATATAGCCCGTCTGGCTCGAGACCACAAGGCCCGCGCCGCCTGCTGCCATCACCTTTCCGAACGCGTCCAGCGCGTAGCCGGTTCCCACGCCGTCCAGCTTCAGGATGTGCTCCGGGCTGGACTGGTTTGGGGAAGCGCCTGCGGTATCGATGAAGTACCGGACCGGGCCAAGCTCCGCCGCCTTCTTTGCAAACGCCTCGACCGAGTCCCGCTCCAGCGCGTTGACCACCATGGTATCCACGGCATAGCCGCTGTACTGCAGGTCCTGGGCGGTCTTTGCAAGGTTCTTTTCGCTGATGTCGCCGAGGAAGACGATCCTGCCCGCGGCAAAGCGCCGCGCGATGGCCGTTCCCATGCTGCCCGCGCCAAGGAGCGCGATGACTTCTCTGTTTTCGTTTCGATCAAAGATCATGTCGTTGGCCTCTCTTTCACTTCATAAAGTTCTGAATACCCTGGGTGATCAGGTCTGTGGTCAGATCGATCATGTCCCGCACCGGGATCTGTTTTTTATCCGCAATCCACTGGCTGTAGAGCTGCAGCATGACGGTGTTCATGTAGGTTCCAAGGATGTTCTGCAGGGGTTTGCTGAGCTTTTCAAACTCCGGGAAGATCCCCGCGTGACTCTTGACGTTGTCGATCATCGTCTGCCGGATGGCGGCATAGCTGTTACCGCAGGTGATCTTCTCGTAGAACGGGCCCTTCTCCTCCGAGAACAGGTAGAACTCCTCCACAAGCCGATGCATATCCTGCAGGCCCAGACCCTGAATCCGCTTTGCGTACTCCTCCGAAAGCTCCATCTGCACCTCCCGCAGCAGATCGTCCAGGGAAGGGTAGTACTGGTAGAAGGTCTTCTTGTTGATCATGGCCCGCGCGGCGAGCTCCGTGACAGTGATCTGCTGGTAGTCCATCTCGCAGACCATCTCCTCAAAGGCCCTACGGATGGAGAGGATGGAGCGCCGGATCCGGATGTCTTCTTTTCCTGTCAGCTTCATATAGGTTCCCTGCCTGTCATGCTTTCCTGTCGTACACCATACGGATCAGCTTTGCGGGGTTTCCGCCGACAATCGCATCCGCGGGGACATCCTTAACCACCACCGCGCCGCCGGCAATGACGGCATTGTCGCCGATGGTGACGCCGGGCATGATCTTTGCGCCGGCGCCGATCCAGACATTTTTGCCGATCACCACAGGCCGGCACCGCAGGATCATCCGATCGTCCAGGTCGTGGTTGTCCGTGACGATGGCCACACCCGGTCCGATCTGGGTGCCGTCGCCGATGGTGACCCCGCCGATGGACATGACCGTCAGGCTGTGGTTGACAAAGACGTGCTGGCCGAACTGCATCTGCTTCGGAAAATCAATCTGCATGGGCGGGAGGATCGACACGCTCGCGGGGAGGGTGCCCTGGAACAGCTCGTCCAGGCCTTTCCGGATGTTCTCGCCGGTCGGCTCCGCGGCGTTGATGTGGTGATTGGCCAGCATGGTGCGGTGGAGCTCCGCCACCACCGGGGCATACTCCGGATCCCGCATGTCCACCGGAAGGCCGTTTCTCAGTTTTTCAAAAATTTCCATTTCGCTTCTGTCCTCTTATGTGTCTGCCGTTACTTAACGGGTTATGCGTTGATCCTATCGGCCGGGGCCCCGTCCCACAATGGGCAATTTATTTTTTATCGTTACGTAAGTAACTCCTTGCCGCCGCAGCGTTACTTTTCTTTGCCATACCGGGAAATTTCCGGGCTGAAAAGCTCCGGGCACGCAAAAAAGCGCCTGCTTCCAGGGCAGGCGCTGTGCATGACACAGGGTATTTTCTTCTGGGGCAGAATCAGAGGCAGGCCCGGAAGATGTCCGCGACGTCCTTCTGGGTGAGCGGCACATAGGCCATGTCCATGGGCCAACCCGAGACGACATGCTCTGCCATCTCCTCGATCCGGGACTCGTCAATGCCGACCTCCCGAAGGTGCATGGGAAGGCCGATGCTCTCAAAGAACCGATACAGCGCATCGATTCCCTGCTCTGCCGTCTTCCAGTCATCCCCGCCGGGAGCAACGCCCATGACGTTGACCGCAAACTTCACAAAGCGCGGCAGGGTGTGCTCGCTTAAGA
>JBJEYC010000091.1:0-14836 GCA_051886435.1 Lachnospiraceae bacterium
TCTCCTGCTGCGCCAGCATCAGTTCCTTTCTGCGGCGCTTCTTCGTGGAGGGGTGAACCTGCGGCTTCATTTTGGACGCCGGCGTTCCATCCTCCCGGGAGTAGGCAAACACACCGAGACGATCAAACTTCATGCGGCGAACAAAATCGAGGAGCTCTTTGTGCTCCTCCTCAGTCTCTGTAGGGAATCCGGTGATCAGGCTTGTCCGTAGACAGGCATCCGGAATTTCGCGGCGGATGTAGGCAATGATCTCCTCGAGCTCCTTCCGGTTCGTATGCCGGCCCATGAGCTTTAAGATCCGGTCATTGCAGTGCTGGATCGGCATGTCGAAGTAAGGGAGAACCTTCTCTTTCTCCTTGACGACCTGCACCAGCTCCTTCGTGATCTCCTCCGGGTAGCAGTACAGAATGCGGATCCAATGAAAGCCGCGGATCAGACACAGCCGCCGCAGAAGCTCCGGCAGCATCTTTTTGCCATAGAGATCCGTTCCGTAGAGCGTGGTCTCCTGGGCGACCAGGATGAGCTCAGTGACACCGCCGTCTGCCAGGCGCTTTGCCTCTTCGAGCACTTCCTCCATGGGAACGCTCCGGTAGTGGCCCCGGACGCTGGGGATCACGCAGTAGGTGCAGCACTTGTTGCAGCCCTCGGCGATCTTCAGATATCCGGTGGTACTGCCCAGCGAGAGAACCTGCGGGGTATCCGTATCCGGCGTCTCATCCAGATCCGCGGTGACCGCATCCTCTTTCAGCGTTCCCGCCTGTACCGCATCCAGGATGTCCGCCAGGCTCTTCTCCGCCGTGGTTCCCACCACAGCATCCACCTCGGGGATCTCCTTGCGGATCTCCTCCTGATAGCGCTGTGCGAGACACCCGGTCACCACCAGGTACTTTAACTTCCCGGTCTGCTTGAGCTTTGCGGTATCCAGGATCTCGCCAATCGACTCCTCTTTGGCGCTGTCGATGAAGCAGCAGGTATTCACCACTGCCGCCTCGGCCTCCCCGGGTTCATCGGTAAAGGTATAGGCGCCCTCTCTGCCCCGAAGGACTCCCATCATCTTCTGGGAGTCCACCAGGTTCTTGTCACATCCCAGTGACACAAACATTACTTTCACAGGTTACTCTTCGTCTCCGTTGGAATAGTCGCTTCCCTCTTCCTGAGCCTCGGCGTCCGGTGCCTCCTTGGCATCCTCGTCGGTGTCCAGCGCAAGATCCGCGTCGGTCAGCTCCTGCTCCATGGCCTTTGCTGCCCGAAGGTCCTCGTTCTCCATCTCCTCGATGGTATCTTCATCCTGCGGGATGATCTGCAGCTTTCCCTGCTCGAGTTCCTTGACGGCGATAGAAAGGGGCTTCATGCCCTCTGCGCCCTCGATCATCGGCTCATCGCCATCAACGATCTGCCTTGCGCGCTTTGCCGTGGCCATCACGATGGAATAGCGGCTGTTAATGACCGGGGTCTCTCCCTCTTCTACGCCCTTATTTACGACATTCATCAGATCCACATATGACGGATGTATCATATTGATTTCCTCCTTTTGCTGTTGTCAGCGGAACAACTTCCCTACTATAGCAGGATTTGTCAAAATTGGTCAACTTTTCTTGGGCGCATTCATCGCCCGAAGCTCTTCCTGGAGCGTTTCAATGAACGCCCGCTCCCGGTCCGGGGTGTGCTTCAGAGTCTGGATCGCGTGGTGAACCTCCTCCACGGCCTCGTCCAGATCGTCATTGACGATGAGACAGTCGTATTGGGCGATCTCGCCGGACTCCCGAAGGGTCTGGGCCAGGCGCTCTCTCACGGTGTCATCGGACTCGGTGCCGCGGCCCCGGAGCCGCTCCTCCAGCACCTTTGCGCTGGGGGTGGAGACAAACAGGAGGATCGCCTCTGGCACCTTCTGCTTGATGATCTTCGCGCCCTGCACCTCGATCTCGAGGATGACGTCCTTTCCTTCCTGGATCTTCTGCTCCACAAAGGCCCGGGGCGTTCCATAGGAGTGGCCCACGTATCCCGCATGCTCGAGAAGGGCATCCTCTTCGACCATTCTGTCAAACTCCTCCTGGGTCTTGAAGAAGTACTCCCTGCCGTCCTGTTCTCCAGGGCGGGGCTGCCGGGTCGTGCAGGAGACAGACAGACAGTAATTGTCATACCGGGCAAGGAGCGCCTTCATGATCGTTCCCTTGCCTGCACCGGAAAATCCACTCACCACCGTGAGACTTCCTCTCTGCTTACGCATCCTCGTCCACACCTGTCCTTCCCTTGATGGTCTCCGGCAGAAGCGCCGAGAGCACCACACTTCCGTTCTCCATCACAATCACCGCCTTGGTCTTTCGGCCGGCGCTGGCATCAATCGTCCTGCCCTCTTCCTTTGCCCGGGAGACCAGGCGCTTGATGGGGGCACCGTCGGGACTGACGACAGCGACAATCTTGTCGGCATTCACCATGTTTCCAAAGCCCACATGCAGCAGTTCCATTCTGACTCCTTCCCGCTCACTCGATGTTCTGGATCTGTTCCCGGATCTTCTCGATCTCGGTTTTCAGCTCAATCGCGCGGTTTGATGAGGGCGCATCGATGGTCTTTGAGAGGATCGTGTTCGCCTCCCGGTTGAGCTCCTGGGCAAGAAAGTCGAGCTTGCGTCCGATAGACCCAGACTTTTCCAGCTCCTGCCGCGTCGCCTCGATGTGGCTCTTGAGACGCACCAGCTCCTCGTCGATGCAGACCTTGTCGCTGTAGATTGCGACCTCCTGCAGAATCCTTGACTCCTCGATCTGGGCGTCGCCAAGCAGCTCCTTTACCTTCTCCTCCAGCTCCTGCTGATAGGCGGCCACGGTCTCGGGGGCACGCTCGGTCAGGAAGGCAACGCCCTCCTCCATACCGGAGAGTTTTTTCAGGAGGTCTTCCTTTAAGAACTCGCCCTCTCGGCGTCTTGCCGCCCGGAAGGTCTCAGCGGCCTCGTCGATGGTCTTTTTGAGCGGCTCCCAGAGGGCGCTCCCATCCTGGTTCTCCTCCTCAATGGTGAGCACGTCCGGATACTGAGAGAGCCGTTCCGCGGTCATGGTCTGCGGAAGGCCAAAGTCCTCTGCCATCTCGCGGATGTGCGCCAGATATTCGCCCGCGAGGGCCTTGTTGTAGATGACCCGTCCGCCGGCGCCGTTTCTGTCTTCATAGCTGATGAACACATCTACTTTGCCGCGCTCCATATAATTTCTCAGTTCAGCGCGAATCTGGGACTCCAGAGGATTGAAAATCCTGGGCATCCGGATCGCAAGGTCAAGATAGCGGTTGTTCACGGACTTGATCTCCACCGTGAACTTCCTGCCGTCCTCTTCCCGCTCTGCCCTGCCGTATCCTGTCATGCTGCATGCCATCGCCATTCTCCTTTTGCGGTCTGCAGCGGCCGATAGACCGCCATTTTTTGTTTGTGCCAAGTATACCGTTCCCGCGATTCTTGTGCAATGACCAGATTTTTCGTATACTCTGCACTGTTTCCATCAGGACGGAACGAGGAGGTATTGGCATGGCATTTGACGGCATCACCACAGCAGCACTGGCAAAGGAGCTCTCCGATCAGCTGACCGGCGGCAGGGTCTTCCGGATCATCCAGCCGGAGAACGATGCGCTGCTTCTGACCATCAAGCCCGAGATCGAGCGGGGCGGCGGACAGGCAAAGCTCTACCTCTCGGCTGATCCCTCTCTTCCCCTTGTGTACCTGACCGGGGAGAGTCCCCTTGCCCCGGCCCAGGCGCCCTCCTTCTGCATGCTGCTTCGCAAGTATCTGCAGAACGGCAAAATCACGAAGATCTGGCAGCCCGGCCTCGAGCGGATCCTGCGCTTTGAGATCACCCATCGGAGTGAGATGGGGGACCTTCTGACCTATACCCTGGTCATTGAGCTCATGGGAAAACACTCCAACATCATGCTGCTCGACGACAAGGAGGTCATTCTCGACTCGATCCGCCATGTCTCCCAGATGATCTCCTCGGTGCGTGAGGTGCTGCCGGGGCGGCCCTACTTTGTGCCGGCGGTCCAGAACAAGCAGGATCCCTTTGAGGTCACCCGGGAGTCGTTCTTCTCTCTGCTCTCCTCTGCCAATGTGCCGGCGGCCTCGTTCCTTGTGAAGACCTTCACGGGCTTTTCTACCCTGGCCTCGGAGGAGGTGACCTTCCGGAGCCGCATTTCCCAGGATCGATCCGCTCAAGCCCTCACAGAGGACGAAAAGGAGGCCTTCTGGAACAGCTTTGCAGCGCTTCTTTCAGACCTTCGCGCCGGTGTTTTCCATCCCGCCATCTACTACCAGTTGGGACAGGCGGATGTGCTCTCCCAAGGGGAGCCGGTGGACTTTGCCTGCATGGAGCTGACCATGTACCGGGACCTGCCCAAAAAGGAGTACACAGACGTCTCTGCCCTTTTGTTTGATTTCTACGCCCAGAAAAACGCGGTGACAAGAATCCGGCAGAAGTCCCAGGACCTGCGCCACGTGGTGACCACGATCCTCGAGCGGGACGTACACAAGTATGATCTGCAGGTCAAGCAGCTCCAGGACACCCAGAAGCGGGACAAGTACCGACTCTACGGGGAGCTCCTTCACGCCTACGGCTACAGCATCCCGGAGGGAGCCTCCTCCGCAGAGCTGGAAAACTACTACACCGGGGAGACCGTGAAGGTTCCCCTCGATCCCACCAAGACCCCGCAGCAGAATGCGGCGCGCTGCTTTGACCGATACACGAAATTAAAGCGCACCGAGGAGGCCCTCACCGGGCTCACAAAGGAGGTAAGGGAGGAGATCGAGGAGCTCCGGGGCATCCAGACCGCCCTGGATCTGGCCCGGACGGAAGGCGACCTCGCCCAGATCCGGGAAGAGATGGAGCAGGCTGGTTTTGTCAAAAAGCACCAGGAACAGCGCGGCAAGCATCAGCGCGTTCCGGAATCCAAGCCCCTGCACTTTGTCTCCTCCGACGGATACGACATCTATGTGGGCAAGAACAACCTGCAGAACGATGCCCTGACCTTCCACTTCGCCCTGCCCACCGATATCTGGTTCCACGCAAACGACGTGCCAGGCTCCCACGTGATCCTGCGCACCAAAGGCGAAGCCTTTGACCAGGTTCCGGACCGCGCCTTTGAGGAAGCCGCCCGCTGCGCTGCCTACTACTCCCAGGGCCGCGCTGCCGGCCGGGTCGAGATCGACTACCTCGAGCGAAAGGGCATTAAAAAGCCCTCCGGCGCCCGCCCCGGCTTTGTCATTTACCACAACAACTACTCAATCCTAGTGGATGCTGTGCTCCCCTCAGCGCCTGTGGAGGACTGAGAAACATCCCCGATTCCACGCAAAAGCCCGGCCGTCGGCCGGGCTTGTTTCATTTCTCTTTTGGGTTTTCCGGTGCTTCTTTCTCAGCGGAGCCAGTGGAGTTTCGTGAGGATTCCCGCAATCTTCTCCCCCTTGGGGACCGAGACCAGGGCCTTCCTGGTCAGGGTGCCGCTGCGGAACATCAGGAAGAAGTAAAGAACCACCGCAAAGACCAGAGCGACAAGCGCCGCAATCAGATTGACAAAGTAGTCCCTGCCGAGGAAGGCAAGCGCCCGGGCAAGGAGTTCATAAAGAATCCGCGCAGCCGTGCCCATGATCAGAGAAAAGATCAGGGGCCGCAGGTAGACGCGCCCGGCATTCTGGGTATATCCCAGGTACTTTTTGAGGAACACGTTGTTGACGACAAAGATGAGGAGCGAATAAATCACACTCACGACGGCCAGGGCGTAGATGCCAAGGTCCGTATACAGAAGAAGTACCGCGAGTACCGCGGTCTGAATCACCAGGGCGATGCCCGCGGAGACCAGAGGCATGTTCATCTTTCCGATGGACTGGAGCACCGCGTTGGAGATCGTCGCGACGGAGTAAAAGATCACCGTCACCGCAAGGAGGGCCAGAAGCTGGGACGCCATGTCCAGGGACTGCTGCTGCGGAAACAGGATCATCGTGATGGGTTTTGCGAGAAAGGCAAGGCCGACAGCGGAGGGAATCGCGATGACCGCGGTAGCGCGGATCGCGTTCCCAGCCCGGACCCGGGTCGCCGCCAAATCCCGTCTGGCATAAGCAGCGGAGATCCCGGGGATGATAGCGCTTGCCACCGCTGTTGCAATAGAGATCGGGATGTTGGAGATGACCACAGCCTTGTTGGAAAAGATGCCATAGAGGGTGGTGGCCTCCACATCCGCAAGGCCACGGATCCGGATGATCAGCCGATAGTAGATTGTCTGGTTCAGGGAGGTGGTCAGGTTCAGGATGAATCCGGAGAGCATGAAGGGCGTGATGACCAGGATTGTCTCCTTCATCGTGGCCCAGTAGCTGTCCTCTTTTCCGGTATGATCGGAAGCTACCAGAGCAAGATCGGCCTTTCTGTGGCGCAGATAGCAGCCCCACACAAAGAGCAGGGCGATGGCAACGCCGGCACCAGTGCCCAGAGCAGAACCCATGGCGCCGTGCTGTGCCTGGCTCGTGGGATCAGAAGAAGCAAAGTAGTGCATCAGCACCCATGCGGCGCCGATGGAGACCACCGCGTTGGCGAGCTGCTCCAGGATCTGCGAGATGGAGGTCTGCACCATGGAACCCGATGCCTGGAAATACCCGCGAAGTGCGCCCAAAAGGCCAAAGAGGAAGACTGTCGGTGCAAACACCCGCAGCACGCCTGCTGCGACCTTCGGGACCAGGGCCTCAGCGCCGAAGAACAGGAGGGCCGAGGCCAGAGCACCGACACAGATGCCATAGATCAGGGCACAGCGGAAGATCTTCTGCGCATTTTTGTACTCTCCCACCGCGAGCTTCTGTGCCATCAGCTTGGAAATTGCGGAAGGAACACTGTAGGAGGATACCATCAGAATGATGGTGTAGATGTTATAGGCGGTGCCGTAATAGCCGTTGCCCTCATCGCCGATGATGGCGGTCAGAGGGCCCCGGTACAGGAGCCCTATGATACGCACCAGCATGCTCGCCACGGCGAGGATTCCCGCCTGCACCAGCACGCCGCCGGATTTCTTCTTGTCTGTCTCTGCCATGAAATTTTCTCTTTCTGTAATAGTCTGCGGCTGTAGGAACCCCTACTTATAGCACACAAAGACAGTCCCTGTAAACCAAAACAGAGCCCGGACAGCTGTTGCTGTCCAGGCCCTGCATGGTGTTGTCGGATGGGATTACTGCTTGTCGCCGATCAGCCAGTCGTACATCTCCTGGTACTTGGCGGCACTCTTCTTCCACGAAAAATCAGCTGCCATGCCACGCTGCACGATCTTGTTCCAGGCCTTCCGGTCATCATAGTAGACCTTCTCTGCATAACGCACCGTGTGCATCATCTCGTGGGCGTTGTAGTTGGCAAAGGAAAATCCTGTACCGGTGCCGTCGTACTCGTTGTAAGGCTGCACCGTATCCTTGAGGCCGCCGGTCTCCCGCACGATCGGTACCGTGCCGTAGCGCAGTGCCATCAGCTGGGACAGGCCGCAGGGCTCAAACAGGGAAGGCATCAGGAACGCATCAGACGCCGCGTAGATCTTGTGAGAGAGATCCTCGCTGTAGTAGATGTTGGCCGCGAGCTTGTCGCTGTACTTCGCATCGAAGTACCGGAACATGTTTTCGTATCTCTCCTCGCCAGTGCCAAGGACCACCACCTGGATCGCATCCAGGGAGAGCATCTCCTCCATCACGTAGGCGATGAGGTCAAAGCCCTTCTGATCCGTGAGCCGGGAGACAATGCCAATCAGGAAGGTGTCCGGATCCTCCTTGAGGCCCAGCTCCTTCTGGAGCGCTGCCTTGTTCTTGGGCTTGACCGTCCGGAAGTTGGAGGCGTTGTACCGGTTCGGAATCCGGGTATCCGTCTCGGGATTGAAGACCTCGTAGTCGATGCCGTTCAGAATGCCGCGCAGATCATGACTCCGGGCATTTAGGATGCCGTCAAGTCCCTCGCCGTAGTATTGGGTCTTGATCTCCTCCGCATAGGTCGGAGAGACCGTGGTGATCGCATCGGCATATACAATGCCGCCCTTTAACAGGTTGGCATCCTTGTAGGCTTCCAGCTTGTCCGGGGTGAAATAATATCCGGAAAGACCGGTGATGTTTTCCACATCACGGACATTCCACTTGCCCTGGAAGCGCAGGTTGTGAATCGTCATCACGGTCTTGATGCCGCGGAAGAACTCGTTCTCCTGGAACCGCTCCTTCAGGTAAACAGGGATCAGGCCGGTCTGCCAGTCATGACAGTGGATCAGATCCGGGCGGAAGCCGATGGTCGGCAGAGCAGACAGGGCTGCCTTGCAGAAGAAGGAGAAGCGCTTGATCTCAAAGAGCGCGTCATCTGTATACGGCTTCCAGGTGTTGAACAGTTCCTCGTTGTCGATGAAGTAGTAAGTGATGCCCTCCACCTCAGCTTTGAGGATGCCGACATACATGGACTTCCAGTCAAAGTCCATGTAAAAGGAGGTGACGAACTCCATCTTGTCCTTCATCTCCTGTCGCATACAGGTGTACTTGGGCAGGATGACCCGCACGTCATAGTACTCCTTGTCCAGCTCCTTCGGAAGGGAACCCACCACATCAGCGAGTCCTCCTGTCTTGATAAACGGTACCCCCTCAGACGCCACAAACAATATGTTCTTCATGCGAATGCCCCCAGTATTGTGCTGAAAAAAATACCTTCTGTGAAGTCATTATACCGTATCCCAGATGTTTCGGAAACCGGAAATCAGCACCGATCCGCAATCTCCAGGATGAGCCTTTCCGAGTCCTCCCAGCCGAGACACGGGTCCGTGATGGACTTGCCGTAGACGCCCTCTCCGATCCGCTGGCAGCCCTCCACCAGATAGCTCTCGATCATCAGGCCTTTCACCAGTCCCCGGATCTCCTGGGACTCCTGCCGGTTGTGCAGAACCTCCTTTGCGATCCGGATCTGCTGCCGGCACTTCTTGTCGCTGTTGGCATGGTTGGTGTCGATGACGACCGCATGGTTCGCAAGATCCATCTTCTGATACAGCTCGTACAGGAGTATCAGATCCTCGTAGTGATAGTTGGCTGTGTTCCGCCCGTGCTTGTTCTGGCCGCCCCGCAGCACACAGTGGGCCAGAGGGTTCCCGTCGGTTTTGACCTCATAACCGCGGTAGACAAAGGAGTGGGGATGCTGGGCCGCATAGACCGAGTTCAGCATGACCTGAAAATCCCCGCTGGTCGGATTCTTCATGCCGGTGGCAACATCAAACCCCGAACAGGTGAGCCGGTGCTGCTGGTCCTCTACGGACCGGGCGCCGATCGCCACATAGGAGAGGATGTCCTGCACATAGCCCCAGTTGTCAGGGTAGAGCATCTCATCCGCCGCGGTGAGGCCGGAGACCTCCAGCGCGTGCAGATGCATCTTCCGGACCGCCACAAGACCCGCGCGAAAATCCGGCTTTTTCTCCGGATCGGGCTGGGCGGCGATACCCTTGTATCCCTCACCGGTCGTCCGGGGCTTATTCGTATATACCCGGGGGATCAGGATCAGCTTGTCCTTCACCTTTTCGTTGACCTTTGCAAGGCGCTCCGCGTACTCACAGACCGCGGACTCGTTGTCAGCAGAACAAGGTCCGATGATGACAAGAAACTTGTTCGACTTTCCTGTCAGAACGTCTGTGATCTCCTGATCTCTTCTTGCCTTGATCTCCTGAAACGCCTTCGGGACCGGATACTCCTCCCGGATCTCCGCCGGTGTCGGCAGTTCCTGCACAAATGTAAATGACATCTCTTCTCCTTACTGCGATCCGGTCACCGCCGGATTCGCGCTTTTACATGAATCTTATGCTGTTACTCTCCGGTCTTTGTCTCTTCTTTCCATCCCAGGATCTGTGCGATCTTCTCCCGGGATGCGCCACGCGCAATAAGCCCCGCCGCAACACTCTTTCGTATCCTGCCAGGGGTCACGGCGCCTGAAATTCCAGCCCGCTCTCCTGCCCGCCGGACGATCTTCCAAAGGCCCTGGCGGGAGAAGGGCTCTCCGTTCCGATTGACAAACAAAAGACTCTCCCGGTCCGGCAGGAATTCCCGCCATGCATCGATGTAGGTGCGAAGATCCCGCTCTGCTTCCTCGGAAAAAGGAACGATGCGTGTCTCTCCCTCCTGCCCCGCCCGAACGCAGTCCAGAAGGAAGTCGAGGTCCCGTACACGGACAGCGAGTGCCTCCGAAGTGCGAAGTCCGGTGGACAACAGAAGGGACAGAAGCGCCCGATCCCGCAGGGAAAGAAGATCCTCTCCGCGCGTGGCATCAAGGAGCGCACGCTGCTCGCTCTCTGAAAGTGCCGGCAGATCTGCCTCTTTTGCCGCGCCTTTGGCATTCTGGGCGCCGGAGAGATTCTCCGACGGATCCTCCTTCAGCCGTCCCGCAAGGACTAAGGCACCGAAGAAGCCGTGGAGGCAGGCAACCATCCGCCGGATGCCGCTCCTGGATGCCCCGGTGTTTTTCAGGTTCAACAGAAAATCCGACAGAAAAGTCTCATCCATTTCCGTGGCATCCGCCACCCCGATATCATCCGCAAAGACCGCAAGCTTCTCCAGATCCGCCGAATAGGCGCTGATCGTGGCCGGCTTTTTGCTGCCGGATCCAGAGACGGTCTCCAGATACCAGGTGATGTCGTCCGCGATCACCGCCTGGTCTCCAGATAAGCCAGAATCCCGGCGATGGTCTTGCCGTCCTGAATGCTCCCGTCAAAGACCATCTCCCGTGCCCGTTCCGGTGAGACCCGCTCCACCAGGAGATCCTCGTCCGGATCCAGGTGCTGCGCGCCCGGCACAAGCTGCTCCGCAAGATAGATGTCAATCCGCTCATTCGAAAAGGCAGGCGTCGTGCGCACGGACAAGAGTTTCCGGAGTGATCCAGCCTGGTATCCGGTCTCCTCCCGAAGCTCTCTTGCGGCAGTAAGCTCGGTGGGCTCCTCTGCGGTCAGCCGGCTCCCCGAGGGAAGCTCCAGCGTCTCTTCCTCCTCGGGATCCCGCCACTGTCGGACCAGAAGGAGCTTTCCCGTCTCCTCGATCGCCACCACCGCGGCAGCACCCTTGGTCACGATGCAGTCCCATGGCGCCTGCCGCCCGTCCGGTAGGGACACCGTATCAATGCAGTCCGTGATCACCCGGCCTGTCCGCACAATCTTCCTGTCTATTCTCTCGTACTTCCCCTCTGCCATATCGGCCTCCTTTTTGCCTCGAGTCTACCAGAACAACGCCAAGGGCGGAAGAAAGATTTCTCTTTCTTCCGCCCCACTGCATCTTCGTCGTTAAGTTTTTGTTGCCTTCAGAAATTTCGCTCTGGTGGTCCGCACGGCTTACTTTGCGTAATCCGTCACTCTGGACTCTCGAATCACGTTGATCTTGATCTGTCCCGGATACTCCATCTCGTCTTCTATCTTCTTGGAGATATCGTGGGCAAGCAGCACCATATCGGTGTCGCTGATCTTCTCAGGAACTACCATTACACGAACTTCTCTGCCCGCCTGGATGGCATAAGAATTACTGACCCCTTTAAAACTGTTTGTGATGTCCTCAAGCTGCTTGAGCCTGGTGGTGTATGTCTCGAGTGTTTCTCGTCTTGCACCCGGTCTTGCTGCAGATATGGTATCTGCTGCCTGCACAAGGCAGGCGATCAGGGATGTGGGCTCCACATCTCCGTGATGGGATTCGATGGCATTGATCACGACTGCGGGTTCCTTGTACTTGCGCGCAAGTTCTGCACCCAGCTGTACATGGGAGCCTTCCTGCTCGTGATCCACGGCCTTGCCGATATCGTGGAGCAGTCCCGCTCTCTTTGCCATGCGCACATCGAGACCAAGCTCGCCGGCCAGAAGGCCTGTGAGCTGCGCCACCTCGATGGAATGCTTCAGCGCATTCTGCCCGTAGGAAGTGCGGTATTTCAGCTTGCCCAGAAGCCGTACCAGTTCGGGATGAAGACCATGGACGCCAACCTCCAGGGTTGCTGCCTCGCCCTCCTCCTTGATCGTGTTCTCGACTTCCTTCTTCGCTTTTTCGACCGTTTCCTCGATTCTCGCCGGATGGATTCTCCCATCCACAATCAGCTTTTCCAGGGCGATCCTCGCCACCTCGCGGCGGATCGGATCGAATCCGGAAATGACGACTGCTTCCGGCGTATCGTCGATGATCAGGTCGACGCCGGTCATCTGCTCGAGCGTGCGGATATTCCGGCCCTCACGCCCGATGATTCTGCCCTTCATCTCATCGTTGGGAAGCTGGACCACCGAAATCGTCGCCTCAGCCACGTGATCCGCCGCACATCTCTGGATGGCGTTGACCACATATTCGCGGGCTTTCTTGTCGGCTTCGTCCTTGGCCTCTGTCTCGATCTCCTTGATCTTCAGAGCAGCATCGTGTCTTGTTTCATCTTCAACAGTTTTTAAAAGGTATTCTCTTGCCTGGTCGGAGGTCAGACCTGAAATTCGTTCGAGTTCCTGTGTACGCTTGTCGCCCAAAGCATCGACTTCTTCCTGCTTTTTGCGCAGTGCATCTTCCTTGGATGCCAGACTCTGTTCCTTTCGTTCCAGACCGTCCGACTTCCTGTCGAGTGCCTCTTCCTTCTGCTGCAGACGCCGCTCGTTGCGCTGTGCCTCGGCTCTTCTGTCCCGGATTTCCTTCTCAAGATCATTTCTGGTCTTGATGTTCTCCTCCTGGGCCTCGAGCAGCTTTTCGCGCTTGGCGTCCTCCGCTTTGGAAAGTGCATCGTCAATGATCGCCCGCGCCTTTTTCTCGGCGGATCCGATGGTTTCCTGTTCCTGTTTCTCGCGGCGTTTGGTCGTCACGATACTGGAAACCGGGATGGCAATCACAAGGGTTACAATCACTGCAATGATTGTGGCCAGCATGTACAGGAGCACCTCCTTATTCAGTTTTTATTGTACAATAACAACCGAATGCACGAATCTTTCAGACGATTGAAGAAAAGATTCTGATGACACATTCTGATTGACTATTCACAACAAATAGATCTTACCCATTTTTAACGCGGCTGTCAAGATACCAAACAGGACGCCCCGGCTGTCCGGGGCGCCCTGCCGCACATCTGTTCTTGAATTCTGTTCTCTATTCCGGGTCCTCTGATGCCTCCGCCAGCTCCTCCATGGCCTGCCGGATGACCTCCATCCCGTAGCCCTTGCCGTAGAGGTAGGCCATCTGCTTGCGGACGATGGCGGGGTCCGGATTGTCCGGATCAAAGTGCCGCTTGGTCAGGAGCTTCTTTGCCTGCTCCACCTCGCGGCTCTTTACCGTCCCCTCATCTTCCTCCTCGAGGCGCCGGATCTCCTGCTCCACAATCTCCCCCGGAACCCCCTTGGCCCGCAGATCCATCCGGATCCTGGCAAGGCTCCTGTCGTGCAGGTGATACTTCAGGTAGGTGGCGGCGTACCTGGCATCGTCCACGTAGTGGGCTTCCTGCATCTTTTCCACCGCCTCCTGCGCCGCCTCTTCCAGAAAACCGCTTCGAAGGAGTTTGTCCTTGAGGCCCGCTGCCGAGTAGTCCATGCCCTGCAGGAGCTTTCCGCACTTGGCAATGGCGGCGCTCCTCTGCTGGGCCAGAAGTGCCTCCCAGGAGGCGGGATCGATCTCTCTTCCCTCCTCCATGCCGAAGGAGGCCGCCTCCCTGGCCGAGAGGATGAGCGTCCGCTCTTCATCCAGGGTGATCTTCACCCGGTACGTGGAGATCCGCTCCACCCCTGTCACCACCATGATGTCAACCTCCGGACCTTAGCTCTCCTCTGCAGGCTGCTCCGGCACCGCCTCCGGTGCAGGTGCTTCTGCTTCCTCCTCCGGCACAGGAGCAGGCTTTCTTGCGCCCTCGGGATCGAGGCCGTAGTGCTCGCGCACCGCCCTGTCGATCTCGTAGAGGGTCTCCGGATGGGTCTCCAGGAACTTCTTCGCGTTCTCTCTGCCCTGGCCGATCTTCTCGCCCTGGTACTGATACCAGGCGCCGCTCTTGTTCACGATATCGCTGTTCGCCGCCAGGTCCAGCACATCTCCCGCATAGGAGATACCCTTTCCGAACATAATGTCGAACTCCGCCTCCTTGAAGGGCGGGGCGATCTTGTTCTTGACGACCTTGACGCGGGTGCGGTTTCCAATGATCTCGCCGTTGGCCTTGATGGACTCGATTCTTCTCACGTCCAGGCGGACGGAGCTGTAGAACTTCAGCGCCCGGCCGCCGGTGGTGGTCTCGGGGTTGCCGAACATCACGCCCACCTTCTCACGCAGCTGGTTGATGAAGACCACGGTGCAGTTGGTGCGGGAGATGACCGCCGTCAGCTTGCGCAGCGCCTGGCTCATCAGTCTGGCCTGCAGGCCCACGTGGGAGTCGCCCATCTCGCCGTCGATCTCGGCCTTGGGGACAAGGGCTGCCACGGAGTCCACCACCACGATGTCGATGGCGCCGGAGCGGACCATGGTCTCGGTGATCTCCAGGGCCTGCTCGCCGGAGTCAGGCTGGGAGATGTAGAGGTTGTCGATATCCACGCCGATGTTCCGCGCATAGACCGGATCCAGGGCGTGCTCCGCATCGATAAAGCCCGCAATGCCGCCGCGGCGCTGGATCTCTGCGATCATGTGCAGGGTCAGGGTCGTCTTACCGGAGGACTCGGGACCGTACACCTCCACGACTCTCCCCTTGGGGATGCCGCCAAGGCCCAGGGCGATATCCAGGCTCAGGGATCCCGTCGGCGTGGTCTCCACGTCGAGCTTGTTGGAGGGATCTCCCAGCCGCATGACCGATCCCTTCCCGTATTCCTTCTCGATCTGGGAGATCGCGGCATCCAGTGCCTTCAGTTTTTCATCGTGATTCAGGT
>JBJEYC010000092.1:0-2997 GCA_051886435.1 Lachnospiraceae bacterium
GGGCATTTCACCGCCATCGCAACGGGCAGGTCCCACGCGATGGCGGAGGCGTACCGAAAAAAACTTGGCTTTTCCAACATGGTCTCCGACGGCGGCTATGGGATTACGATAGAGGGAAAACTGAGAGAACTGCATCCGCTCCCCTATGATAAGTGTCTTGCGGTGATCCAGGAGTGTAAGGAAAAGGACATCCCCTGGGCAGTTCAGGCCGATGACTCGGACACAAGGCTTGCGCCGGATGACCGCTTTGACCGTTACACACACGACAACTATCTGAAGACAAAGATCGTTCCGGGATTGGACATATGCAGGATGCCTGCCATCTACAAGCTCTACCTCGCAGGACGTTTCCCCTTCGAGGAGGGGATGGCATCGCTCCGCAATGTTCCCTACTGCCGATATCATGAGAAGTATCTCATCGTGGAGCCTGCGGACAAAGCCGCCGGAATCAGAAAGATGATCCGCATGCTGGGCGGGGATCTGCGGGATGTGGTGGTCTTTGGCGATGGCACAAACGACCTGTCCATGTTTTCAAAGGAGTGGACCTGTGTGGCCATGGGAAATGCGGTGCCTGCCCTCAAGGAGAAGGCAGATTTTGTGACGAAAAATGCGGCGGACGATGGGATCTACTATGCCTGTCGGGAATTGGATCTTTTGGCGGAGCGCTGAGAAAGCCGTCCTTCCTTCCGCAAACAGCGCAATGTACGATGATCCTTCTGGTATTCGCACCGCGCGAATATGCAGACCGGGCGGCACACAAGCTCGTAATTCTTCGCGCCAATGATACTGCTGCATGGCAGGTATCAGGTGCTATGCCAGAAACGGAAAAGGCCACCTGCCCCAAAACCGCTTGCGTTTCGGTTCCTGCTGTGGAAGGATGAGCGTAGCGGATCATTGGGGTGAGGTTCGCCACACGAAGAAGGAGGAGGGCAGGAAAGATGGAAAACAAAGACATGCTGATCAGCCAGAAGATGCGTGCCGCAGCGCCGGAGATGGATCCT
Source organism: Lachnospiraceae bacterium (assembly GCA_051886435.1). Classification (GTDB taxonomy): domain Bacteria; phylum Bacillota; class Clostridia; order Lachnospirales; family Lachnospiraceae; genus CAG-791. Next base: position 1,002 of record JBJEYC010000092.1, read on the forward strand.
CTGCGCCTTGGCAGCGGCTGGAAGAAGGAGGACCTGGGAAAGCCCCAGATCTTCATTGAGAGTACTTTCGGGGACTCGCACCCGGGAAGTGCCGGGCTTGACAAGCTGGTGGAGCGCGTGCGGGATGGCATTGCCGATGCCGGCGGACACGGCGCAAGATACTTTACGACCGACATGTGCGATGGGGAGAGCCAGGGGACGGACGGCATCAACTACAGTCTTGCCTCCCGGGAGATCATTGCCGACATGATTGAGATCCAGGAGAGTGCAACGCCCTTTGACGGCGGAGTCTTCCTGGCATCCTGCGACAAGGGACTTCCGGGAAACATGATGGGCATGGCAAGGGTCAACATCCCCTCAATCATCGTCCCGGGCGGCACGATGTCCGCGGGTCCGGAGCTTCTGACGCTGGAGCAGCTTGGCATGTACAGCGCAGAGTACGAGCGCGGCGAGATCGACGAAAAGAAGCTCGACTGGGCAAAGAGCAATGCCTGTCCCTCCTGTGGCGCCTGCTCCTTTATCGGCACCGCATCCACAATGCAGATCATGGCGGAGGCTCTGGGCCTTGCCCTTCCGGGATCGGCGCTTTTGCCCGCAGCCAGTCCGGATCTTCTAGACTTTGCCTACCGGGCTGGCAAGCGCTCCGTGGAACTTGCTCTTTCCGGACTACGCCCCTCGGACATCGTGACCCAAAAGAGCTTTGAAAACGCGATCCTCGTGCACGCCGCAATCTCCGGCAGTACAAACGCCCTGCTTCACCTGCCTGCCATTGCCCACGAGTACGGCATTGAGATTGACGCGGACACCTTCGACCGGCTCCACCGCGGCGCAAAGTACCTGTTGGATGTGCGCCCTGCCGGCAGATGGCCTGCCGAGTTCTTCTACTACGCGGGCGGCGTCCCAAGAATTATGGAGGAGATCCGGGATGTACTGCACCTGGATGTTCTCACCGTGACGGGAAAGACCCTTGGTGAAAACCTGGACGAGCTGAAGAATACAGGCTTTTACGAAAAATGTCAGAAGTGGCTTGACGCGGCCAATCAAAAGTACGGCCTGCACCTTACAAGAGAGGACATCATACGGGACCGGAACCATCCGATCGGCGAAAACGGCAGCATCGCGATCCTTCGGGGAAATCTTGCCCCGGAGGGTGCAGTCATCAAGCACACCGCCTGCCCGCGGGAGATGTTTCACGCCGTTCTCAAGGCAAGACCCTTTGACAGTGAGGAGGCCTGCCTTTCTGCGGTCCTCCATCATGAGGTGAGGCAGGGCGATGCGGTGTTCATCCGCTATGAGGGACCCAGAGGTTCCGGCATGCCGGAGATGTTTTACACAAGTGAAGCGATCAGCTCGGATAAGGAGCTTGGAAAGAGCATCGCCCTTATCACCGACGGAAGATTTTCCGGTGCCTCCACCGGACCTGTCATCGGCCATGTGAGCCCGGAGGCCGCGGCGGGCGGGCCGATCGCCCTTGTGGAGGAGGGAGATCTCATCGAGATCGACATCGAAAAGCGGCTCCTTGCGATTGTCGGCATCGGGGGCGTGAGAAAGACCCCGGAGGAGATCGAAGAGGTGCTGAAAGCAAGGAGAGCAAAGTGGCAGCCAAAGCCCCGCCGATACAAGAAGGGCGTGCTGCGTCTTTTTGCCGAGCATGCGGCATCCCCGATGAAGGGCGCCTACCTGGACTTTCCGGACTGAAGGAATGCAGATCTCCAGACAAAGATCAAACGCATTGTAACAGGAAGCAGGGATCCGGTAAGATCTCTGCTTTTTCTGTACCGTCTGGTGACGGTTTCCGCAGATCCGGCAAACAGCACAAAAACAAGTGTGAAATTTTGGTGAAAAGCACAAATGGGAGTCGACAGGAAAATCCTTCACAGGTATAATCACAAACGATCCACATAATATATATCTAACTTAAAATATGATTACTTTAACAGGACCCATTGCTATGACCCATATTTTTCCAAACGTTCACCATCTCTTTCAGCTGGAT
>JBJEYC010000093.1:0-2992 GCA_051886435.1 Lachnospiraceae bacterium
GGATGATGGAGGAGAACAAAAAGCTCGTGGACCTCGTGATCGAGATCCTCGATGCCAGAATTCCGATCTCCTCCCGAAATCCCGACATCGACTCGCTGACGGCGGGCAAGTCGAGGATCGTCATCCTGGCAAAGACGGACCTGGCGGATCCCGAGGCAACCGGGCGGTTTCTTGCCTGGTTTGCCGCCCAGGGGGTGACCCCGATCGCGGTGGACGCAAGGCAGAAGAAGTCCCTGGAGAAGATCCGGGCGGCCATTCAGACCGCCTGCCGGGAGAAGATGGAACGGGACAGAAAGCGCGGCATTCAGAACCGCCCGGTGCGGGCGATGGTTTTGGGAATTCCGAACGTCGGAAAGAGTACCTTCATCAACTCGATGGCGGGTCGGGCCAGCGCAAAGACCGGTAACAAGCCCGGGGTCACCAAGGGCAAGCAGTGGATCTCTGTCACCTTCCGGCAGGGGAGGGAGACGCTGAACCTGGAGCTTCTCGACACCCCCGGCATTCTCTGGCCCAAGTTTGAGGACAGGAGCGTGGGAGAAAAGCTTGCCCTGTGCGGGTCCATCCGGGAGGAGATCCTGGACGAGAAGGAACTGGCCTGCTGCCTCATTTCGATCCTCCTTGCCGACTACCCGGAGGAACTGAACGCGCGGTACGCGGCAGAGGGAGAGGACTTCCGGCTTATCACGGCAGAGGAGCTTCCGGAGACCACCCATACCGTGGTGGATGAAAAGGAGGCAGCCCTCCACAGGATTCTGGAGCGGATCGCAAAGAACCGAAATTTCCTGGCCAAGGGACAGACCTATGACGCAGGGCGCGCAGCGCACCTTGTGCTGGATGAGTTCCGAAGCGGCGCGATCGGACGGATCACGCTGGATCACGTGCCGGCACCGGCGGAAAAGGCAAAGGAGCAGTAGAGAGATGTCAGAAGAACAGCAAAAGCAGGAACCGAAGAAATCGACAAAGAGCACGGTACTGAGCTACGTGATCTGGGTGGGAGTTGTGGTGCTCCTCGCCTGGTTCCTCATCACCTTTGTGGCCCAGCGCACCGACGTGAACGGCACCTCCATGGTGCCCACTCTGGAGGACGGCGACCAGCTGATCTGCGACAAGATCTCCTACCGCTTCCATGACCCGGAGCGCTTTGACATCATCATCTTCCCGTACCAGTATCAGAAGAACACCTACTTCATCAAGCGGGTGATCGGTCTGCCCGGGGAGACCGTGCGGATTGACTATGACGGCAACATCTACATCAACGGAGAGATCCTGGACGAGAAGTACGGCCTGGAGAAGATGACCTTCCCCGGCATCGCTGAGCAGGAGATCACGCTGGGGGATGACGAGTACTTCGTTCTGGGCGACAACCGGAACGTGTCAGAGGACTCACGGTACCCGGATGTGGGTCTGATCAAGCGCAAAGACATCATCGGCAAGGCATGGCTACGGATCTATCCGTTCTCGAAGTTCGGCCTCATCACCCATGAACTGGGTGCTGACAACCTGGATGTCTACAGCGGTCTGACCACGGACTCCTCGGGGACGCTCTCCACCGAGTCCGACTGACAGGGGGCGGGAGATGACCCAAAAAGAAGAAGCAGCAAAGCGCAGGGAGGAGAAGCTCCTTGCCGAGAAGGCCCGGATTGCGGGCATGCGCGACTTTGAGCGGGATGCCCTGCGGGAGAAGTTCGGACCGGATTTTTTCCCCGAGTGGTCGGAGGGGAAGAATATCCTGATCTGCGGCATCGATGAGGCGGGGCGCGGGCCCCTCGCCGGACCCGTTGCGGCTGGCGCCTGCATCCTGCCACTGGATCACGATATCCTCTATCTCAACGACTCCAAAAAGCTCACGCCCAAAAAGCGTGACGCTCTCTACGAGGTTATCACGAAGGAGGCCCTTGCCTGGAAGGTCGCCCTGGTGGAGCCGGAGGTGATCGACCGGATCAACATCCTGCAGGCGACCTTTGAGGCCATGCGGCAGGCGGTGGCGGGACTTACCGCTGTGCCCGATGCCTGCGTTGTGGACGCGGTGACGATCCCGGATCTTGGAATCCCCCAGTGCGGCATCGTCAAGGGAGATGCCCAGTGCGCCTCAATCGCGGCGGCCAGTATCCTGGCCAAGGTCACAAGGGACCGGCTCATGATTGAATATGACCGGCAGTATCCGGAATACGGCTTTGCCAAGAACAAGGGCTACGGCACCGCAGATCACATCAGGGCTCTGCAGGAGTTCGGGCCTTGTCCGATCCACAGAAGGAGCTTCATCGGGCACTTCGTGGAGGTGTAGGAAAAAGCCTGCTGTTTCATTTCATGAAAGCATCAAAAAAGAGTCAGCCGTTCGGCTGACTCTTTTCGTATGCGCTTTAGAATTCGGTCTGCTCCAGTTCCCTCGAGACGATGTCCAGAGCTTCCCGCTGGTTGTACTTGCGCAGCAGCTCGTGGATCTTGCTGGTGGGGGTGGAGAGGTTGTTAATGGAGGAGTCGTGGTTCATAAACTCGATGATGTCCGCCAGGAACTTGCTCATGTCGGCGACGCAGAACCACTTGCGCTGCTCCAGCTCTGCCGGCTGGTAGGTCAGGTTGGTGGTGATGCACATGTCGAAGTCGCCGTTTGCGTAGGCCTTGTCGAAGACCTCGAGGCCGTCGGTGAACAGGCCGAAGGTGGTGCACAGGAATACGTGGTTGGCGTGCATGGCCTTGAGCTGCCGGGCGGTGTCAAGGATGGAGCCGCCGGAGGAGATCATGTCGTCCATGACGATGACGTCCTTGCCGTTTAAGTCGCTCCCCAGGAATTCGTGGGCGACGATCGGGTTCTTGCCGTTGACGATCTTCGAGTAGTCCCGGCGCTTGTAGAACATACCGGTGTCGGCACCGATGACGTTGGCGAAGTACACCGCCCGATCCAGGGCGCCCTCATCGGGGCTGATGACCACGAAGTGCTCCTTGTCGAGCACCACGTCCGGGAAGCTCTTCATGATCGCCTTCAGGAACTGGT
>JBJEYC010000094.1:0-2985 GCA_051886435.1 Lachnospiraceae bacterium
TTTTCCGGTAATCCCGTTTTGCTGCCCAATATGCAGCGGGCAGAATCAATTGTCACCACTAATTCTGATGTAAGTTGACAAATGTACAAAAGACACGTGCTTACACGCCGAGACGGCTGTCCACTTCCTTCTCCGCCTCTTCCTTGAACTCCTCGGTTTTCATCGTGTTGAGACTGGGGAGTTCTGCCAGGTCCCGTACGCCGAAGCTGCGCAGGAACTGCTCCGTGGTTCCAAACAGCAGAGGCCTTCCAGGGGCATCCTTGCGACCAAGTTCCTTTACGAGGTCGTAGGAAATCAGCTTGTTGATCGCGTAATCGCTGGACACGCCGCGGATCTCCTCCACTTCCGCCTTGGTGATCGGCTGCTTGTAAGCGATGATCGAGAGCGTCTCAATCACCGAGTCGGAAAGGGTGAGCTTCTTGGGAACCCGGGCGATGCGGATCAGGTTCTGGTACTGGGATGCCCTTGTGGAAAGCTGCAGGGCATTGTCGAAGCGCTGGATCATGATGCCCGCGTGCCGGTCTTCATAACCCTTTTCGAGTTTGGTCGCGGCGTCGATGATCCGATCTTCTGACTTACATAGTGCCTTGGACAGATCTCCGATTTCCACCGAATCTCCCATTGCAAACAGGATGGCTTCGATGGCTGCCATCAGCTCCTCCTCCGACTGGGGCGGTGTGTAGTTGGCCATCGCATCCTGCGATTCCTCTTCGTTTCCTTTCTCTTCCACCGCTCCAGAAGAATTTTCTTCGATTCCCTCGGAGAGCGGTTTGTTCTCTTCTTCTTTGATCTCTTCTGACATGTGTTCTGACTCTGATCCCCTCTTACAGTGTTATGCGGAGAACTCGGAAGCGCTGCCCGCATCCGAATTGATATATCCGATGGTCTCGATCGTGATGTGCCCAAAGAGCTCTGCCTGGGTAACCCGGATCTTTCCGGTTTTCATGAGCTCCAGGATGACAAGGAAGGCGACAATAATCTCCTCCCGGGAGCGCTGACGCTCCAGAAGATCCCGAAAGTCTGTCATCCTGTGGCTGTTCAGGTAGGCCTTGATGTAGAGCTCTTTTCCGGAGAGGTCCACCTCTTCCCGCTCGATCTTACCGAAACCCGAACGCACCGGGTCCACCCGGTACTTCTGCTTCTTGATCACGTCCCGGAAGATGTCCTGGAGCTGAGCCAGGGTGGTGCCCTTTAAGAGCTCGTCGTAGTTGATGGGCGGAATATATCCCGTGACCTCGCGCGGCAGGAGCTTTTTCTTGCGGTACAGGTTCTGTGAGGCGGAAAGGAGCCGGTCCCGCAGTTCCTGGGACATGTACTTATATACCTTGTACTCCAGGAGTTTCTGCACCAGCTCATCCCGGGGATCCTGCTCTTCTCCCTCCTCGTTGACCTCCTTGGGAAGGAGCATGCGGCACTTGATGTCGAGAAGGGTGGCGGCCATGACGAGAAATTCGCTCATGACATTTAAGTCCTCCTCCTGCATCTTGTTCACGTAGTCCATGTACTGGTCGGTGATCTCCGCAATCGGAATGTCATAGATGTCGACTTTATTTTTATCGATGAGATGGAGCAGAAGGTCCAGCGGTCCTTCAAACTTCTCCAGTTTAAACGAGAGCTGGCCCGCCTTCTGGTCGTTGAGATCGCCGTTCTCCAGATCCCGCTCCTCTTCCCGCAGTTCCCTGGTGTCGGTGGCGTCCATCTCCTGGCGGATTGCGGGAATGCTCTTTTCGCCTTCGGAAGGCTGTGTTGCCTCTTCCTGGGGATTGGTCTTGTTGTTCAAATTTTCCTCTGACATGCTTCTCTCTCCGAATATCTGCCGAACTGGCAGGATTGGTCAGTTGTTTTCTGGAAGAATCGTGACTACGACCAGTTCCGCCGGGTTGCAGATCCGAATCGGAACAGTGTGGGTTCCCATACCGCAGGAGACAATCAGCGTGTGATCGCATTCCCTGCTGTCCAAATGGTATTCCCCGCAGCAGTAGGTCGGAAAAAACGTGTAGTCCGGGCTCAGCAGGCCGTGCCGGCCAAAGCGCACGATGCCGCCATGTATGTGGCCGCATAGGCTTGCGTCAGCGCCCCACCGGGCGTACTGGGGAAAGTACTTGGGATTGTGGGTAACCAGCAGGGTGAAGACCTCCGGGTCTGGTGTAAAGCCGAGGGTCTCTTCCACCACGTCCTCTGAGGGTTCCCAGGTGCGGAGCTTATCGTAGGACTCATGCGGAAACTCAAGGCCTACCAGATCGATTCCCGAAAAGCGTACCCGCTCATTATGAAGGGAAATGACACCGGCAGCACGGAGCTTTTCCTCATAAGCGTCGTTCAGATCCCGTGCAACGTGGCTCCCCTCATAACCTGGACATTCCTCGTTGTACTCAGGCTGGCGCATGGCGTCCTCATGATTCCCATTCACCGCAAAGACAGGGAACTCCTTTGCCAGGGCACCGTAGAGGACCAGGGGCCGCTCCATAAAGGATTCGGTGGTGTCGTACATCGCCTTTTTGGCGATTAGGTTGTCACCGCCGGAGAGAACTGCATCCGGCCGGATTGCCTCTATTGCCCGGATCAACTTCTCGTTGTGCGATCCATACTCCTTTTCATGAAGGTCAGACACAAAAACAAAGGTAAGTTTTTTGCTTACCTTTGCGGAACGGATCGTGTACTTTCGTGTGACAAACCTGGTGTCATCCCACAGCGCGATAATACACAGCACTGCCGCAAGAGCGGCCAGGATGACAAGAAAGATCCATGCGGTTTCCATGGCTGTCATTATAATGGCTTCCCGGGTCTCAGGCAACAAAATCCTGTGGATTATCTTGTCATAGGGCACAAGATGCGGGGATGAAAGACAAAAGAGCTCCGGATTTTGGGCATGAAAAAACCTCCGGCATTCGGATTGCCGGAGGTAATGTTGTTGTTGCCCCTGATGGGTTTTCCGCAGCAGGCGGATCAGTTGTACTTTCTCTTTCTTGCTGCCTCAGACTTCTT